>JAUNUO010000154.1 GCA_030538135.1 Paracoccus sp. (in: a-proteobacteria)
GGGGGCTCCTACCGCCCCCCCCCCCCGGGGGGGGCGGGGGGCCCCCGGGCCCCCCCCCCCCCGGCTCTTTGCTGCAGTATCCTCTGGTGCGATCTGGCCGCCGATTCCTCATGAGGGCCCCCTTGGGAGGGCTCGACCCCGGCGGGTGCTGTCCAATGGCGCCAAATCCGGCAGTGGATCGTCAGGCAGGGTGAATTTCCGCTGCCAGGAATGCCACGCGGCGGTGACGGCACCGGTGCCGGGAAACAGGTCGTCGAGCGTATCCTCGGGCCGTGCGGCGACCATCTCGAAGCACCAATGGCAGACGGCTTCCGGCTTGGCGCCGGTCAACCCGCGGCGCAGGGTGATGCTTTCCTGCACCCAGTCCCGCAGCACCAGGCGCTTGCTGACCACGGGCTTGCGCGCGGCTTTGACGATCACCGGTTCCCAGGCCCAGGCGACGGGCACGTTGCGCTTGAAGGCGGCGAATCCCTTCACCCAGGCCATCCAGCGGGCGCCGGTCGGCTCGACCAGCGGCGCGAGCACGGCGAAGGAACGCGGCGTCGCGGCGGCATGCAGGATCCAGCCGTCGTAGTCCCGTTCCAGCCGCTCGATCAGCGCCGCATGATCGACCTCGCCGGCGTAATCGGGACGATCGCGGTAGAGATGCGCACAGCCGATATAGGGCGGGTCCGCATAGGCGATTTGCATGGTCATGGCGTGGATTCCGCATCAGACCGGCGCACGAACAGACCGCCGGGCTGCAGCCGTTCCGCATCCGGGCCGTCGATCATGCTGCCGGTGAAGAGCGGTGCTTCGCGCCAATCGGACGGCGGTGCGGCGGCGAAACCGGTGCCGGGAAGCGGCTCGCCGCCCAACATCGGCGCCAGCGTGGCGACATAGGCGCGAGTCTCGGCCGGCAAGGCCCGGCCCGAGATCAGGTGCTCGTCATAACGCCCCGGCCCGGCATTGTAGGCGGCCAGCATCCCTGTCACGTCACCGTAACGATCATGCATCTCGCGCAGATAGGCGGCGCCGGCGAAAATGTTGTCGCGCGGGTCGAACGGATCGTCGCCGAGAGCATGGCGGGCGCGCAGCGCCGCCCATGTCTCCGGCATCACCTGCATCAGGCCCATGGCGCCTTTGGGCGAGACCGCATGCGGATTGCCGCGGCTCTCGACATGGCGCACGGCGCGGATCCAGTGTTGCGGGACGCCGAAGCGCAGCGAGGCTTCCGCGACGTGGGATGCGAATGGATCGCGGGACTCTCGCACGACCGGCTGCACGGTCTGCGCCAGCGGGCCGGCAGCCGGAAGGGTGGCGAAGGCCAGGCCGGAAAGAAGAAGGATCGCGGCGCGACGGGCGGCGCCAGCCCGCCCGTCTGCATGGTGAAGGACGGAAACCGGCATGGCTCAATCCCGCTCGTCGCGTTTTTTCGGGCGCGACCAGTGCAACGCCCAGGACCGTCCGGCTTCGTCCGACTGGAACAGCCGGGCGCGGATCGGCTGTACGAGCGCGGGATCGTCGAGGGCGACAGAGATATAGGTCCCGGCCTTCTCGCCGCTCTGGGTCCAGCCGGCGCCGATCTCCGGGCCGTCCTCGCTGTCGAGATGGATGCGGTAATCCGGCGCCTTCTCGATGTCGGCATTATGCGTCGGCACGAAGACCAGGTTCAGGTCGAGGGTGACGGTGCGGATGCAGCCCTCGTAGCCGGATTGCGTGCGGGTGAATTCTCCGATCTGTGGCATCATTCGGTCCTTTCGGTTGCGGTTGGAGAGAGGTTCAGGGGGCCGTCTTCCGCACCGGCCACAGGCCGGCGGAAGCGACTGTCGCCTTCCGCATGGGTCCAGAGCGGGACAATGCGGGCGGTGACGCTGCTGAGCGGGAGCGGGCCGAAATAGCGGCCGTCGAGACTGTCTCCGGCTTCCCGGTTCATGAGAAAGACCTGCTCCGCGCCGACGACCCGGCAGCCCTGCCAGACGGGCAGCGGCCGGCCGAGGCTGTCGCGCTCGCGCGCCGCGCCGAGGGCCTGGCCGGCGACCGTGACCGTGGCGCCGCTGCGGCAGACCCGGGTGCCGGGAAGCGCTGTGACGCGCTTCAGCAGCGGCACGCCGGGGCCGACATAGCCGCGCGCGGTGACGAACTGCGCCAGCGGTTCGGGCGGCGCGACCGCGACCAGATCGCCGAGGGCGAGATCGGTCGGCGGCTCAAGGCGGTAGAACCCGATGGGCAAGCTGGCGGACGCGTTCCAGATCAGCCGCGGCGCGATGTCGGCGACGAAAGCAGTGCCGATCACCAGCACGGCGATGCCAGTCGCGGCGAGATATCCGGTGCGAATCCGACGGGTCATGCCGCACCCCCGCGATCCGCAGGATCGTCGGAGGCTGCGATGTCGGCGGCATCGGCGTCGCCACCGTCTGCACGGATGGACGCTTCGACTGGGGCGATTGCACTCTCCGCCGCCGCGCCGCCGAGGACCGCGTTCAGCGCGGCCTCGCTGCGCAGGATGGCGCGGCCGATAGCCTCGGGGATCTGCGGCACCACCGCGTCGCCGAAAGCCTCGACGATCAGGCTCGCCGCAGACGTCCCCTTGCGGCTGCCGAGCGCAATGCGCGTGCGAGCCAGCCAGGCGGAAATCCCATCATCCACGCATAGGTGATGGGCAATGCCGCCGTTCCAGTCAGGCCATGGCTCCGCAAGATCACCGCCAGCGCTCGCGCCCCGGCCCATTTGTCCGGCGCCCGATCCGTCATCGCGCCGTCCATCACCGCATCCATGGTCGGCGATTTGCGGCGGTCGTAGGCCGGGCTCCAGCCGTCCATGCGGCTGTCCCGCTTGGTCGGGGTGGGCAGGATCTCGGGCGCCCGCCTGTCGAAATGCAGCGCCTCGCCGATCGTCGGCGTGCGGTCGAACCGGTCCTGATCCGAGGTCATCCGGCCCTTGTGTTTGCGCAAGACGCTGCCCCGTGGCGCCGCATTCGCCGTCGGCGTGCCCATCATCCCGGCATGGCGGCTGGCATGGCCCTGAAGCTGGCTCAGCACATCGCCCCGGCCCCCGCGATCGGCGTCCGTCTTGCGCGGCGTCGCCAGGATCATCCGCAGCGGATATGTCGAGCCCGCGCCGCCGCCGGCGCCGTCCTTCATCCCGTCCGAGGCCATCGGCGTCGGCAGAGGGCGGTTGCGGAACAGGTCGTGAAGGCCCGAGTCCCTCATCGCCTTGCGCGCCCCCGAGCCGCCCTCCATCCGTATCCCACCCTGTTGGGATTGCGACACGGGTGTCGGCAAGCTGTTCGGGATTGCAGCCGATGAGCCAGGACCGCTTGCGGACGTGGTTGGCGCCGATATCCGCAGCACCCACCACGCATGGCCAGCAGGCGTAGCCGAGCGCTTCCAGCGCATCGAGCAGCCGGTCGGCGCCGCGAGTTCTGAGGTTAGCGCTATTTTCAAAAGCGAACCAGCGAGGCCGGCAGTCTCCGACCAGCCGCACGGCCTCGAGATAGAGGCCCGAGCGTTCGCCCTCGATCCCCTTGCCCCTCGTGTTGGCGCTGGAGATGTCCTGGCAGGGCGGCGAGCCGACGACGATCTCGGGCAGGCAGCCGAGGTCGGAAACAAGTCGAGCTGCCGTGAGGGTGCGGATATCGGCGTAGAGTCTGACATGCGGGAAATTCTCCGAATAGAGGATGCGACGCCATTCGACGATCTCGCAGGCGGCGATGGTGGTGAAGCCCGCGCGGTGCAGGCCGAGCGACCAGCCGCCCGCGGCACCGCTGAAGAGGTCGAGGACGCGCATCATTCGCACAGCCCGTATTCGCTGTCGCAGAGCAGCCCGTCGTCTTGGGCCTCCTGCCGCTCCAGTTCGATTAGCAGATCGTAATTGCGCCCGCCCCGGGCGGTGCGGGACCAGTCGATGGCCTTGTCGATGGTCGCCCGGCCGTGATCTGCGGGATCGCCGGGCACCGTCGGCGCGGGCAGCAGCGAAGCGGGCGTGCCGAGCACCGCCGTACGGCGCGAGACCAGCCCGACCAGCCGCTCCCATGCACGCACCCGCGCCACCTCGGCGGGGAAGCGCAGGGCCCAGAGGCGCAATTCGCGCTTCCTGACCATGATGCAGGTCGAGCAGCCGACCCGGCTCATGCCCATGCGGTAGAGCGGATTGTGTCGGAGGCCGTGGCGGTCGGAGATCGCGAAGGCCTCGGCCGCCGTCCAGCGGAAGATCGGCCGGTAGAGCACGTTGCGGGCGCCCGACGGGTAACGGACCGACTGGATCGGCGGTTTCTTTGCCCGCGCCGGGCTTTCGTCGGCCCGTTCCCCGATCCAGTCGATCACCGGGATGCCGGCGTCCAGCAGCGGGCGCTTGCGATGCAACAGGGGGACCAGCTTGGTGTCGCTGGTGCAGAAGCGGACTTTCGTGCTGGGAAAGCGGCCATGCAGCATGGCCACGTCGAGAAACGGGACGCCGGTCGGATGCAGCAGGGCCAGCGCGCGGTCGATCAGGGGATCCGGAACCGGCGGCGAGACCATGACCGGACAATCGCAGTGCGACAGCCAGTCGGATTTGGGGATCGCACCGGCCTTCCAGGCAATCCGGCGCTGGTTACAGGCGGGCTTGTGGCGGGTGCGGCGCTTTTGCTTCGACCATTCGGCACGCAGCATGGCGCGCTTGCGGGCGAAGGCGGCCGCGTCGGTGAGACCGGGCACGTCGTTGGCCGAGACCGTCTCGATACGCAGGCCGAGGCACCGGTGCAGCCAACCGTCGAGCCAGGCGATATGGTCGAGCGTGATCGGGTTCTCATGGCCGGTATCGGCGAAAAGCACGCGCGGGAGGCGGTTTCCGAAGGCATCAAGCCCCCGGCGCTCGATCCGCTCGATCAACTTGCAGAGGACGGCCTGGCTGTCCTTGCCGCCGGAGAGGCTGACGAAATGCTGGACGGGAGTCCTCATGGCCTGCGCCCCTCTGGGCGCGCCACAGGGGCATCAGCCCCAGTCCGGGGATCATGAGGCATTACCGCGCGGCGCTTCAGCCATGCGGCGTGCCGCAGGCGGGTGTAGCGATGCGGCGCCTCGTTGGCGGAGAGCCGGTGATGGAGATGGCGCCAGTAATCCGGGGCGACGTCGCCGGGCGGAACGCCGATGGCCTCGATCCGGTCGATGGCTTCCAGCACACGCGCGACGCGGGGCCAGCCATGCAGCTTCAGCAGGATCTCGGCGCCGGGATCGACATGGGGGACGGTCTGGCAGGGCTGGCCGGGTTCCACGGCGCGCAGGATGTCGATGCGGGAGGCGGTGGTGCCAAAACCGTTCGCCGTCCAGCGGACGAAGGCGAAGACGCTGCCGGGCGCGAAGCCGAGCGTCCGGCGTTCCCGGTCCTGGACCCATTTGAAGCGGTAACGGCCGAAGCGGATCCAGTATTCGATCTCGCCCTTGCGCCAGATCAGGTCGACCAGCGTGCAGCCGGAAGGCGGAACCGAGGCCGCGCAGCGGCTGTCGGTGTCCTGTCCGGGGGCGGGGGCTGGGTTCACTGGACGATCCGTCATGCTGGCCTCCTGAGATCGGAGGGCATTTGGGCGAGCCGCGCGCGAGCGCGCTCGGCCCTGGCGGGATCGATCTCGCGGGCGATGTAGCGGCGGCCAGTCCTGCGGCAGGCTTCGCCGATGATCAGGTCATAGGGTGCGTGTAAGGGCAATTCCTCCCGGCAATCGCCGGTGAGGATGGCCGTGGCGGGCATGTCCTGGTGATGGACCACACGGTCGCCGCTCGGCGTCGCTTCGGACCGCCAGTCGACGATTAAAGGGAAACCGTTCCACGATTTAAGGGAGCACTCAGCCATCGGAGCGCCCCGTTTTCTCGGCCTTTTTCGGCGGTTCCAGTTCGCGAATCCTGGCCCCGTTTCGCGAAACCTGGCCCCTCGGAGAGGGTTCTCCACAGCGGGCGCGGCGCCTACTACAGTTAGACTCTATGTTAGATTCTAAGTTAAGGGCCGGAATCAGTGTTTCGGGCCAAAGCGTTAACTGGGTCTCGTGCGCC
>JAUNUO010000155.1:0-4404 GCA_030538135.1 Paracoccus sp. (in: a-proteobacteria)
GCCTTCGGCCGCCTTCTTTTTCTCGGCCTCGTTGGTGGCGGCCATGCGGGTGATGGTGATTTCCGCCGGCAGGATCGGCTCGACCGAGCGGGCAAAGCCCATCTGCACAGGTCCGCGCACCTGGCCACAGTTGATGCCGGTGGACATGACCGCCCCAAAGGTCCGCACGTCAAAGAAATTGTCGCACATCCAGCGGCGCAGCGCGTCAGCCTCGGCGTCGTCCTTGGGGTTCAGCTTGGCATCCTTTTGCGACTTGTCGTCGTTGCGGATCGCCACATAAGCCTGCCGGTGCTTTTCGTTCAGGATCGCGCCTTCCTGCACATAGATGTGCATCCTGTCCTGCCCGCCGCGCGCCAATTCGACATAGTTGCGCACCTTGCGTTTCAGGCTGACATCGGTGACCAGACCGTGGCTGTCCTCGGGGTCAAGACGCGGCAGGTTGCCAGCGTCGGGGTCGCCGTTGGGATTGCCGTTCGTGACCTCGAAGATCAGCACGAAATCATGGCGTTGGGTCAGGGCGGTCATGCTTGGTCCTCGTCATCGGTTTTCTTGCGGAAGAATTCGCTGTGCTGGTGGTGATAACCAAGCGCGAACAGCGCCTGATCCTGCGCCGCCAGCGTCTGCGGAAAGGGTGCGTCGGCGGGCGACAGCCGGTCCATGATCGCGCGCAGGGTCTTGGTCAGGTTCACCTCATGCCCCGGTTTTTTCTTGCCCAGCTTGGACAGATGCGCCATCGCGCCCCGATCCAGCATGGCAAACACCTTGCGCGGCGTGGCCGAGGCGGCGCCGTAATATTTATCGCGCACCCCCGCGTTCACGTCGCCAAGCGCGGCGCGCTGGATCTGTTCATAGACCGCGAACATACGGCCCAGTTGATAGCCCTTGTTGTCGAATTCGGGATCCAGCGCCACGGGCACCTCCTGCCTGAAGTTTCGGACCAGCACGGCCTTCATCAGGCCGGTGCGGATTGCGTCGATGCGCCCGTCGGCGCGGATACGGGTCAGCGCGGTGGACAGGACGGTCAGCGGATAATGCCCGCCGGTCAGGATCGCGCGCATCATGTCGCCCCCAAGACGCGGGGGCAGGTTGTCCATCTTGCCCTGCACCGCCAGTTCGCACAGTTGCCGGAACAAGCTGGCAGGCCCGTTGCGGGGACCGGGTTCGACGCGGATATCCTGCTGCCATTGCCGGTAACACCTGGCGATTTCGTCGAACGAATCCTGCACCATGAACCGCACCGACAGCCGCGCCGCGTTGGGGGCCAGCCCCAGCACCGTGAACCGGGTGCCAGGTTCCAGCGCCGGATCGACCTCGGTCAGCGGACGGCCCTGCCGGATCAGGTCCAGCTTCATTTCGATCTCGCGCCGCGCGTCATCGTCGGCCGCACCATCGGGCAGGGCATCGAACATCGCCGCGAAAACCCCCTCGGCGACGCTGGCCACGGCCTCGGGCGCCTCGGCCCAGAACACGGTCGAGGCATCGCCGATCTGCACCCGGTGACCACTGCCCTTGGCCAGAAACGCATTCAGCGCCGCGCCATAGGCAAAGGCCGCCTGATCCGACACCGGCGCATTGTCGCCCTGTTCATGACCATAGGATTCGAAGGCATCCAGATTGAACGACACCAGACTAGCCCCTGCCGTTTGCGCGCCCCAAACCCCTTTGATCGCCGGATGCAGCCGCGCCACCGGCGCATGGTGGCCGGTCACCAGACACACCGCCCCCGCACCACCCCGCGCGCCTTGCACCGCCGCCCATAATTCGCGCGCGGCGGGACGGTCATGCAGCATGACGCCCGCCATCCGATCGGTTTCCAGCGCAAAAACGATGTTCTGGTCCCGCAATCCGTCGTCCCAGACGAACCGATCCGGCGCCCATCGGTCAAGAAACCGCAGCAGCGCCTGCAACCCTTCGTCCTGAGTGCTGTCCAGCCATTCGCGGTGCCGGGCGGCAAAGGTCGCGTGTTCCTCGGCCGTGCGCTTGCCCTCGCCTGCGGTCACGCCAAGGGTATAGGCCGTCTTGTCCCACAGAAAATTCGGTGCGATCCCTGCCGTCCGCTTCACCGCCTGCGGCACCATCAGCACGGCCGGAGTGGGCTTTTTCGCCGTCCCGCCACGCAGGTCGTGCAGACCCGCCACCGACCCATCAGGGTGCAGAGCCAGAACGGCTGCGATTTTTTCGGCGGAATACCCGAACGGCGGTGCATCCGGCAGACGGTCATAGGCGCGCACCAGCGCGGCAAGGACGCTCATCGCAAAATCTCGGCGCTGCCGGGGGGCGGCACCTCGACCACGCCGCCCGTCATCCGCGCCCGGAAGAACATCGAGGGGCGGCCCGGTGCTGCATGGTCGATGTCCCACAGCATCAGCCCCAGATCGCGGTCGTCGGGGATCGTGTCGGGCATCGGATCATTTGCGCCGATCAGACGGAAATCCACCGGAAATTCGCGCGCGCCCATGCAGGGTTGGTGAAAGCACTGCCCCCGCGCGGCGCGGCGGTTGAAGATGTCCAGATGCTTGCCTTCGCTGTCCTCGGCCCCTGCCCTGTCGGTCAGTTCGAAATGCGCCGCAATGACATAGGCGGGCCGCACCAGCACGGTCGAGGCACGCTGCTGCCGGTCCTCATCCGCCAACAGCTGAACCCCACCCAGATCCCCCCGCCGCATCGCGAATTTCAGCTTGCCATAAGGGGCCTTGTGCCCGACCTCGTTGCGGCGGATGGTCTGGGTGCGGATCGGTTCCAGCACATGGATGCGGTCGATCACCCAGCGGATCGCCGGCTTCCAGTGGATCGCCTCAAGAATCCCACGCGCGGCCGAGGGCGTCATCACGTCATAGCTGACACGCTCGACCTTGAGTTCTGGACGCGTGAAAAGGCCAAAATCCGACGCCACACGCAGGCGGATACCGAAACCCATGCGTTAACCATTCGTTAATAATTTCATAGACTTGATCTGACCGGATAGTTGCCGCCGAATCGTGACGGGTCAATCTTTTTCTTCATGTCAGAACATCGTTTCCTCAACCCGCAGCACGTCGGCCTCTTCCCATTCCAGCCCGATCTCTTGCGAATAGAGCGCCTTGCGGTGCAGCAGTGCGAACTGGTCGCCGCGCTTATCGGGGGCGGCAAAGCGGACCGCGCCCGCGGCGATCATGCGCGCTCGTTCGCGCGGCGGCACCTGCACGACGAACCGCTGCATCTCGCGCGCGATGGTACCCGAACTTTCGTTGCCCCGCAGCCGGCCCTCCAGCGCGGTGGGGTCGTCAGCCACGATCACCGGGGCCAGCCCGCTTTCGATCATGCGGAAATCTTCGGCGATACTGCGGAAAGCGAAATCCGTCATCGTCGCGCCCCTTGGCAGGACCGTCAGACGTGACAGGATGTCCTTTTCGTCCAACCCCTCGCGGCCGATCTGGTGGCGCCAATAGACCTGGCGGAAATACGCCTCGATGGCTGCATCCGATTGCAGGTCGTCATGGTCCGCCATGATCGCCCGCAGGTCGCCCGTCAGGCCGGCGATTTCAGGCGGGGGTTTATGATCCGTCGGACAGAACACGGTGACGATGCTGTCCGCAACCGGATATTCCCCGCCCCGATTCACCCGGCCCGCCACCTGGATGATCTGGTCCAAACCCGCCTCGGCCCGCCATGCGCGGCGAAAGCTGAGATCAACCCCCGCTTCGATCAGGCTGGTGGCGATCACCCGGCAGGGTTCCCCGGCCTTCAGGCGCGCCTTGATAGCGGCGATGATCCTTGTCCGATCCGCAGCATGTTGCCGCGTTGTCAGGTGAACCGCGCCGTCCAGATGCGCCGCCGCGTGATAGAGTTCCAGCGCATGACGGCGGCTGTTCACCACCACCAGCGATTGCGGTTGCCCCGCCAGCGCGGCAACCAGCGCGGCGTCGTCCATATCGCCGCCATGCACGATCCGCGTCCGCCGCAGCCGCGCGTTCAGCCCCGCAGGATCTGGCGCCAGTTCCCGCCCGGCCAGCGGCAGGCCAAAGACTGTCTTTACCTTTTGCCCGTTGACAACCTGTTCGCCCATCAGCCGTTCGTCCAGCGCCGGCTGCGTCGCCGTGCACAGCACGACCGAACAGCCATAATGCGCGCACAGCCCGTCCAGCATCCGCAGACATGGCGCCAGCAGCCCACGTGGCAGGGTCTGCGCCTCGTCCAGCACGATCACACTGCCCGCGATCGCATGCAGTTTCCGCGCCCGCGAGGTCCGGGCGGCGAACAGGCTTTCAAAGAACTGGACGGCGGTGGTAACGACAAACGGCGCGGCCCAGTCCTGCATCGCCAACCGCAGCTTGGTGCGGCCGGTCCCGCTGTCATCCGGGTCGTCGATTGCGGCGTGATGTTCCAGCACATGATCGGCGCCCAGAAGGTCGCGGAACTCGATCG
>JAUNUO010000155.1:4504-5967 GCA_030538135.1 Paracoccus sp. (in: a-proteobacteria)
GCGGCGTGATGTTCCAGCACATGATCGGCGCCCAGAAGGTCGCGGAACTCGATCGCCGTCTGGTCGATGATCGAAGTATAGGGGATCACGTAGATGATCCGCCTATGCCCGTGCACCCGCGCATGTTCCAGCGCGAACCCCAGCGATGCCAGCGTCTTGCCGCCGCCCGTGGGCACCGTCAGCGTGAGCGGCCCCGGCGGCAGCGCGGCGCGTGCGCGCACATGCGTCATCACCTCGCGCCGGATCGCGTTCACGTCACCCTCTTGCGGGAACCCTGCCAGCCGCGCATCCAGCGCCGCCAGATGCGCGCCCAGATGCGGCTGCAACGCGGGCCAGTCCCGGTCGGGGCGGTAACCGTCCAGCCGCGCATAGAACCGTTCGGTCGCCTTGAAATCCGCATCGACAAGGCACGAGAAAACCATCCGCACCGCCAGCGACAGGTCGAACCCCGACCGAGCCGGATCGCGCATCCGCAGCCTTGCCGCCAGTTCCCCGGCCAGCCCGGTGAAATCCAGCGTCACCGCATCGCGCCATTGCGGCGACAGATTGTCTTGAAATCCCTCGATCCGCGCCCGCATGCTGCCACCGGCGATAAGCGTCATGTCGGGCAGGCCGGCATGGTGACCAAGCACCGCATAGGCGATGACCTCGGCCGCCAGCCGCTCTCCCTGCCCGTGCATTGCGGCGGCCTGCATCAACAGCGCGCCGCCGGCCGTCGAATGATCAACCGCCAACCCAATGCCTTCAAGCCGTCTCTGGAATGCTGGACTGAATTTGCCCAGATCATGCGCCAATCCCGCCAGTCCCGCGACCGATGACAGGCCCAGTGGCGCGGCAAGCGCCGCGGCATCAGCCGCGACTTCGGTCAAATGGATCGGCAACGGTTCCCAATCCTCGCGGTCTTCGCGATAACCGGAATGCGCCCACATCAAGTCTTCCTCCTCGCCGTCGCCCTCGCCGCAATCGTCACGTTCTGGCTATGACCCGAGAGCGAGTACTGAGCCTGGACAAGTCCATCGACCCTGTTTGAAACTATCGGGCCTCACCTGTCGAGAGACGTTACATTTGTGCGCAGCAGAAACTCTTTCGCGACGCCTTCCGCGATCCGGGGAATTTCGACCTGCCAGAATCGCGCAGGCCCATTCCAGGCGACGACAAGATAGAATCGTTCAAAGCGCCCGCAATTGATGGATCCGCAAGCATTGGACGAGCGCTTCGCGGATATGGCCAGACACCGGCATCTTGGTCTTGCTGCCTTGGTCCACGAAAACCGACACCGATCGGGCGGTGAAACACAGCCGACCGTTCTGCTCGCCCTGCACCTCCATCCCGACCGAGGTCGCGCCGATCGACACAGGTCGGACGCCTCCCAGAAGGCGTCCAGCGCCTCAAGGCCGAAATCGACGAACTTGCCGGTATAGGCGATCTGCGCCGGGTCGCAGTCGCCAAAGCCGACGCGGCGA
>JAUNUO010000156.1:0-3952 GCA_030538135.1 Paracoccus sp. (in: a-proteobacteria)
GGCTTGGCATAGACGGTGCCGAAATGCGCCTTGGGATACATCTGCCGCACCAGTTCCAGCGTGCGCCCGGAATCGACCAGATCGTCGATGACCAGAATCCGGTCGCCGTCGCCCATCAGTTCGGGGTCGGGCTGATTCAGCACGATCAGATCGCCCTGACCGGCACCCGCGCCGTGGCCCCGGTAGGACTTGATGCTGATCGTCTCGATCGTGCGGATGTCCAGTTCGCGCGCGACGATCATCGCCGGAACCAGCCCGCCGCGCGTGATGGCGACGATGGCGCGCCAGTCGGTGCCGTCCAGACGCCATGCCAGCGCGCGCGCGTCGCGGTGAAGCTGATCCCAACTGACGTGAAAGCCTTTTTCATGCGGCAGACGGTCGTTCATCATGTCCCTTTCAGTGTTCAAGGATCAACAGCACGCCCAACACCGCCATAGCCACGGCACAGGCGCGGTCGATCCAGAATTTCGCCGCAAAATAGCGCAGCCGCATCGCCCCTGTCGATGCCAGAACCGCAACCAGCGCATACCAGAAATATTCGGTGCCCAGACAGATGGCATAGATCACGCCCTGTTCGGCGCCGCTCAGCGCGCGGGGAAAGACCGACAGGATCAGCGTGGCATAGAACAGCGCCGGTTTTGGATTGGACAGGTTCAGCGCGATGCCGCCCAGAAAACCCCCGATCGCGCCGCGTCGGGGGCCTTCGGCGGCGTCGGGCAGCGGCTGAGTCGCCCCGCGCCACAGCCGCCATGCGAACCACAGCAGATAGCAGCCACCAAAGATCATCATTCCCGACAACAGCGCCGGATTCAGCCGGAACAGCACCGCGAGCCCGAACAGCGCCGCAAGACACCACAGCGACGCACCTGTCGCCAGCCCCAGCCCATAGGGCAGGGCGCGTTCCCGGCCATGGGCAAAGGCGGCCTGTATGGTGGCGATGATCGCCGGCCCCGGCGACAGGATCGCCAGCGACAGGGCCGACAGCAGGGTCAGGACTTCGGTCAGGGTGATGGACAGCGGGCGTTCCTCCTGTCGGGGGAACTTACCCGGATGTCACGGCGGTGCAAGAGATGGTCAGGCAGACGGCCCCCGTGTGGGGGCCGGTTCGCGCCGGGTCAGGCAAAGCGCAGTTCGAAATGCTCGCCCATGTCGGGTTTTTCGCCGGTAACCTTTGATTTCGCGACCTGAAACAGAAAGCCCAGACCGCCGCCCGTGGCCCAGACCTCGGCCTCCGACAGGTCCAGCCGCAACAGGCGGACGTCGTCATCCGTGCGGCCTTCCTCGAACCAGCTTGCGGCTACGGCATTCCAGATTTCGTCGAGTTTCGCCCGGTCGTCTGACAGCGACAACTGCCCCTCGATCCGCGCGAACAGGGCCTTGCCACCGTCCGCCACGGTATAGACCGCGCGGCTGGCCCCACCCTCGACCGCGCGGACCAGATCGGTGCCGGCGGCGGTGATGAACCACAGCACATTGGCCTGCGGATCGGCGTAGTGCGACATCGGCACCAGCCGCCAGTCAGGTGCGCAGCCCAGCATACCCGCGTTGATGTCGTCCATCCGGCTCCAGAACGTGTCGCGATTGTCAGTCTGATCGGCCATGGCCGTGCCTCCCTGCGCATGAATGTGCAGGGTCAACGCCGCATTCGGGTTGCGGGTTGCACGGATTGATTTTTGTCAGCCCTTGACGACGGTCGCGATATCCGGGGCGTCCACCGCCTTCATGCCGACGACATGATAGCCCGCATCGACGTGATGGGTTTCGCCGGTGACACCGCTGCCCAGATCGGACAGCAGGTAAAGGGCGGACTTGCCCACGTCCTCGGTCGTGACGTTGCGGCGCAGGGGCGAGTTCAGTTCGTTCCATTTCATGATGTAACGGAAATCGCCGATGCCGGATGCGGCAAGCGTCTTGATCGGCCCGGCGCTGATCGCGTTCACGCGGATACCGTCCTTGCCCAGATCCTCGGCCAGATAGCGCACCGATGCCTCAAGCGCGGCCTTGGCGACGCCCATCACGTTGTAATGCGGCATGACCCGTTCGGCGCCGTAATAGGTCAGCGTCAGCACGCTGCCGCCCTGCGGCATCATCGCGACCGCGCGGCGGGTGACGGCGGTAAAGGAATAGACAGAAATATCCATCGTCATCATAAAGTTGTCGCGCGACGTATCGACATAGCGCCCGCGCAATTCGTTCTTGTCGGAAAAGCCGATGGCGTGAACCAGAAAGTCGAGGCTGTCCCAGCGTTTGCCGATCTGGGCGAACAGCGCGTCGATGGACGCTTCGTCCCCGACATCGCAATCGGCCAGCAGATCCGAACCAAGCTGCGCCGCCAGAGGCTCGACCCGCTTTTTCAGCGCATCGCCCTGATAGGAAAACGCCAGCTCGGCCCCCTGATCGGCAAGCGCCTTGGCGATGCCCCATGCGATGGACTTGTCGTTGGCCAGCCCCATGACGAGACCGCGCTTGCCCGCCATCAATCCGGCGTTCTGGTTGCTTGACATGACCGTCCCTCATGGTTTCACACTTCCGACAGTTGATTAGGCCCAAGGCCGGGGTCCATCAAGGGTAAAGGGGTTAATGCATGGCGGAACGCGACGGTATTTTTGCGGGAGACGATCCGTTCATCATCGCCCGCCGCTGGCTGACCGAAGCCGAAAGGACCGAGCCGAACGACCCGAACGCCATCGCGCTGGCCACCGTCGATGCCGATGGTATGCCCGATGTGCGGATGGTCCTGCTCAAGGACATCGAGGACGACGCCTTTGTTTTCTATACCAATTACGACAGCGCCAAGGGGCGGCAGATCGCCGAGACGGGCAAGGCGGCCTTTGTGATGCACTGGAAATCGCTGCGCCGTCAGGTGCGGGTGCGCGGCACCGTCACGCGCGAGGACGGGCCGCAGGCCGATGCCTATTATCAAAGCCGCGCGCTGCAAAGTCGGATCGGAGCCTGGGCATCGCGGCAGTCGCAGATTTTGGACTCGCGGTCTAGTTTGGTGGCCGAGGTGGCGCGTCAGGGTCTTTCTCACGGATTGAATCCGCCGCGTCCGCCGTTCTGGGGCGGATTTCGCATAAAACCGGTCCAGATCGAACTGTGGGCCGATGGAGCCTTTCGATTGCATGATCGTTTTCAGTGGATAAGATGTGATTCGGGCGACTGGAAGGTCCGGCGACTGTCTCCGTGATTGCATTGCGCGCAAATATTGCAGCCGAGGGTGGAAACACGATTTTGCGCAATTTGTCTATCTCGCTGAACCGGGGAAATTAATTCATGTATTCCATGGTCTTGAGCCGGCGCTGCGTAACCTCGGACCGCACGTCGTGCAAAAAACTTGTCTAAATCGTTAGATGGACCTAAATTAAAGTGGTCCACGGCGCTTGCAAAAACCGGCAACAAGCGAGAAAAAGGGCGCAATGTCAGGGGTGTATAGAATGACCGATCCGAAAGTCGGCGGGGTAATTGTCAACGGGCTTATCAAGTGGTTCGATCCCGCCAAGGGTTACGGCTTTGTGCTGGATTCTGGCGGCGGGCCGGATATTCTGTTGCATGCTAACGTCTTGCGGAACTTTGGTCAGGGATCCGTGGCGGATAATGCCCGCGTTCAGGTGCGGGTCGTGCCAACCTCGCGCGGGTTGCAGGCGACCGAAGTGCTGTCGGTCGAACCGCCCGAAAGCGACGGCACCCCGCCGATCGCCGATCTGGACGAAAGTGTCATTGCTCAGCTTGAGACCCTGCCGCTGCGTCCGGCGCGCGTCAAATGGTTCGACAAGGGCAAGGGCTTTGGTTTCGCGAACATTTTTGGCCATTCCGACGATGTGTTTCTGCATGTCGAGGTGCTGCGCCATTCCGGTCTGGCTGATCTGACCGTGGGCGAGGCCGTCGCGCTGCGCGTGATCGAAGGTCCGCGCGGGCTGATGGCGGCGCAGGTGGCCGCATGGGACCGCGCGAC
>JAUNUO010000156.1:4052-5941 GCA_030538135.1 Paracoccus sp. (in: a-proteobacteria)
CGAAAAGCGTGCGCGCGGCCTGATGTTCCGCCGTGAATTGCCTGCGGGGCAAGGGATGCTGTTCATTTACGAACAGCCGCAGCCGGTGTCGTTCTGGATGCGCAACACGCTGATTCCGCTGGACATGCTGTTTCTGGATGCGACCGGCACCCTGCGCCATGTTCATGCGCAGGCGCGCCCGTTGGACGAGACGCCGGTTCCCGGCGCGGCGCCCGGCGACCGGAATCCCGACCGGCTGATGGTGCTTGAAATAGCCGGTGGCGAGGCCGCCCGGCTGGGTCTGTCGCCCGGCGCCATCATGGCGCATCCGGCGGTGCCGCAGGCACGGGCCGCGCTGCCCTGTCAGTGATCCCTGATGGTCGGGGCGAGAGGATTCGAACCTCCGGCCTACGGTACCCAAAACCGTCGCGCTACCAGGCTGCGCTACGCCCCGACCGGCGCGGTGTAGCGCATCGCGGCGCGCTGTGAAAGCCCCGATCAATCGGACGGCGTTTTCAGCAGGCGTAGAGATCGCATTCAGATATGCTCAGGGTGAGGGCGGTTTTCTATCGGTGGTCCCGAAACCGGGATCAGCCGCTCGATATACCCCTCGCGCAACGGCTCCGGCGTCGGCCCGCCCGGTGCGGGAATCCGGCGATGCTGCCGCAACCGGCCGGGGATGATCCATGAAAAAGGGCGGCCCTCCGGGGCCGCCCGTGTCGAGGGGCTGTTCGGATCAGGCCGCCGCCAGCGCCGCCACGATGGCTGCGAAATCATCCGCCTTGAGGCTGGCACCGCCGACCAGCGCGCCATCGACATTCGGAATCGCAAAGATTTCGACCGCGTTCGAGGGTTTGACGCTGCCGCCGTAAAGGATACGGAACTCGGCGCCGTCGCCGAACCGTGCGCTCAGGTCGTTGCGGATACGGGCGTGAACCTCGGCGATCTGCTCGTTCGTGGGCGTGCGGCCGGTGCCGATGGCCCAGACGGGTTCATAGGCGATCACGGTATTTGTCGCCGTCGCGCAATCGGGAACCGATGCGGCGATCTGTCCGCCGATCACGCCCAAGGTCTGCCCGCCATCGCGCTGAGCCTCGGTTTCGCCGACGCAGATGATGCTGGTGATGCCGGCCTCATGGGCGGCCACGGCCTTGGCGGATACGGCGGCGTCATCCTCGCCATGATCGGCGCGGCGTTCGGAATGGCCGACGATGACATAATCCGCGCCCGCATCGCGCAGTTGCGCGGCCGAAATGTCGCCGGTATGCGCGCCCGACACCTTGGCGTGGCAATCCTGCCCGCCCACGGCCAGAACGCCGCCGCGCGACCGGCCGACCATCGGATGGATCAGCACGGCGGGCGGGCAGATCAGCACCTCGCACCCCGGTTCGGGGCTGGTATCGAGCAGCCGGTCCACCTCGGCCAGCGCGGCCAGATCGCCGTTCATCTTCCAGTTTCCAGCGGCAAGTTTGCGCGGTGCCATCGTCATATCTCCCGTTTGTGCGGGCAAGGCTTAGGACGGCTGGCGGCGGGGATCAAGCAGGCTGGGCCTTGGATCCGTCCAAAGGTTCGAACCGCACCGATTCACCGCAACCGCAGGCGTCGGTGACATTGGGGTTGCGGAACCGGAAGCCGGAATCCAGCAGCCCGGTTTCAAAGTCGATCTCGGTGCCGAACAGGAACATCTGCGCCATCGGCGCGATCAGCACACGCGCCTCGCCCTGCTGGACGACCTCATCGGCCTTCTCAGCCGCCTCGGCCAGTTCCATCGTATATTCCATCCCCGCGCAGCCGCCCTTCTTCAGGCCGATGCGCAGCCCATAGGCCGATTTTCCCGCCATCAGCCGCGCAATCTGCGCCTCGGCGGCGGGGGTCATGGTGATGGGGGATTTGCCGGGAATACCGAACAT
>JAUNUO010000157.1 GCA_030538135.1 Paracoccus sp. (in: a-proteobacteria)
GGTGGACGGGGGACGACCCGATGCTGGCCACGCTGCGCACAAGGCCGCGCCCGCTAAAGGGGCGCTGCGGCGCC
The DNA here is from genome assembly GCA_030538135.1 of Paracoccus sp. (in: a-proteobacteria). GTDB lineage: Bacteria > Pseudomonadota > Alphaproteobacteria > Rhodobacterales > Rhodobacteraceae > Paracoccus. Next base: position 75 of record JAUNUO010000157.1, read on the forward strand.
TGTGTGCATCAGTCGGTCTGCGGTGGTAACACCCGCATCCGCGCGCTGCAACTGACCGGCGATCCATGGGCCGAAGACCCCGCCTGCTATCTGACCAACGCGGAAATCGGCGTCGATGCCGATCTGGGCCGTCTGACCAACGCGCCGTTCCGGGGCAAGAGCCATGATCCGGCCCATCAGTTCTTTTAAGCGCGGTTCTTTCGGCAGCGTTGCGATGGCGTATTTGGGCAAACAGCAAGCATGGGCCTTGGTTTTTATGGCGGCTGTTGCGATCCCCGCTTGGGCCGATCCGGCGGCGGATTATGCCGAACATTGCGCCTCGTGCCATGCCGAGGACCGGCTGGGGGGCACCGGCCCCGCGCTGATCCCCGAGGCATTGGGCCGGCAGAAGGCCGATGCCTTGGCGGCGGTGATCGCGCAGGGGCGTCCGGCAACGCAGATGGCGGGTTTCGCCGATCTGCTGGATGCGGATGCGATCACGGAACTGGTCGCCTATATCCAGCAGCCCTTGGGCGAAATGCCCGACTGGACCGAAGACGACATCATCGCAAGCCGCGAGATGCGCGATGATTATACCGCCGCCGATGCCCCCGTGTTCGATGCCGACCCGATGAACATCACGCTGGCGGTGGAAACCGGCGACAGCCACATTTCCGTTCTGGATGGTGATGCGCTGACCGTGCTGGACCGGTTCGAAACCCCCTTTGCCGTGCATGGCGGGCCGAAGTTCAGTCCCGACGGACGGTTCGTGTTCGTGATGTCGCGCGATGGCTGGGTGCAGAAATACGACATCTGGTCGCTGGCCGAGGTGGGGCGGGTGCGCGCGGGCGTCAACAGCCGCAACATCGCCATGTCTGCGGATGGCAAATGGCTGGCGGTGGCGAATTATCTGCCGCATACGCTGACCATCCTGTCCACCGACGATCTGGCCCCTGCCCGCGTCATCCCGATCATCGCCAAGGACAACATATCCACAAGCCGCGTGTCGGCCGTCTATCAGGCGCCGCAGCGGAACAGCTTTATCCTTGCACTGAAGGACGCGCCGGAAATCTGGGAAATCGGCACGACCGAGGATTCCGGCCCGTTCTACGAAGGTTTCGTCCACAATTATCAGCCCGGCGCGGTCGAGGCATTCGGCATTGAACAGGGCCTGTTCGCCCGCCGCCGGATCGTGATCGAACAGCCGCTGGACGATTTCTTCTTTACCCCCGACTATCGCCACCTGATTGGCACCAACCGCGAGGGCGACAAGGGCGTCGTCGTCAATCTGGACGTGGGGCGCGAGATCGCCGAACTGCCTCTGCCCGGCATGCCGCATCTGGGATCGGGGATCACATGGACCAGCCAGGGACGCCGTGTCATGGCAACGCCGCATCTGAACGAGGGCGTTCTGTCGGTCATCGACATCGACACATGGGAACTGGTCAAGACGATCGAGACCGCCGGCCCCGGTTTCTTTCTGCGCAGCCACGAAACCACGCCCTATGTCTGGGCCGATGTGTTCTTTGGCCCGAACAAGGACAAGATGCACATCATCGACAAGGAAAGCCTTGAGATCGTCCGCACACTTGACCCCGCGCCGGGCAAGACCGTCGCCCATACCGAATTCACCAAGGACGGCAGATACGCCCTTGTGTCGATCTGGGAGGACGACGGTGCGGTGATCGTCTATGATGCGGCGACGCTGGAAGAAGTGAAACGCCTGCCCATGCGCAAGCCTTCGGGGAAATACAATGTCTGGAACAAGATCACCTTCAGCGACGGAACCAGCCACTGAGGGCCGCTGGCCGGTGTGGAAGCTGGCGATACTGCTTTATCCGTTCACGGCGGCGGCGGTGGCAATCAACCTGTTCCTGTTCGCACTGATCGGCGCCAAGATGGGCTGGGGCAGCCTGTCGCCGATGCAGTCGATACTTGGCGGGGTGATCCTTGGCCTGCCGGCGACATGGGCGGCGGGCCTGTGGGTGCGGCATCTGATGGACGAGGCGGCGGAATGAACCCCGGTTATCTGGTTACGCTGGCCACCGCGGCGATGATCCTGCCAGGGTTGATCGCATGGTTCGCGGCGCGACGGATGGGCCTTGGCATCCTGTGGGCGGCGCTGATCGCGGGGGTGATTCTTGGCATCGCGGGCTGGTTCATCACGCGCGAGCCGTTGTTCGGCGATGCCGAGATCCGTCGGTCGATCACGATCTATTTCGTGCTGCTGCCGGGCTTCGTCGGCATGGTTCTGGGCGCGGGGGTGGGCGCGGTGGCGGACAAGTTCCGGCACGATCCCTGATCTTTCCCGATCCGTGCGGGATCAGGTCCGCTTGGGCATGGTCTTGACCGACAGCGTGACCCCCGACATCGACTGCATCTCCGCGCCGATATCCTTGGCCAGCCCGCGCATCCCATCGTTGTCATGCAGAAAACTGATGACGATCCGTTCCACGCCGGTCGCGCGCGCGGCCAGCACCATGGCCAGCACCAACTGCTTGCCAAAGCCGATGTGCTGATAATCGGTCTCGACCGAGACAGCGATTTCAGCATCCGCCCCACCCGGATCGCCCAGCAATTCGCCGATGGCGCGCAGGGTGCCATCCACAAAGACGCCAAAGATCAAAACCCGGTTCCAGTCCAGCCCGCAGGAATAGGCGTCGATCGCCTCGTCGCTGACCACGCCCTGAAACCGCGAATAGCGATCCTCCGAGGACAGTCGTTTGAGATGGGCGGCATGCTGTGGCTGATCCTTGGCGGTCAGGCCGCGCAGACGCAGGTCGTGCCCGGCGGTGACCTCGGAATCCGAAGGCAGCACAAGATAGTCGCCTTCACTGTCGTGTTTCTGGTCCATCATCCTGATAACCTGTCGATTTCGTGGAACTTGTTACAACACCGCGGCACCTTTCGCGCCGGATCGACGCAATGCTGCGCCGCAGCAACAGTGCCTCAACCAACCAGGAGAATCAAGTCTGACGCCCCGGAACCGACGTAACGTGACGGAATCAGCGCCTAGTCCAGCAGGCGCATCAGGTCTGGATCCGCGCCAGAGGCGGCCATCAGGCGGCGTGGCCGGGCGGCGGTGCGCAGGATCAGACCCGACAGTTCTACCGTCGGATCGGCAGGGTGCGACGGGCGGTCGGTGGCGCTATGGTCGTTGTCTTCTTGCCCGGCCATGTCGCGGGCGGGTTGAACCGACAGCACAAACCCGCCGTCCAGCGTGGCGACGGGGTTCAGCAGCATCCAGCACACCATGACCGGCCCCGCACCGTCCTGCGCAAATGGGGAATCCAGCCGCTTGATCCGCATTTCCTCGCCCAGAACGACAAGGGCGGCGTTGGTCGCGGTCATGTTCAGCACCATGCCGACCAGATCGCCCGGCCCCGACGCGACCGGCAAGGTGTCGCCAAGGCTCAGCCGGTGAACCTTTTCGCGCAGCAAGCCCGTGGCGCGTTCCAGCCCGCCCCCCAGATGGACATGGCGGAAATCATGCGCCGCGCCCGGCACCGCGCCGATCTGCGCCCCTTGCAGAAAGCGGCTCAGCGTGTCCATCAGCACCGTCGCGACCATCTTGGCGCCGCGCGGGTTCAGATGGCTTTGCCCGGCCATGAAGTGACGCACCCCCCGTTCCGAATAGAAACACGCCTGCCGCAGCAGGCGGTAGCCATCCAGAAACGGCAGGCCGGCGGCACGGCACATCGCCACCCAGTGATCGCGCACGGCGGCGGCACGCAGGCCCGCCGCGGTCACATGCGGCAGAATCAGCACCACTGGAAGAATACCGCGATCCGCGCACCACGCCCGTAACCACTCGAACAGCGCCGCCGTCTGCGCCGGATCATGCAGGTTGCGGTTCAGCGCCCTCTGTTCGTTCACGCACAAATCGACGATCAGCACATCCATCGCCACATCGTCCAGCAGCGGCAGCCGGTAAGGCAGCATCGCCGCATGGGACGACCCCAGCGAGACATTGCCCACGATCTCGAACCCGCTGCCCGGCTGGGCAAAGGCCTGCGTCCAGCCGTCCTGCATCAGCGACCCTGACGTGCCGACGATCCCGACACGCGTCCTCATGCCGCGCCCAATCCGGTTTCGCGCAGGTAATGGCGCACCGCATCGGCGACATGCCGGAAGCGGTCACCGCCCAGATGCTTGCCGCCATACCATCGGGTGACGATGACGATGTGATCGGCAAGCCCGGCCCGTTCCAGCATTTGCAGGATCAGCGCGCCCGCACCGGTTTCGCCGTCATCGTCCTTGACCGGCTCGCCCGACAGGATACCGGCCCAGCTGTTGTGCGTGGCCTTGAGAAACCGCTTGTTCCGCCGCAGGTCGGCGATCAGCGCCAGCGCCTGTTCGCGATCCCGCGCCGCCCCGCCCGAGACCGCATAGCGCGATCCCCGGTCGGAGATGATCTTGTCGAAAATACGCAAATCGTCCGCCATCCGCAGGCAGATGCGCGCAAATCAAGGGAAAATCAAGGCGGCACGGCGGATGGGTTATTCGGCCTCTAGAAATGTCCTGATCCGTTCGCCCGCCTGCGCGATGTTCAGCACCCCGTCCAGATGCCCGCGCCCGCCACCGATCTGCATCGTCTGCACCGGCGTGCCGTCGCTGCGGATGATCGAGGCGGTATCGCGCACCGCATCGGGCGGGAACACCAGATCGTCGCCCGAATAGATCAGCAGCGCGGGCACGTCGATGTTCAGCAACCCGCCATACAGCCCATCCTGGGGCTGGCCGGCAACGAAAAGCTGGTTCGCCTTGACCAGGTACAGGAAATGGTTGGCATCCGCGATCTGCGCCCGCGCCGCGCCCGCCGCATCAAGCGCGGCCTGCACGGCGAATTTGCCGTCGATGGCGGCCGGGTCGCTGCCCTCGGCCGGGGCGCGGCCAAAGGTGCTGTTGGCCCATTCCGCCGAATTGGCGTGCAGCGTCAGGGTTTTCAACGCCGCCGACAGGCCCGCGACCGGCGCCTCGCCGCCGTAATAGTCGCCGCCGTTCCAGTTCGGATCGACCTTGATCGGCGCCGCCCAGACATCCAGCCAGGCGATCAGATCGGCATTCGCATAGCCCGAGGCGATGATCGGAATCACCCGGTCAAGCCGGTCGGGATAGCTCGCCGCCCATTCATAGCTTTGCAGGCCCCCCATCGACGCCCCCATGACCGCGTGCCATTTGCCGATGCCCAACTGATCCATCAGCCCCTTTTGCGTATCGACGAAATCGCCGATGGTCATCACCGGGAAACCCATCCCCCAGGGTTCGCCCGTCGCCGGATTCACCGTCGCCGGGCCGGTGGTGATGACGGTCGGATCATGCGCGCCAAGGTTCACCGGAGAATCGACCGAGACGACAAAGAACTTGTCCGTATCAATTGGTTTGCCCGATCCGATGATCGCATCCCAATAGCCCGGCGCTGCATCGGTTTCGGCATATTTCCCCGCCGCATGGCTGGTGCCGCTGAAGAAATGCGGGATCAGGATGGCGTTGTCCTTTGCCTCGTTCAGCGTGCCATATGTTTCATACCCAAGCCGCATTTCCGGGATCACCTCGCCCCCCCGCGTCTGGAAATCGGTCAGCGTGAATTCCTGCTTTTCAACCAGCCCGTCCAGCGCAAGGGCAGGCGTGGCGGTCAGAAGCAGAATGGCGAGAGCATGGCGCATCGGTTCCTCCTCGGGTTGCCGGTGACAGGAAAGCCCCACCCGCCGCGCCAATCAAGGATTCTTCCGCCGCACATACAGTTCCAGCCGGTGATGCACGATCTCATAGCCGCGTTCCGCCGCGATCTCGGCCTGCAGGCGTTCGATCCGGTCATCGGTGA
>JAUNUO010000158.1 GCA_030538135.1 Paracoccus sp. (in: a-proteobacteria)
TGCCGACGCAGGTCACGACCGCGATCGCCCGCGCGCCGGTGTCGCGCTGGACCGCACGCAAGCCTGCGGTCAGGTCCGCGCCGGGCAACAGCCGGACGGCGGCAAAGCGGCCGTGCGAGACGGCAACGGGCGATGGCGGGGACAAGTCGCTCTCCGGGATGTCAGAACTTGGGCAGCCCCTCCGGGGCATCGGTCAGCCAAGGCGCATCCGCGACCTTCTGCGGAAATGAATGGTCAAGAGGCCGTGTCCTGTCAAGCGTCCTGCGGAGGCCCGTGGCGTCCCGCACCAAGTCCGGGGCGTCGTCAGTTGGCGGCCATCCAGGTGTTGAAGCGTTCCGTCAGTTCGCTGTCGTGATCGGCCCAGAACTCGACATCCGTGGTCAGCGCCCCGACCATGTTCTGCGGCGCGGTCGGCAGATATGGCGCCATTTCCGTCACGCCGTCCTTGAACTTGCCGACCACGGCCATCGAGGATTTGCGCACCGGACCATAGGAAATATAGCTCGCCTGATCGGCGAGGCGCTGCGTATCGGTGGCGTATTTGATGAACTCCCACGCCGCATCCTTGTGAGGGGCGCCCTTGGGAATGACATAAAGATTGAAGTCGAGGATCTGGTTGTCCCACAGGATCTCGAAGGGTTGGTTCTCTTCGATCATCGCGTTGAAGATGCGGCCGTTGTAGGCGGTGGTCATCGTCACCTCGCCATCGGCGAGCAACTGGGGCGGCTGCGCGCCCGCTTCCCACCAGACGATGGCAGGCTTGATCGTGTCCAGCTTGGCCAGCGCACGCTCTACCCCCTCGGGCGTGCCCAGAACATCGTAAAGATCGGCAGGCTCAACCCCATCCGCCATCAGAGCAAGTTCCAGCGTCAGTTTCGCGCTTTTCCTCAGGCCCCGCTTGCCGGGAAAGGTTTCCAGATCAAAGAAATCCTCGATCGAGGTCACGCCCTGGGTACGGGCGCCATTGTAGGCGACGGCAGTTGAATAGGCGATCGTGCCGACGCCGCATTCATAGATGCCGCCTTGCATGAAATCCTCTTTCCAGGTCGCGCCGTCAGGCGACAGGGGAAGATCATCCAGCGGCAGGATTTCAAGCGCACCTTCGTCGCAAAGCCGCACCAGATCGGATGGTTCAAGGTCGGCGACATCGACGGTCACGTGCCCGGCCTCGACCTGCGCCTTGAGCGGTGTCGCGGGATTGTCGGCATCCACCGAAACGATGCGCACGCCCGTCGCCGCCGTGTAAGGCTTGTAATAGGCCTCCATCTGACTTGCGCCATAGGCACCGCCAAAGGACATGACGGTGATCTCTTCCGCGCAGACCGAAAACGCGGCCATGCCGACCGCGGTGGACAGAACCCAGAGCTTCATTATCATTCTCCCATGTTGCACTGTTTTTATGCCAGAGTTCCGGCGCGCAAAGTCACAAAAAGCGACCAATCCGCCTGGCCAACCGATTCCGCGATACGGACCCCGCGTTTTTCGAGGATCATCGAATTCATGGCGATCTTGCAAGACGGCAGATGGTGATCGGAAACATCCGGCAGGCGGGCGCCCCCGCCGTCGCGCTTGCGCCCCCAACGGCCCGGTCGATGCCCGCGTCGCTCAAGACCTTGTGATCACCGCTCGGGCACTTTTGGTCAGTTCATACGTTTTTCGATGCTGAACACGGAAATAGAGACGGGTCCATGAGAGCTTATCAGAAACTTGCGGTGATGGCCTTGGCGGCGGTTTCTATCGCGGCCGGTCCGGCTGCGGCCGATCCCGGTCAAGGTCGGGGCAAGAACAAGGATCGCGCCCATCACGTCAGCCGCGATGTCGGACACTGCCCACCCGGATTGGCGAAAAAGAACCCGCCCTGCGTGCCTCCGGGCCAGGCCCGCCATCAGGATGACCGCCATTACGGGGTCCGGGTCGGGGATATCCTTCGCGTCGGCGATTACGTGGTAATCCGTGATCCCCGCCGGGCGAATCTTGAGACGCGCGACAACTGGCGCTATTATCGCGATGGTGACCGTGCCTATCGGGTGGACAGCGACACGCGGCGCATATTGGCTGTCATCAACCTGATCAACGCCTTCACGAACTGAAGCCGTTCGGGCAGCCGGCGTGGGGTCGCCTCACAGGCCCGGCCCCGGCGAGGTCGGGCTTTGTCACAAATTTCTGCCTCCCATAAAATCCCCTTGGTTTCAGCCTTCTACACGGCCAGCACTGCGAATCCCGAAGTTTGCTGCATAGCATAACAGTTTATTATAATTAGATAAATCTCATAGGAAATTCATCCCGTGGGAGATTTGCGACTATCCTTTTGGGCGTTAACGCTCTGAAGATCACCAGGCAGTGGACATGGGCGGACACCTGCGAGATCTATGGCGCATTCCGCAAGATAACGGTTGCGCCCCTGCCCTGCGGGGTTATGTTTGATCGGACATAACCCCGCAAGGACACCCCATGCCCTTCGCACAGATCTGGGCCCGCTGATGGCCGAAGGCGACGACGGACGTATCCGGCCCGGAGAGGTCGCGGCGCCCATGCCCGCGGATTTCGACGCGCAGCTTTACTTCATCGGCCGCATCCGCAGCCCTTATTCACGGCGCGAGGATTGCCCGCGCCGCGGCGACGCGGCCTCCGGTCCCGATTTCCGACTGGAGATCAACCCGCGCTGGCAACCGGCGCTGGCGGGGCTGGCGGTCGGGGACCGGGTGCAGGTGCTTTACTGGATGCATCTCAGCCGCCGCGATCTGCTGTTGCAGACGCCGCAAATGGATGGGGTGACGCATGGCACCTTTGCGCTGCGTTCGCCGGTCAGGCCGAACCCCATCGCCTCGACCGTTGTGCCGCTGCTGGCGATCGAGGGCGGCACGCTGACGGTTCGCGGGCTGGATTGCGTGGACGGGACGCCGATTCTGGACATCAAACCGGCCTCGGGCCGTTTTCAAGGAGAACACGGATGACCCTTGGCCAAACCGCGCGCGGCCTGTTCGCCGTCACCGCGCTGCTGCTGTCGCTGGTCCCGGCCGTCGCGCGCGACTTTACCGATGCGACGGGCCGCACCGTCACCATTCCCGACGACCCGGCGCGCGTCTTTGCCGCAGGGCCGCCTGCCGCCGTGCTGCTGTATGCGCTGGCGCCCGACAAGATGATCGGCTGGAGCCGCGCGCCCTCGGACGCGGACAAGGCGTTTCTGACGCCCGAGACCGCCGCGCTGCCCGAACTGGGGCGCCTGACCGGGCGCGGCGGCACCGTGAACCTTGAAGTGCTGCTGACCCACAAGCCCGACCTGATCCTGGACTTCGGCACCGTGACCGACAGCTATCGCGATCTGGCGCGGCAGGTGCAGGAACAGACCGGCATCCCCTATGTGCTGGTCGATGGCAGCTTTGCCAACACCCCCGCCGCGATCCGGCAGATGGCCGACGCGCTTGGCGTCGCGCCGCGCGGCGAGGAACTGGCCAGCTATGCCGAGGAGACGCTGGCGATGGTGGATCGCGTGCTGGCGCAGGTGCCCGATGATGCGCGGCCCCACGTCTATCTGGCGCGCGGCCCCGAGGGGCTGGAAAGCGCCGCCAAGGGCGCCATCAACGCCGAGATCATCGAGCGCGCGGGTGCCGTCAACGTCGCCGAGGGACCGGCAAACGGTCTGATCACCGCCTCGCCCGAGCAGATCCTGACCTGGGCGCCCGACACGATCGTGACCATCGACCGGACCTTTGCCCAGGGCGTGGCCGCGATGCCCGCCTGGGCGCATGTGCCCGCCGTGGAACAGGGCCGCGTGTTCGTGGCGCCGGGCACGCCCTTCGGGTTCATCGACGCCCCGCCTTCGGTCAACCGGCTGGTCGGGCTGCACTGGCTGATGCACCGCTTTTACCCCGATCACGCCGAGGGCGACCTGGATGCCGAAGTCGCCCGTTTCTATGGCCTGTTCTACCACGTTACCCCCGACGAGGCCGCGATTGCGGGCCTTCTGGGGGATTGAGCGGACCGCCCTGCCGCTGGCCGCCGCGCTGGTCCTGCTGGCTGCGGCGGCGCTGGTGGCGTTGACGAACGGGCCTTATCCGCTGCCCGCCTCGCGGTTGCCGGGGCTGATCGGGCAGGCGTGGCGCGGCACGGCGGCGGGCCCCGAGGCAACGGTGCTGCTGAACATCCGCCTGCCCCGCGTCGTCGCCGCCGCGCTGGTCGGCGCGGCGCTCGCCGCAGCTGGGGCGGCTTATCAGATGGCGTTCCGCAATCCGCTGGTGTCGCCCGACATTCTGGGCGTGTCGGCAGGGGCGGGTCTGGGGGCGGTCGCGGGCATCTTTTTCGGCCTGCCGGTCTGGGCGATTCAGGCGCTTGGCTTTGCCACCGGCATGGGCACGGTCGCGGTGGTGATGACGGTCGCCGCGCTGGCGATGGGCGGTGCGCGCGACACGCTGGCGCTGGTGCTGACCGGGATCGCGGTGGGTGCGCTGGCGGGGGCCGGGATCGCCATCTTCAAGGTGCTGGCCGATCCCGACAACCAGTTGCCCGCGATGACCTTCTGGCTGCTGGGCAGTCTTGCGGGGGTCAAGCTGGCCGATGCCGGTTTCCTTGTCCCCGCAGTGCTGCTGGGTCTTGGCCCGCTGGTCCTGCTGCGCTGGCGGATCGGGACGCTGGCGATGGGCGAGGACGAGGCCCGCGCGCTGGGGATCGAGACCGCGCGCTTGCGCCTGATCGTCATCGCCTGCGCCACGCTGATGACGGCGGCGGCGGTGGCGGCGGCGGGCACTATCGGCTGGGTCGGGCTGATGGTGCCGCATATGGCGCGGCTGGTGACGGGACCGCGCTTTGACCGGATGCTGCCGGTGGCGGTGGCCCTTGGCGCGGCGCTGATGCTGCTGATCGACACTGCGGCGCGCAGCATCGCCGCCACGGAACTGCCGCTGGGCGTGCTGACCGCGTTGATCGGGGCGCCGGTGTTCCTGACGCTGCTGTCGCGGGGGCGGCGGTCATGGGCCTGATCGAGACGCAGGATCTTGCCATTGGCCCGCAGCCCGGCCGCATGTTGGCGCGCGGTCTGTCGCTGGCGCTGGCGGCGGGGGAAATCGTGTCGGTTCTGGGTCGGAACGGCGCGGGCAAGACCACGTTGTTCCGCACGCTGCTGGGCCTGATCCCGCCGCAGGGCGGACGGCTGGCGCTGTCGGGGGACGATCCCGCGCGGCTGGACCGTGGGCAGATCGCGCGACGCCTGTCCTATGTGCCGCAGTCGCTGTCGGTGCCGTTCCCCTATGCGCTGGAGGATTTCGTGCTGATGGGCCGCACCGCCCGCCTTGGCCCCTTCGCCGCGCCGGGCCGTGCCGACCGCGAGGCCGCGCTGGCGGCGATGGAGCGTCTTGGCATCGCCCATCTGGCCGATGATCCGGTGACGCGCCTGTCGGGCGGCGAACGGCAACTGGCGCTGATCGCCCGCGCCCTGGCCCAAGGCGCCCCCGCGATGATCCTGGACGAACCCGCCGCCGCGCTGGACTTTGGCAACCGCGAAAGGCTGGCGCAGCTGATGCGGGGCCTCGCCGATGACGGGCTGGGCCTGATCTTCTCGACCCACGACCCCGCCCAGGCCCTACGGCTGGCCGACCGCGTCCTGACCATCGGGCGCGACGGCGCCATCCGGGTGGGCCCGACGGCGCGGATGCTGACCACCGCGCATCTCGCCGCGCTCTATGCCCTGACCGAGGACGAGGTACGGATGGCAGCAAGCTTTCCCGTCGGATAACCAAGCCCGTTGCAAAGCCCTTCCCCGCCTCGTTATGTTTGGTCAGTTATAACGATTCGTTGACGCAGGGAGGGCGGGCAGGATGACGTTCAGGGCGATCTGTTTGATGGCGGCGGGGCTGCCGGTGGC
>JAUNUO010000159.1:0-2002 GCA_030538135.1 Paracoccus sp. (in: a-proteobacteria)
AGGCGGACAGATCATAGGTGTCAAAGCCGCCGCCATCCCAGATCGTAGCAAAGATCGTGTCGCCGGGGGAATCGATGGCGCGCCTGCCATTGACCCAGGTGTCGCCCTGCCCCGGCTTCCACACATAGGTCGTGCGGCCGGCATTGGTGGTGAAATTCGCGCCATAGGCATGTTGCAACGCGGCGATGTCCAGCATCATCCATGTTTGCGCGTAATCGAACCTGCCGTTTCCCGCCAGCGCGGCTGCCCCCTCGCCCACGAAGGAATTATAGCTCATTACCGTGTATTCCATCGCATCCCACGCCTTGGGCAGCGGGCCATGCCGGTCTCCGTTCGGCATGGTATAGGTGTCGCGCGGATGTTTCAGGCCAAGGGCATGGCCGGTTTCATGCAGCGCCACATAATGCGAGATGGTGCCGGGCCGGGCGTCCTTGTGCCAGCCCGCCTTGAGCCAGACGTCGCCTGCACGATCCTCGGGCGCGGTGCCGCCGGGGTTGGCATAGCCGACCTCGCCGTATTTCGGCATCAATGTCTGGGCAAAGCGATAATGCGCCGCCACTTCGCCGCTGCCGGGGGTGATCCGGATAAAATCGGCGCGGGTAAACCCTTCGACGCCAAAACCCTGCCCGCCGGGCGTCGTTCCTTCGAGCGCGAAGCGGACAGCGGATTTCATGGTCGCGTTGAGGGTGGAAAAACTGGACAGTTCTCCGGGTCGGCCACCGCCCGGCGGGCTGTAATCGCGGCCATAATTGGCGGTGACGGCCGGGAAGGCATAGGTGAAATCTATCCCGGCGAAGCGCGCGCCAAAGATCAGCCCGTCGATCCGCGGCACCCCCGCAAGGCTGACATATCGGCCGGAAAAACTGGTCATGGCGCTCCGTGGACAATCCGGCGCAACCTAGCGTGGCGACATGGCATTGTCATCCGATCCTGCGGTAAAAAAAGCCCGGCAGGCCGGTGAAGGCATCCCTGTGAGGAAGGGGACGGGTTCACCGGCCGGCCGGGGCACCTGCCTGCAACTTATACTGGCAGGTGTTCGGGTTCCAAGACATCCGGCGCCCCAGGACGCCACGCCAGAACGGCGGCTGCGATCATCATGCCCGCAGTCCCCGCCAGCGAATAGGCGGGCAGCAGCATGACAACGCCAAGCCCGGCCAGAAACGCCAGCAGCGCGACCGCAAGGCCCGATATCATCCCTGAAATCAACAGCGCCAACAGCATCGCGGCACATCTCCGTTTTGCGGCGATGTGCCGCGACCCTTTTGCCGCCCCACGACAAATGAAAACCGGACTGCCCAGTCTTGTCTTCACGGCGTTGTTAATCGGACTTTTCAGTTCAGCTTGCAATCGGGAAGTCTGTGCGCAGCGCGTAGCCAAATCTGCACCTATGCACATCAACCACTGGTAGATTAGACATACTGCAAATTGCCCTGACCATTCCACCAGATTTTCTTAGAAAATCGCTTTCGTCCGCGACAATTTTGCGCGTCACGAATTCAGGTGGGGATATTTATTGTATTTTCGCACAGCAGATGATCTATGATCCTGCAAAATTGCGGAATACAAGATACGAATCGATCTATGCCGACCGGAAACTGGGATGAGATCAAATCCGCGCTCTATGTCGCGCGCAACGGCACACTGACCCACGCCGCACAACGGCTGGCTGTGCACCACACCACCGTCCTGCGACATGTCGAGGCCCTTGAGGCCCGACTGGGCACACGGCTGTTCTATCGCCACAACCGGGGCTATTCGCTGACCCCGGCCGGGCAGCGTTTCATGGAGGTTGCCGACCGGATGGAGCGAACCGCCGCCGAAATCGTGCTGACCGCCGATCTGGAACAGGATGTTCAGGGTGCGTTGACCATGACCACCGTGCCGATCCTCAGCGGCATTGCTGCCGACACGGCCGATTATCTGCTTCACGATTATCCCGCCCTCTCAGTGCGGATCATCACCGAAACGCGCCTGTTGCGGCTGGAAATGGGTGAGGCGGATG
>JAUNUO010000159.1:2102-5856 GCA_030538135.1 Paracoccus sp. (in: a-proteobacteria)
GTGCGGATCATCACCGAAACGCGCCTGTTGCGGCTGGAAATGGGTGAGGCGGATGTCGCGCTTCGCCCCGGCGCGCGCCCGGTGGTCGAGGATTATGTCGTCAGCCAGATGCCGATGGTAGCCTTCGCGCTGTATGCATCGCGTCTTTACCCCGATCGCCATCCGGGTCTGGCGAACCGCCCGCCCGAGGCGCAGCGTTACATCGCGACCGAAGGAGACGAGATGCGGGCGCCGCATTATCGCTGGATGAGCGAAAAGGTCGCGCCCGAGAATATCGTCGCCGTCAGCGCCGACCCGGCAACGCGGTTGCAGATGATGGTGCGGGGAACCGGCTGCGGTTTTCTGCCGGTGCGCACTGCCGACCGCCTGGGCACGCTGATCCAGCTTGCCCCGCCGCGGCGGGAATGGGCGCTTCCGTTGTGGCTGGTAACGCATCGCGAAACCCACCGGACGGCGCGTGTTTCGGCTGCGATCCGTGTCATCCGGCGGTGCGCGCGGAACTATGCCATGGCGGAAGACTGATCCACGCAAAACGCCGCCGGGTTGCCCGGCGGCGATCTGTCGTGTTCGCATCAGCGACGGTATCAGGCCTTGCCGTAACCCGCATCCTTCAGCACGCCGGTGATCTCGTCCAGAATGTCGGGATCGTCAATGGTGGCGGGCATCTTGAACTCCTCGCCGTCGGCGATCTTGGCCATGGTCGCGCGCAGGATCTTACCCGAGCGGGTCTTGGGCAGGCGATCCACCACGAGCGCGGTCTTGAACGCCGCGACAGGGCCGATGCGGTCACGAACCATCTTGACCACATCCTTGATGACCTGATCGCCCGGCGTTTCGACGCCCTTCTTCAGGCACAGGAAGCCAAGCGGCATCTGGCCCTTCAGCGTATCGGCCACGCCGATCACGGCACATTCCGCGACATCGGGGTGGCTGGACAGCACTTCCTCCATTGCACCGGTGGACAGGCGGTGGCCGGCGACGTTGATGACGTCATCGGTGCGGGCCATGATATACAGATAGCCGTCCTCGTCGATGTAACCGGCATCGCCCGTTTCATAGTAACCGGGGAAATGCGACAGGTAGGACTTCCTGAACCGATCTTCGGCATTCCACAGCGTCGGCAGGGTGCCGGGCGGCAGCGGCATCTTGATCGCGATGGCGCCCAGGACACCGGCTTCGACCGGGTTTCCGCCTTCGTCCAGAACCTGCACATCATGGCCCGGCATCGCCACCGAGGGGCTGCCCTTCTTGACGGGAAGCGGCTCGATCCCGAAGGGGTTGGCGGCGATGGCCCAGCCGGTTTCCGTCTGCCACCAGTGGTCGATGACCGGCAGGTTCAGTTTGTCTTCCAGCCACTGGATCGTGTCGGGGTCGGCCCGTTCCCCGGCAAGGAACACGGCCTGAAGGTTTCTCAGGTTGTAATCCTTGATGAATTCGCCGTTCGGGTCTTCGCGCTTGACGGCGCGGATGGCGGTGGGGGCGGTGAAGAACGACTTGACCTTGTGGTTCTGACACACCCGCCAGAAGGTGCCGGCATCGGGCGTGCCCACCGGCTTGCCTTCGAACACGATGGTCGTCGCCCCGGCGATCAGGGGGGCATAGCAGATATAGCTGTGCCCCACGACCCAGCCCACGTCCGAGGCCGCCCAGAACACGTCGCCGGCATTGATCCCGTAGATGTTCGGCATGGTCCAGTTCAGCGCAACCAATTGTCCTGCGGTGTGACGCACCACGCCCTTGGGCTGGCCGGTCGTGCCCGAGGTGTAAAGGATATAGGCCGGGTGGTTCCCCTCGACCGGGACGCATTCTGCTGGCTCGACGCCATACTGGAACGAATGCCAGGCGAAATCGCGACCCTCGATCAGTTCGGCGACCTCTTGTTCACGCTGAAACACGACGCAGAAATCCGGCTGATGCTCGGCCAGTTCGATCGCCTTGTCCAGCAACGGCTTGTAGTGGACGACACGGCCCGGCTCCAACCCGCAGGACGCCGCGATCAGCGCCTTGGGCTTGGCGTCGTCGATCCGCACGGCCAGTTCGTTCGCCGCAAAACCACCAAAGACGACCGAGTGAATCGCGCCGAGACGCGCGCAAGCCAGCATCGCCTCGAGCGCCTCGGGGATCATCGGCATATAGATGATGACGCGGTCACCCTTTTCGATGCCCTTGGCCCGCAGCGCGCCGGCAAGGCGGGCAACCCGGTCGCGCAGGTCGCGATAGGTGATGCCGCGATAGGAATGGGTGATCGGACTGTCGTGAATAATGGCCAACTGATCGCCGCGACCAGCCTCGACATGGCGATCCACCGCGTTCCAGCAGGTGTTGACCATGGCATCCGCGAACCATTCGCCCGCCGGCCCCTGTTCAAAGAATGCACGGCTGGGTGGTTTGATCCAGTCGATTCCCTGCGCCGCGTCCATCCAGAACCGTTCCGGATCGGCCTGCCAGCCTTCGTAAACTTCTTTGTATGCCATGGTATCCCCCTCTCGCTAACAGTTTGTTACGGCCCGTCACGTCTGGGCGCAACATTCATGCGACCCTTGATGGCGATAACATTTGCTGCGACGCAGCATTTTTCGCGCCCAAGAGAGGAATCGGGCGCAGAAAGCGTCCGATTTGCGCGTCAAGGGAATCAGTCGGCCTGATGCGTCATCGGATTGACGGGAACCGGCTGGCCATTGGCGATGCGCAACTGACGTTCGACCTCGGAATTGATTTCTGCGCCCATCATCACCACCATACTGGCGATCCACAACCACATCATCAGCAGGATGACCGCCCCAAGCGAGCCGTAGGTTTCGTTATAGTCGGCGAAATTCGCAGCATACCACGAAAACAGCATCGACGCGGCCATCAGACCCAGCGCAGCAAAGCTCGCTCCCGGCGAAATCCACTGCCAGCGGGAATCGGCTTTGTTCGGTCCCCAGCGATACAGTGCCGACAGCGCCAGCATCAGCAACGTCAGCATCACCGGCCAGCGCATGACGAACAGCGTCCATTCGGCCGCATCCGTCATCGGTATCCATGCCAGAATCGCCGGGATGACCGCAATGACGCCGATCATCATGATGATCATCAGCATGCCGCCCAGCGTAAAGGCCATGGCGGTCAGATTGAGGGTGATGAAATTCCGGGTCTCGATCTTGAAAAATGCAACATTCAGCGCCTCGATCATCGCCTTCATGCCGCCGTTCGCGGAGTAGAACGCCATGCCCAGCGCGAAAATACTGGCGATCGACAGCGACACGGCCGGAGCTGAGGTGATCTTTTCGACCTGAGTCGCGATGATATCGACGGCTTCTGCCGGCAAGAAATCCCGCAACAGGTCAAGATAGCTGCCAATGGCCGCTGGGTCCGCAAACAGGCCGAACAGGGATACCAGTGCGGTGATCGCCGGGAACAAGGCCAGCAGACCGAAAAAGGTCACGCCGCCCGCCACCGACATCACCCGATCCTCGCTGATTTGGCCAAAGGTGCGTTTGGCGACCTGCCACCAGTCGGCGCGGGTAAACTGCCACGGAGTCTGCGGCGCAGCCTGCCGGGGCGCTGCGACAATTTCTCGGGGAAGTTTGTCGCAGCGCACGACCCGTTCTTCCGCCGCAGCGGCCGTGGCCTTGTCGCGGGCGCGCGCGCCCTCTCCAATGCCAAAGCGCCGCCGCGTCTGTTCATCCAGATCGCCGAACAGCGCGCCGGTGACGCCGGTCCAGTCCGCCCCTCGCCCCGTCATGTCAAAGCGTGTGGATCCGGCGGTCAT
>JAUNUO010000160.1 GCA_030538135.1 Paracoccus sp. (in: a-proteobacteria)
CGACCGGATCGCCCCCGCCCGCAACAGGTGCAGCGGCAGCACACCGAACAGCCGCGCCGGGAACGTGCCGCCCAGCCGCAACCTCAGCGGCAACAGGCGGCGCCGCAACGCGCCGGTCAGGGCGGATCGGCCCGGCAGATGGCATCGGGCGGCAGCGGCGGCATATCCGAGGGCCGCCGCCGCGACCTGATGGGCCAATGGGGCGGGCAGATCCGGGCCTGCATCAGCCGCCGCGCCAGCCCGCCGCGCGGCATTCGCAGCAGCGGCCGCGTAACATTGGCTTTGACCGTCAGCCGCGACGGCACGATCCGGGCGGTATCCGTCGCAGGCTCATCCGGTCATCCGTCGCTGGATCAGGCCGCCCTCGCCGCCGCGCAGCGCGCCGGGCGCTGCCCCGCCGCACCCGCCGGGCTGGACAATGCCAGCTACAGCTTTCAACTGCCCATCCAGTTGAACGTGCGATGAGCGGGGCCGTCATCCTTTACGGCCGTGCCAGCTTTATCCGGCAGCAACGGTTGCAGGCGCTGGCACAGGGGGCCGAGGGGCAGGTTGTTGAACTGGCTTACGAGGATCTGTCCGGCCCGGCGCTGCCCGATGTGATCGACGCGCTGGCGGCCACGGGCGTGACGCAGATCACCGTTGTGCCGTGTGGGGTTCCGGCGGATGCCTCGATCAGCGCGTGGCTGCCCGGTGCGTTGTCCGCGCATGTCGCGGACCGGGTACAGGTCGCCATCGCGCCGGGGATCGAGACGTTTCTAGACCTGCCCGGCGCGGTTCAAGCCGCGCTGGCCGCGCCCGCGCTGGATATCGCCACCGTCCCGCCCAGCATGGGCAAGCCCGGCTGGTCCGAGGTGCCGGTGCACCGCCGACAGGTGTTTTTCTGCATGGGCGCGCGCTGTGCGCATCGGCAGGGATTGCCGCTGTATCAGCATCTGCGTCAGCTGATGAAGGCGGAACGCAGTCTTGGATCCGGGCCGGATCGCGTGATGTGCGCGCGCAGCAGCTGCCTGTTTCCCTGCAATCAAGGTCCGCTGATGGTCGTGCAGCCCGACGGCATCTGGTATGGCGGGCTGACCCGCGATCTGTTGGCGCGGATCGTGCACGAACATCTGGTCGGCGGGCGACCCGTCAGTGATGCAATTATACATCACCTGCCTGCGGGCGCCCCTTCGCCGTTGACGGGCGGTGGCGGCGGCGACTAAGCGTGAAGGGACGGTTTCCATCGTGGAATGAAAAGGGAACGCAGTTCGGGCTTTGGCCCAACGCTGCGGCTGCCCCCGCAACTGTAGGCGGTGCGCGTCTGCCATATGCCACTGGAGGCGATCCGGGAAGGCGGCAGGCGTGGTGATCCGCGAGCCAGGAGACCTGCCGTCAGCCGTTGTCACGCGCGAACACGTCAGGCGGGGTGTCCTGATGAGCCAGTGATCTGTCCCGCGCCGGGGCAGTTTCGCGTTTGCGGTGACGGTGAAACGATCGCAAGGGCCAAGGCCGTGACTGATAAACAAACCAAACGCGCGGGCTTTTACGCCCGCGGCACCGCCGTGATGGCGCTGTCAGTGGCGGCGTTGCCCGCTACGGCGCAGCAGACCGTCGTTCTGGACACCATCGTTTTGCAAACGCAGACCGACCCGCTGAACCTGTCGCGCGAAAGCACGGCGGGCAGCCGCATGGGTCTGACTGTGCGCGAAACCCCGGCCAGCGTCGAGGTGATCGAGGGCAACACCATCCGCGAACGCGGGCAAACCGACGTCAATCAGGCCATCGTGCAGAACGGCACGGGACTTAGCTATCACGGCAGCCCCGGCAATGGCGGCACGGCGCTGTCGATGCGGGGCTTTGCCGGGCATGGGTCCATCACGCGGCTGTATGACGGCACGCGGCTGTATCCGGCATCCGGGACGATCACCTTTCCCGCCGACACATGGAACGTCGAGCGGATTGAGGTTCTGCACGGCCCGGCGGCGGTTCTGTATGGCGAAGGCGGTGTCGGCGGTGCGGTGAATATCGTGCCGAAAAAGCCGCGCTTTGACACGACCCGGACCGAGGCGCAGTTGCTTGCCGGCACCGAAGGGCTGCTCGGCTATGCCGTCAGCAACGCGGGTCCGCTTGGCGAACGGCTGGCCTATAATCTGGACATCAGCCGCCGGCAATCGGATGGCTGGGTGGATGGCGGCGAAGAATCCAGCCGCGCGGTGACGGCGGGTCTGGCATGGCAGGCGACCGAAACCCTGACCGTCAGCCTGACGCATGATTTCGCGATGACGCGGCCAATGGCCTATTTCGGCACGCCTCTGGTAAATGGCGTGCTGGACGACAGCATCCGCAAGAACAACTATAATATCGAAGATTCGCTGGTTCGTTTCCGCGACAACTTTACACAGTTGCGCGCGGAATGGGAAATCAATCCCAATGTCACCCTGTCCAGCACGCTGTATTCGCTGCGCAGCGACCGCGATTGGCGCAATGTCGAAAGCTATTTCAACCCCGGCGGGGATGTGCTGATGCGGCGTGATTACATCGCGATCAATCACAATCACCAGCAGATCGGCAACCGCACCGACCTGAAAATCGAAACCGCGCCGGGCGGGATGGAAAACACCACCGTCGTCGGCTTTGACGTGAACCGTATCCGGTTCCGCAATACCAATAATTCGCCCTATCCGGGGGAATCGACCGTCAGCCTTTCGAACCCGGTGCGGGGCTTTTTTGGTCCCTATACCTTGGCAACGACTACCGATGTGACAACGAAACAATATTCGCTGTTTGCCGATAACCGCATCAAGGTGAATGACAGCCTGTCGCTGGTGGGCGGTCTGCGTTATGACAAGCTGCGCGTCAGCCGCGTATCGCCTGAGTTCACGCATGATCTGGATTCGACCAATTGGCGGATCGGCGCGGTTTATGACGTGAACCCTGATGTGACGGTTTATGCGCAATATTCCCGCGCGGCTGAACCTATCGGCAATATCCTGTCGATGGCGCAGGCGCAGACCGATTTCAAACCGACGCGCGCGCATCAGGCCGAAGTCGGCGTCAAGGGCAGTTTCTGGGAAGGCCGGGCCGATGCGACGCTTTCTGTCTATCAGATCGTCAAGCGCGACATGCTGACCCGCGATCCCGATGACCGCACCGTGTTCCACCAGATCGGCAAACAATCGTCCAAAGGGATCGAGGCGGCCATCGGTATTGATCTGACCCCGACCCTGCGGATTGACGCGAACGCGGCCTTTATGACGCCCCGCTACGATGATTATGTGCAGGCGGCGGACGATTATTCCGGCAATCAGCCGCCCAATGCCCCGCGCCGGGTCGCCAATATCTGGGCCTCGTGGGATATTGCGCCGGACTGGACGGTGCGCGGCGGGCTGTATCACGTCGGGCAGGTTTATACCTCGGACGCCAATACCACGACGCGCCCGTCTTATACCGTCACGAACGCCGGGGCGTCCTGGCGGCCGCGCGCCGATCTCAGCGTCGATCTGAACGTCTATAACCTGACGAACAAGACCTATGCGACCTCGGGCGGGTCAACCCAGTGGATGCTGGCGCCGCCCCGGAATGCCTCGCTGGCGCTGAACCTCGCGTTCTAAGGTGGCGATTGATCTGACTGTGCGGGGCCTGTCATGGGGCCCGCATCAGAACCGGCTGATCGTCAGCGGGGTCAGCTTTGACGTGCCCGCCGGAACGACGACCGTCATCGTCGGGCCGAACGGGGCGGGCAAATCGACCCTGCTCCGCAGCATCTACCGCCAGAACCGGCCCGTATCGGGTCAGGTGCTGGCGGGCGGCCGCGATGTCTGGGCGATTCCCGCGCGCGACGTGTCGCGCCTGATTGCCGCCGTGTTGCAGGAAACCGCGCCGGATTTCGCCTTTACCGTGCGGGAAATGGTGGCAATGGGCCGCATTCCCCACCGTGCGGGCCTGTTGGCGCGGCACGAATCCGACACGGCAATCGTCGCGCAGGCGCTGGACGATTTTGAACTGGCCGATATGGCGGAGCGGCCCTTTGTCCTGCTGTCGGGGGGCGAAAAACAGCGCACCTTGCTGGCCCGCGCGATGGTGCAACAGCCGCGTCTGTTGGTGCTGGACGAACCGACCAACCATCTGGACATCCGCCATCAGCTGGAAATCCTGCGCCTGTTGCAGCGCCTGCCGCTGACGGTTCTGGTAACGCTGCATGACCTGAATCTGGCGGCGGAACTGGCCGATCAGGTGCTGGTGATGCGGGGCGGGCGCGTGGTTGCGCTGGGGCCGCCCGATGCGACGCTGACCCCGGACACGATCCGCGCCGCCTTTGACGTGGATACCGATATTGACCGCCATCCGCGCAGTGGGCGGCCGCGATTTTCCTTTACCCTTCCGTGCTGAAAGGACCGCCATGTTCCGCCTGATCCTGCCCCTGCTGGCCCTGACCGCCGCGCAAGCCGCCGCCGACCCCGTCACCGTGCAAAGCTGTGACCGCGATGTGACCGTGACCGCCGCGCCCGAACGAGCCGTCGTCACCGGGTCGAACCTGACCGAAATCATGCTGGCCCTGGGGCTGCAAGATCAGATACTGGGCTATACAGGGCGCGGCCCGGACCGCGACGATGACGGCATGTTCCCCGCCTTTGCCCGCCTGCACCAAATTCAGCGCGAACGCCCCACGGTTGAAATGCTATTGGAAAACAACGCTGATTTCCTGTTTTCGGGCTGGAATTACGGGATGCGCGTCGGCGGAGAGGTCACCCCCGCGGCGCTGGCCCGTTATGACATCCCCGTCTATGAGCTGTCGGAATCCTGCGTCCATCTGGGCCAGCAGAAAACCCCCAGCTTTGATTTTCTGTTCCGCGATCTGACCAATCTGGCGGCGCTGTTTGGTCATCCCGACCGGGCCGCGGCGCTGATTGCAGATTATCAGACGCGGCTGGATGCGGTCGCCGAAACGGTCGCCACACGCGGCACCGATCCGTTGGTGTTCGTCTATGACAGCGGCGACAAAACCCCCATGACCGCTGGCGGCTATGCCATGCCGCAGGCGATCATTCAGGCCGCAGGCGCGCGCAATCTGGCCGCCGATCTTGAAGCAAACTGGGCGCGCATCGACTGGGAAACCGTGGCGGAGCGCAACCCCGATGTTGTGCTGATCGTCGATTACGGCGAAGTCAGCGCCGAAGACAAAATCGCCTTTATGAAAGATCACCCGGCCTTTGCCCATATCGGCGCGGTGCGCGATGATCGCTTTCTGGTGCTGTCTTATGACGCGCTGACGCCGGGGCCGCGCAATATCGACGCGGTCGAAACACTGGCCGCGTTCCTGGCGGAATAAGGCGATGCGGCGGCGGTTCTGGGCGGTCTGTCTGGCCGGGCTGGCGGTGCTGATGCTGGCGATCACGCTAGCGGTGGGCATCGGTTCGGCACCGATCCCCTTTGGCACGGTCTGGTCCATCATTCTGAACCGGCTGGGCCTGACCGCGTTCGATCCGCATTGGCCTATGGGTCGCGAAAACATCGTCTGGGATCTGCGCCTGCCCCGCGCCCTGCTGGCCGCCATCGTCGGCGCCGGTCTGGGCATTGCGGGCGCGGTGATGCAGGGCGTCACCCGCAACCCGCTGGCCGACCCGCATTTGCTGGGCGTGTCAGCGGGGGCGGCCTTTGGGGCCAATCTGGCGATTTTGCTGGTCGGCAATGTGGTTGGCATCTTTACCGTGCCGCTGTTTGCGTTTTCGGGCGCGTTGCTGGCGACCGCGCTGGTGATTTCGGTCGCAGGGCTGACCCGCAGCACCGGGCCAACGCGGCTGATCCTG
>JAUNUO010000161.1 GCA_030538135.1 Paracoccus sp. (in: a-proteobacteria)
GCGGCGACAACTGCACGAAGTTCGCCGCGTTCTGATCCAGCCCCTGTTCATAGATATTCGTTTCGACCATGCCGCCCCCCCTTGGAATCGCCGATCCGCTGACATGAACACAAAATGTTACAATCAGAAAGAGATTTTTTACGGTTTCCCGGCGACAGTTGGCGCAATGTCATCTGCGCATGTGATGCGCAGGCCGGTTCCCCATGCGGTCCCGTCCGTGCACTCCGGCATCGCCGCAACCTGATTTGGACGGCCTCATTCAGGAGGCGGGACCGGCCCCGGCACGTCGTGCGTCTGTGTGGTCAGCCACCCCCGCAAAGATGCAGCCGGCAGGGCCGAACCGAATCTCGCAGCATCTCGACGCCCGGTCCCCGCGCACCGACCCTGCGACTGATGCCGCTGGCGGGGGCTGCGCTGCGGATGATTGCCATGGTGGTGCTGGCATCAGGCAAAACCTGCATCATCCCGATCCGGCGGGGCTTTTGGGAAAGCACGTTTCGCAGTCTCTTGCCAGTCGTGCGGGCTTGGTTCAGGTTTGCCGAAATGGCGTGCAGCAAGCCCGCCAGTCAACAGGGAGCTTTCCATGACATATCTTCTTTCGCCGCGTGCCGTCCTGCTGGCATCGGCCTTGGCCGTAACCGCGCCTGCGGTCTGGGCCGAAACGCCCGCCGATGTTCTTGTGGTGGCGGCAACAATCGACGACATCATCAGCCTTGACCCGGCGCAGAGCTTTGAGTTTTCGGGCAATGACGTGACGCAGAACCTTTATGACCGGCTGGTCGATTTCGATCCGCTGGATCTGAACAAGGGGTTTCAGCCCAGCCTTGCGGAAAGCTGGTCGGTCAGTGACGACGGGCTGACGATCTCGATCAAGCTCAAGCCGGGGCTGTCCTTTGCATCAGGCAACCCGATCCGCGCGGAAGATGCGGCATGGTCGCTGCAACGCGCGGTCAAGCTGAACAAATCACCTGCCTTCATCCTGAACCAGTTCGGGCTGACGGCCGAAAACGTTGACGAAAAGGTGGTGTTTGACGGCGACACCGTGTCGATCACCATGGATCAGGCTTATGCGGAATCCTTTGTGCTGAACTGTCTGACGGCCAGCGTCGCATCGGTCGTGGACAAGGAAACCGTGCTGCAACATGTGGCGGACGACGATTACGGCAACACCTGGCTGTCCACCAACAGCGCCGGTTCCGGCCCCTATACGCTGACGACATGGCGCCCGAACGAGGCGGTTCAGTTTCAGGCCAACCCCGGCTATTGGGGCGAAGCACCGGCGATGAGCCGCGTCATTGTCCGCAACGTCGCCGAATCCAGCGCGCAGCGCCTGTTGCTTGAACAGGGCGATATCGACGTGGCGCGCAACCTGACGCCCTCGGATGTCGGCGGGCTGTCGGGCAATGCAGCGGTCAAGATCCAGGACGAGCCGCGCGGGCGGATTCTTTACATGGGTCTCAGCCAGAAGGTCGAGGAACTGGCCAATCCCGCCGTCATTCAGGCGATGCGGCACGTCATCGACTTTGACGGCATGGCGGGCAGCTTCCTTAAAGGCCAGTTCAAGGTGCGGCAGAATTTCCTGCCCGAGGGTTATCTGGGCGCCTCGGATGAAAACCCCTGGACCTATGATCCGGCCGCGGCGCGCAAGATTCTGGATGACGCCGGGCTGGGCCAGATCACGATCACTACCCGCATCCGCGATCTGCGCGAATATACCGATGTGGCGCAGACGATTCAGGCCGGCATGGCCGAAGCGGGGATGACGCTGAACATCGAACAGATGACGGGCGCGCAGGTTCTGGACGCCTATCGCGCCCAGCAGGTGCCGATCTTCATCGGCGAATGGGGGCCGGATTATTCCGATCCGAACACCAACGCATCGACCTTTGCCTGGAACCCCGATCCGCAGGCCGAAAAGGGCAGCACGCTGGCATGGCGCAACAGCTATGCCGTGCCGCAGGCCTTGCAGGATAAGGTCAAGGCCGCCACGCTAGAAGGCGACACCGACAAGCGGCGCGAGATGTATCTGGAAATCCAGCAGGAATACCGTGACAGCGCGCCGATCCTTCCGATGTTCCAGCGGATCGAACAGACGGGCCTGCGCCAGAACGTCGAAGGCTGGTCGGGCGGCGGGGCGGTAACCTCGGTCCAATATCGCTCGGTCACCAAGGCCAACTGAGGTGACACGAGGCGAAGCCACAGAAGGGGGCGCACGTCCGCCCCTTTCGCCCGTTGCGGGCCGGTTGCGCAGAACCCGGCAGGCGGGCGGCATTCTGGTGTCGCTGGCCCTGACCATGCTGGGCCTGCTGCTGGTCACATTCGTGATCGGACGTGTGATGCCGATCGACCCGGCATTGAAGATCGTCGGCGACCGCGCGACCCCCGAACAGCTTGAGGCGGCTCGCATCGCCCTCGGCCTCGACAAGCCGATCTGGCAGCAATTCCTGATCTATATCGGCGACGTTCTGCGCGGTGACTTCGGGCGCTCGATCTCGACCGGGCATCCGGTGGCCGACGACATTCGGCGCGTCTTTCCGGCGACCGTCGAACTGGCCACGCTTGGCACGCTGATCGGGGTGACCGCCGGCATCCCCTTGGGCGTGATCGCGGCTGCGCGGCGCGGCGGTTGGGTCGATCAGATCGCCCGTGTGGTGGCGTTGGTCGGCTATTCGATGCCGATCTTCTGGCTGGGGCTGATGGGGCTTCTGGTATTTTACGGCATGCTGGGCTGGGTCGGCGGGCCGGGACGGCAGGGAATCATCTATGACGGCATGGTGCCGACGGTAACCGGCCTTCTGCTGGTCGATTGCCTGATCGCCGGCGATTGGGCGGCGTTCCGCGATGCCTTCAGCCATATCATCCTGCCGGCCAGCCTGCTGGGATATTACAGCCTTGCCTATATCAGCCGCATGACCCGCAGCTTCATGCTGGAACAGCTGTCGGCGGAATATGTCACCACCGCCCGCGTCAAGGGCCTGTCGGAACGGGCGGTGATCTGGGGCCATGCGTTCCGCAATATCGCCATCCCATTGGTGACGGTCATCGCGCTGTCCTTTGGCACCCTGCTGGAAGGGTCAGTGCTGACCGAGATCATCTTTTCATGGCCCGGCCTTGGCCAATACATCACCAAGGCGCTGCTGTCCGGCGATATGAACGCGGTCCTGGGCGGCACGGTCGTTGTGGGCGCCTGTTTCGTGGGGCTGAACCTCTTGTCCGACCTTCTCTATCGTTTCCTTGACCCGAGGTCGTCATGAGCCCCGCCACCCGCGACTGGCTGCTGAGCGACGCGCCGCAGACGCGGCGACAGGCGCGGCTTGGCGCGTGGTATCAGGGCTGGCTGACCTTTCGCGCCAACCGGCTGGCGATGCTGGGGCTGGTCATACTGGTTGCGTTGATCGCGACGGCGATCCTTGCGCCCTATATCGCCCCCCACAGCCCGGTGCGGCAGAATCTGGCGATGCGGCTGCAACCGCCGGGAACCGAGGGCTTTCTGCTTGGCACCGACCACCTGGGCCGCGATATGCTGTCGCGGCTGATCCACGGCAGCCGGGTGACGCTGTTCATCGTCGGCACGGTGGCGCTGATCGCGCCAGTCATCGGCTTGCTGATCGGCACCATCGCCGGTTACGCGGGCGGGTGGGTCGATCAGGTTCTGATGCGGATCACCGACATCTTTCTGGCCTTTCCGAAACTGGTGCTGGCGCTGGCCTTTGTCGCGGCACTGGGCGCAGGAATCGGCAATGCCGTTCTGGCGCTGGCGCTGACGGCATGGCCGCCCTATGCCCGGCTGGCGCGGGCAGAAACGCTGACCATCCGCAACGCCGATTACATCGCCGCCGCCCGCCTGCAAGGCGCGGGTCCGGTGCGGCTGCTGATCGGGCATATCTGGCCGCTGTGCATGTCCAGCCTGATCGTGCGCGTGGCGCTGGATATGGCGGGGATCATCCTGTCGGCGGCGGGACTGGGCTTTCTGGGCCTGGGCGCGCAGCCGCCCCTGCCCGAATGGGGGGCGATGATTTCGGACGGTCGCACCTATATTCTTGATTTCTGGTGGGTGGCGGCGATGCCGGGGCTGGCGATCTTTACCGTGTCGCTGGCCTTCAACCTGCTGGGCGACGGTTTGCGTGACGTTCTGGACCCGAAAGGCGGCAAGGAATGATCGCGCCGCTGCTGTCCGTGCGCAACCTGCGCGTGACTTTTCCGACCCGTCAGGGTCAGTTTCAGGCGGTGCGCGGGTTGTCCTTTGACCTGGGGCGCGAACGTTTGGGCGTTGTGGGCGAATCCGGCTCGGGCAAGTCGATGACGGGCCGGGCGATTCTTGGCCTCGTGCGCCCGCCCGGCCGCGTCACGGCCGACTGGCTGGATCTGGATGGCACCAGTATCCTGAACCTGCCAGAACGCCAGATGCGCGCCATTCGCGGCCGCCGCATCAGCATGGTGATGCAGGATCCCAAGTTCAGCCTGAACCCTGTGATGCGCGTCGGCGATCAGATCGCCGAGGGCTATCGCCTGCATGCCGGCGGCAGCCCCGCGACCGCACGCGCCAAAGCACTTGAGATGTTGCGCGCCGTCCAGATCCGCGACCCCGAACGGGTGATGGCCGCCTATCCGCACGAAGTATCGGGCGGCATGGGCCAGCGCATCATGATCGCGATGATGCTGGCGCCCGACCCTGACATCCTGATCGCGGATGAACCGACCAGCGCGCTGGATGTATCCGTCCGCAACGAGGTCCTGCACATCATGGACGGGTTGGTGCGGGACAGGGGCATGGGCCTGATTTTCATCAGCCACGACCTGAACCTTGTGGCGCAGTTCTGCGACCGGGTGCTTATCATGTATGCCGGACAGGTGGTCGAGACCCTTCCCGCCGCCGATCTGCACAAGGCGCGCCACCCCTATACCCAAGGGCTGCTGAACAGCCTGCCGCGCCTTGATACGCCGGTCTCGCGTCTGCCGGTGCTGGACCGCCGCCCCGAATGGCGGGACGATCTGCCGGGGGGATTGTGATGCTGAACATCGGCGATCTTTGCGTCTGGTTCGGCGACCCGCACGCCCGCACGATGGCTGTGGATCGCGTCAGTTTCGACGTGGCGCGCGGTGAATCCTTTGGGCTTGTGGGCGAATCCGGCTCGGGCAAATCGACGATCCTGCGGGCCGTGGCCGGGTTGATCCCCACATGGTCAGGCCGGATCGAGGTCGCGGGCCAGCCCGTCACCGGCACCCGCCGCGACCGCAGCTTTCACAGCCGCGTGCAGATGGTGTTTCAGGATCCCTATGCCAGCCTGCACCCGCGCCATTCCGTTGATCGGGTGCTGTCCGAAACGCTGCACCTGCAAGGCAAATCCGACATCGACAGCCGCATCCCACGGCTGCTGGATGCGGTCGGGCTTGGCGGCGGTTTCCGGTTCCGTTACCCGCATCAACTGTCTGGCGGACAGCGCCAGCGCATCGCCATCGCGCGCGCCCTCGCCGCCGAGCCTGAACTGTTGCTGCTGGATGAGCCGACCAGCGCACTGGACGTCAGCGTGCAGGCCGAAATCCTGAACCTGCTGGCCGATCTGCGCGCCGAACGCGGCCTGACCTATGTTATGGTCAGCCATGACCTGTCGGTGATTGCCCATATGTGCGACCGGCTGGCCGTCATGCGCGGCGGGCGTGTGCAGGACATCATATCCGCGGCCGACCTTCGCGCGCGGCGGGCAGGCACCGATTACACCCGCGCCCTGATCGCCGCGTC
>JAUNUO010000162.1:0-2908 GCA_030538135.1 Paracoccus sp. (in: a-proteobacteria)
CATCAGCGCCAGCCGCAGCACGATCTTGCCCGACCGCGCCGACCAGCCAAGCCTGCGCTCGGTCAGTTCGATCCCTTCAAGGAAACAGCACACGCGCAGCACGATGTCGCCCATGCCCGGCCCCAGATCACGCAGCGCCGTCGCCACACGATCCCGCGCCGAATCCGACCCGCCGCGATAGCCGCCCGCGCTGCGGCTGACGTCGATGCCCGAGGTCATGAATCGGTCCCAGTTCTGCGTCACGCGCGGCCCCATCTGCGCCAGCTCGAAATCCTCGCGCAGACGTTCGCCCGCCGCGACCTGACCGGGGGTCAGGAACGGCCTACCCTCGTTGTCGCGGCGGCGGGCCAGAACCAGCAGCGGGCTTTCCGCAATATTGACGCGGGCGCGGCGGCGGCGGTCGTCGTCGGGGTCGCGGATGGTGCGTTCTTCCCAGATGCGATGACGCTGCGCCGCCTCGGGACCGATGTCGCCTTCGGGCGCATCGCCCACCGGCTCGGCATCGTGGAAATCATCGCCGCGCGGCAGGGCACGGCCTGGGGCGCGGTTCATCATGCTGCGCAGCGCCTCGCGGCCGGCGGGAACGATGGCATAGCTCATGATCCGGCCGCTGCCGATCTGCGCGACCCAGCCGTTCAGCGCCATGCTTTCGGCCAGATGGCGCTGGATGATGGCGGTGCGGATGCCGTCGCGGGTTACGATGGCCTTGTCCATCCCCTCGGCCACGGCCAGCAGCGCGCCCGGTTCGGCCAGACGGCGCAGCGCACGCAGAATCTGTTCCTCGTCCAGTCGCGCCCCATCGGTGCCGCGATCCAGCGCACGGTCGATCAGCGGGTCGTCGCGGCGGGCCTCGAACTTGCGGATGCGGCGCAGGATGGTCGAGGCGTGGCAGCCCAGTTCCCGTGCAAGCGAGCGGATGGATTCGCCTTTTTCGACATGGCGCAGATACAGGCGCGCATCATCGGGCAGGTCAGCCGAGCGACGGTCTTCAGCAGCATCCGGGTGGTGACCTGCGACGGCAGAGTCGTGGGTAAAGTCACCAGTCAGCATGGTCATTTCTTGTCCTTGTCAATTATTGTGCCGGAGGAATGGCAGTTCCCCCTGGGGTTGCAGTTTGAGATCGCGTTAACCGTGAGCCTCGTCAGATAGCCGCAACATTCACTAATAATCCTTAAAGGTTCTTAAGTGTTGCGCGCGCCGCAGTACGGTGGCCGGCAACACCCGGTCAGGTTGTGTGACAGTGCGTCTCACGGATCAGACAAGAGCCAGGAGGCCACCATGAACGAATCCAGCAACATCATTGCGTTCCGACCGCGTGCCGCGACAGGGTTGCGCAGGCCGCGCGTCCTGATCCGCGCCGCCCGCGAAGGTCAGGCCGGCTGGAAGCGCGAGCGCGATCTGCCGAAACTGCTGCGCAACGATGAATGCCCGGCGCCCGGCGCCAGCCTGCTGCGGCTGCGCGCCGAGGAAGAACACCAGAACGCCGCCCGCCTGTCAGGCGCGGCGGAATACGACATGCATCGTCATGTCATGCTGTTGATCGCCATACTGGCGGAAATGCGCGCGACGGTCGCGGCAACGCCGGTGGCACAGCCTGCCCCGCGCCCCCGGATGCCCGTCGCCGCCATGCGGATGAACGTCAGCGCCCGCGGAACAGCGATCCAAGCACGCCTCTGACCAGGGCCTGGCCGGTCTTGGTCCCCAACTGTCGCGCAAGGCTTTTGCCAAAAGCATCGACGACCGAGTCGCTGCGCGACGCTGAGGACCGCGATCCCGATCTGCTGGTCGGCTGTTTCGGTGCGGGTATCTGGATATTGGCATCGTAACGGCGGGCGCGGGTGAATTCGCGGTCCATTTTCCACAAATCGTCATCCTGCCCCGTAGCTCCGGCCACAGCACTTTCCCGTGCGGCCTGTTCGGCGCGGGCCGACAGAATTTCATGCGCAGATTCGCGGTCGATCGTCCGGTCGTATTTCAGCCCCATCGGGGAATTGGCCATGATCGTGCGGCGTTCTTCGGGCGTGATCGGGCCAAGCTGGCTGAAGGGCGGACGGATCAGCGTGCGCTGCACGATTCCCGGCACTCCTTTCAGTTCCAGAAACGAGGTCAGGGCCTCGCCCGTGCCGACTTCGGTGATCGCGGTCGCAGTGTCGAAATCGGGATTGGCGCGATAGTTTTCGGCAGCCTGCCGCAATGCCCGCTGATCCTTGGCGGTAAAGGCGCGCAGCGCGTGTTGCACCCGATTGCCAAGCTGACCCAGAATCGCATCCGGCACGTCGGCGGGGTTCTGGGTGATGAACCAGACGCTGACCCCCTTGGAGCGGATCAGACGCGCCACTTGTTCGACCTTGGCGATCAGCGCGCGCGGGGCATCGTTGAACAGCAGATGCGCCTCGTCAAAGAAGAACGCGACCTTGGGTTTGTCGGGATCGCCGACCTCGGGCAGTTGCTCGAACAGTTCGGACAGCAGCCATAACAGGAACGTTGCATATAACCTGGGCGCGTTCATCAGGCGTTCGGCGGCGATGATGTTGATGACCCCCTTGCCCGAAGCATCGGTGCGGATGATGTCCGACAGTTCCAGCGCCGGTTCACCGAACAGACGGTCCCCGCCTTCGTTTTCCAGCACCAGCAGCGCGCGTTGAATCGCGCCGACGCTGGCCGTGCTGACATTGCCGTATTGCAGCGACAGATCGGTGGCATTCTCGCCCACCCAGCGCAGCATGGCCTGAAGATCCTTGAGGTCATACAGCGTCAGCCCCTGTTCGTCGGCGACGCGAAAGGCGATGTTCATCACCCCTTCCTGCACATCGGTCAGGCCAAGCAGCCGCGACAAAAGCAGCGGCCCCATTTCCGCAGGCGTCGTGCGCACCGGGTGCCCCTGTTCGCCCCAGATGTCCCAGAAGGT
>JAUNUO010000162.1:3008-5711 GCA_030538135.1 Paracoccus sp. (in: a-proteobacteria)
CCCACGATCACCGTGCCTGCCGCCAGATCCAGCACCTCTGCCATCTTCGCCACCTTCCGTTATTCGTTGCGCCGTTTTCGTGCGTTGCGACAATACTATCTTAAGCCGCCCGTGCCAGTATCTGTTTCATCCGGGGTCCGCTGCCTGTGACCCCGGCTCTTCCTCCCTGTTGGACTTGCCGCGCCCTCGGGCGCGGCTTTTTTCGTCGGGTCGAAGGTTCAAATGTGATCGACTTCTTGCGTCAGGACTGTTGACGGATAAAGGGGGCAGGACTAGCGTGCGCCTCAATGACGACCGGCCAGTCCGGCAGGGAGAAACGCGAGGCGCAGCGGCGCTCGTGCAGAATGGGGTCGCAGCCTGCGCTGCGGCCCTTATTCGTTGGCGCGGTGGGCAAGATCACGCCATGTCACCTGTCGTTCACACGAATGCGCAGACCGGTGGGCACGCTTGCGTCCTGACAACTCGCCCGCGACGTGATAACCGGGGCGTAACGGTCTGAACCAAAAGGGAAGAGAGATCATGGTTTTCAAGACATCCCCGGCGCTTGTCGCGGCCATGCTGGCTATTGCCGCGCCGGCCTTTGCGCAGGACACAGCCGCCCCGGCCACCACCGCCGATCAGGCCCCCGAATCGACCGCTGAAACCGGGGCCGATGCACCGGCCACCGCCACCACGACCGCGACACCAGCAGCAGAAACCCCGGTTGAAACGCCTGCGCCGGATGCACCTGCGGCAACCCCGGCCGAGACCCCGGCGGCAGATGCCGCAGACACGGCCAACGATGCGCAACCGGCCGAGGCCGCGCCCGCCGCGACGCCGGAAACCGCCACCCCGGCGGAACCCGCCGAACCGCAGCTTGGCGCCTATTACGTCAAATCGACCCAGACCGACTGGACCGTGCGCTGCATCAACACCGAAGAAGCGGTGGACCCCTGCGAAATGTATCAGTTGTTGCGCGATGATAAGGGCAACTCGGTGGCCGAAGTCACCATGATTCCGCTGTCGGGCGGGCAGGTCGCTGCGGGCGCCACCATGGTCGCGCCGCTGGAAACCGACCTGATCGCGGGTCTGACCCTGCGCGTCGATCAGGGGCAGGCGCGGACCTATCCCTTCAACCTCTGCACCAGTATCGGCTGCGTGTCGCGCATCGGATTCACCGGGCCCGAACTGGATCAACTGCGCCGGGGCCGCGGCGCGACCATCAGCCTGGTGCCGTTCGGCGGCGATCCGCGCGATCCGGTCAGCCTGAACATGTCGCTGTCGGGCTTTACCGCCGCGATCACCGAATTGCAGGAAAACGCCACGGCCGCCGCACAGAACACCCCGGCAGCCGAAGCCCCTGCCGCGAACTGAGGCTTTGCCCCGACGATCCAGGGCCGCGCCACCCGCGCGGCCTTTTCCATTGGACGCAGTTGCGCGCCGGGGGGCGCGCCGCTATCCCTGACAGGCAGGCAGAACAAGGGCAGACCATGATCTTAATCGCCGCCATCGTGATTGGCGCCTTGCTGGGCTGGCGCCGGGCCGCCGCATTGGGTGGGGCTGTGCGCGACCGCATTCAATACGCGGCGGCTTTCGCCATCGGCTTCGCCATCCTCGGTCTGTTCGCGACGATCCTGATCGAACGGCTGCTGTAATGTTCACCCGTTTTCTTGACAATCTGCGCCGCCACGGGGTTCCGGTCAGCCTGCGGGAATATCTGGACCTGCTGGGCGGAATGCAGGCGGGCGTGGCGGGCTGGTCGGTCGATGATTTCTATCACTTCGCCCGCGCCGCCACGGTCAAGGATGAACGCCACATCGACCGTTTCGACCGCGCCTTTTCCGAGACGTTTTCGGGCCTTGAAATGGTGCCGGTCGAAAGCCTGCTGACCAGCGGCGAAATTCCTAAGGAATGGCTGGAAAAGCTGGCCGAAAAATTCCTGACCGATGCCGAAAAGGCCGAGGTTCAGGCCGCCGGCAGCTTCGAGGAACTGATGAAGCGGCTGGCCGAACGGCTGCGCGAACAGCAGGGGCGTCATCAGGGCGGCAACAAGTGGATCGGCACGGCGGGGACCAGCCCCTTCGGCGCCTATGGCTATAACCCCGAGGGTGTGCGCATCGGCCAGAACGAATCCCGCCACCGCCGCGCCGTCAAGGTCTGGGACAAGCGCGAGTTCCGCGATTTCGACGACAACGTGGAACTGGGCACCCGCAACATCAAGGTAGCGCTGAAACGCCTGCGGCAATGGGCGCGCCATGGCGCGGCCGAGGAACTGGACCTGCCAGCCACCATCCGCGCCACCGCCGATCACGGCTATATCGACGTGCAGACCCGGCCAGAACGGCGCAATGCGGTCAAAGTGCTGCTGTTTCTGGATGTCGGCGGGTCAATGGACGATCACATCCGCATCGTGGACGAACTGTTCAGCGCGGCGCGCGCCGAGTTCAAGCATATGGAACATTACTATTTCCACAACTGCCTTTACGAGGCAGTGTGGAAGGAAAGCCGCCGCCGCTGGGATGCCACCATCCCGACATGGGATCTGCTGCACCGCTATGGCCGCGATTACAAATGCATCTTTGTCGGCGATGCCTCGATGTCGCCCTATGAAATCGCCGTGCCGGGCGGCGCCAACGAACAGTGGAACCCTGAGGCGGGCGAAGTCTGGCTGCGCCGCGCCTGCGAGACATGGCCCGATCATGTCTGGCTGAACCCGGTGCCCGA
>JAUNUO010000163.1 GCA_030538135.1 Paracoccus sp. (in: a-proteobacteria)
GGCACCATCCGCAAGGACTTCGCGCTGTCCAAGGGCGAAAACTCGGTCCACGGGTCCGACAGCCCGGAATCGGCGGCGCGCGAGATCGCCTTCTTCTTTTCCGGTCTGGAACTGGTCGGCTGATCTGATCCGGTCACGGTTTTGCGAAGGGCGGGGCGTTTGCCGCGCCCTTCTTGCTTGGCGCGGGCTGGCAAGCTAGACCGGGCAGGCAAGAATTGGGGGAAGTCATGCGGGCATTCGTTTTTCCGGGGCAGGGTGCCCAGACCGTTGGCATGGGCCGCGACTTGGCTGCCGCCTATCCGGCCGCAAAGGCCGTGTTCGACGAGGTGGACGAGGCCTTGGGCGAAAGCTTGTCGGCGCTGATCTGGGACGGCGATGCCGAAACGCTGACCCTGACGCAGAACGCGCAGCCCGCGCTGATGGCCACATCCATCGCGGCGATGCGTGCGCTTGAGGCGGAAGGGGTTTCCATCACGGACGCGGCCTTTGTCGCGGGGCATTCTCTGGGCGAATATTCGGCGCTGTGCGCGTCGGGTGCGCTGACGCTGGCCGATACGGCGCGGCTGCTGCGCCTGCGCGGGCAGGCCATGCAAGAGGCGGTGCCGGTCGGGCAGGGCGCGATGGCGGCGATTCTGGGTCTGGATTTCGAAACCGTCGATCAGATCGCCCGCGATGCGGCGGATGACGAGGTCTGTCAGGCCGCCAATGACAATGACCCCGCGCAGGTGGTGATCTCGGGGCACAAGGCGGCGGTGGAACGTGCCGCCGTGCTGGCCAAGGAACGCGGTGCGAAACGGGCGCTGATGCTGCCGGTCTCGGCGCCGTTTCACTGCGCGCTGATGCAGCCGGCGGCGGCGGCGATGGCCGAGGCGCTGTCGGCGGTGGAGATTGCCGCGCCCGCCGTGCCGCTGGTCGCCAATGTGCGGGCCGAGGGCGTCGTCGAACCCGGTGCGATCCGCCGCCTGCTGGTCGAACAGGTGACGGGCGTGGTGCGCTGGCGGGAATCGGTGGCGAATATGGCCGCGGGCGGCGTGACCGAGTTCTGGGAAATCGGGGCGGGCAAGGCTTTGTCGGGGATGATCCGGCGGATCGCGCCGGATGCGCAGGTCCGCAATTTCGGTGTGCCGGGGGATCTGGCGGCGCTGAAGGGGTGAGCGCAGGACCGGGGGTTTTCCACCCCCGGACCCCCGAGGATATTTACACACAGAAGATGAGGCAGGAATGTTCAATCTGACGGGTAAGGCGGCGCTGATTACCGGCGCTTCAGGCGGGATCGGCGGCGCGATTGCCGAGACGCTGCATGGCGCGGGCGCGACGGTCGGCCTGTCCGGCACGCGAGAGGCGCCGCTGCGGGAACTGGCCGACCGGCTGGGCGAGCGGGCCTTTGTGCTGCCCTGCGATCTGTCCGATCCTGCGGCGGTCGCTGCACTGCCCAAGGCGGCGGCCGAGACGATGGGCGCGGTCGATATTCTGGTGAACAACGCCGGAATCACCCGCGACAACCTGTTCATGCGGATGTCGGACGAGGAATGGCAGCAGGTTCTGGACGTGAACCTGACCAGTTCGTTCCGGCTGTGCCGTGGCGCGTTGAAGGGGATGATGCGCGCACGATGGGGGCGGATCGTGAATATCACCTCGATCGTCGGCGCGCGGGGCAATCCGGGGCAGGCGAACTATGCCGCGGCCAAGGCGGCGCTGGTCGGCATGTCGAAATCGCTGGCGGGCGAGGTTGCCAGCCGCAACATCACGGTGAACTGCGTCGCGCCCGGTTTCATCGGCACGCCGATGACCGACAGGCTGACCGAGGATCAGAAGAACAAGATTCTGGTGCAGATTCCGACCGGCCGCATGGGCATGCCCGAGGAAATCGCCGCCGCCGTGCTGTTCCTGTCCAGCCCCGAGGCGGGCTATGTCACCGGCACCACGCTGCATGTAAATGGCGGGATGGCGATGATCTGACCGGGGTCATCATTCCGCACAAAGGCTGAACTGCTTGTCTGAGTTGCTTTGTTTGAGGTTGCATGGGGGGCTTGGCTTGCTATATCCCCCGCGTAAGGCCGAAGGGAAACCGCCCTCGGCTTCGTTGCTCCGCCAGAGTCCCGGCAGGGATAATGGGGCGGCGCTGTTGGGCGGATGCCCGCGAACATGAGGAAGTAACATGAGCGATATCGCTGATCGCGTGAAGAAGATCGTGGTGGAACATCTGGGCGTGGACGAGGACAAGGTGGTCGAATCCGCCTCGTTCATCGACGATCTGGGTGCGGACAGCCTCGACACGGTCGAGCTGGTCATGGCTTTTGAGGAAGAATTCGGCATCGAGATTCCCGATGACGCGGCCGAGACCATCCAGACCTTTGGTGACGCGGTGAACTTTATCAAGGGCGCCGTCTGATAACAGACCGGCCTTTGGCACAATGGCGGCGCTTCCGGTGACGGGGGCGCCGTTTTCCTTGTGGCGACCGGAACCTTGTCGTCGGGCCACCGTTGGTTTCGCTCATCTCATGGATGAAAGGAAATCGACATGGCTGTAAACGTCAAAGGGCTGGCGGATAACGCCCGCAAAACCTCGGTCGAGGAATTGAATGCGCGCCTGGCCGATGGGCTTGCGCTGGCCTTGGCGATCAAGCAGGTGCATTAGAATGTGAAGGGCCGCAACTTTATCGCGGTGCATGAACTGTTCGATCAGGTTCACGCCCGGTTGCAGGTGCATCTGGATGACATGGCCGAACAGGTGCAGACGCTGGATGGTGTAGCCAAGGGCACGGTCGAAGTGATGGCAAAGGATTCCACGCTGAAAGCCTATCCCACCGATCTGACCAAGGCCGAAGATCACATCAAGGCGGTGTGTGAACGGCTGCGTGACGACGGAGAAAAGCTGCGCGCGGGGGTCGACACCGCGGCCGCGGCGGGCGACGCCAACACCGCCGATCTGCTGACGGCAGCATCCCGCACGGCCGATAAGGACCTGTGGCTTCTGGAAAGGCATCTGGAATGACGGGTGCGGCCCGGCTTTGCCGGGCCTGCCGGTTCAACGTCCCAGCTTGGCGTGAATCTCGTCCAGATCGACCTCACCCTTGGGCATCTTGTTGTCGGGGTTGTCAAAGTCATAATGGAACAACTGGAAATCCTTCTTGTAGATTTCCCAGACCAGGTGCCGCGACAGGTCGTCGAAATAGTCGCTGACCTTATGCGCGCGTTTCGGCCCATGTCCTTCGGATTCATTGAACTTGGGCACCTGCGCCACGTCCATGCTGACCGGCGTGTGGGCGGCATCCAGCACGCGCTGCATCCCCTGATCGAACTGTTCCGTAAAGAAGATCTGGTCGTAACGGCCGCCGTTCACGATGAAGGTCGCGATATGGCCCGACATGGCCGACCAGTGGATGTCGGGTTCCATCGGGCGGCGCCAGCGGATGGTGTCGCGCGCGAACAGCAGAAACCGGCGGAACGATTTGATCTGGTCGAAATCGAACCCATCGTCGGGGCTGCCCACCTCGATTCCGTAACGCTGAATCAGTTGCGGCACCAGATTGCCGCGATAGCGGCGGCCGTTGCGCTGGATTCCGGCGATCTTGTCAAAGAATGACGACAGGATGCGGCTATAGGGGTTGCGCACACAGGTGAACACCACGCCCTTGTGTTCATGGACGGCACGTTCGATCGGACCTTCGCTGTGGCGCAGCGACCATTTGTGCAGCCCGTCCTTGGCGTCATGGATGTCGCCGTCGAAATAGCGGCCATGATCCGAATGGAACATGATCTGGCCGATGGACGAGCAGGCGCATTTCGGCACCACCCGATAGATCATGCTTTCGCTTTCGGTCATCCAGACGCCCGGAAACCCCATGCTGTTTTGCCCCTTTTTGGCTGTTGTCCCTGGCAGTGCTTGCCGTATGGGCCAAAATCATTCACAGACACAAAGCAAATCGGACCGGGATTTTCAACGGGTCCGGCCAAAAGCCGCTTACTATCTTTCGGATGGACCCGTATGGCGCGGATCGCTTTTATCCTGCTGTGTCACAAAGACCCCAAGGGCATCGTTGCCCAGGCCCGGCGCTTGACAGAGACGGGCGATTTCATCGCGATCCACTTTGATGCCCGCGCGAAATCCGAAGATTACGCCCGCATAAGCGAAGAACTGGTGGACAATCCGCGTGTGACCTTTGCGCGAAAAAGGGTGCGCTGTGGCTGGGGCGAATGGTCGCTGGTGGACGCGACCTTGCAGGCGGTGCGCGCCGCCGCCATGGATTTCCCGCAGGCGACACATTTCTACATGCTGTCGGGCGACTGCATGCCGGTGAAATCGGCGGAATTCGCCCGCGACCTGCTGGACCGCGACGACTGCGACTATATCGAATCGTTCGATTTTTTCGAAAGCGACTGGATCAAGACCGGCATCAAGGAAGAACGGCTGATCTATCGCCATTGGTTCAACGAGCGTCGGCACAAGACGCTGTTCTATCGCAGCATGGAACTGCAACAGCGTATGGGCTGGTCGCGCCCGGTCCCCGAGGGGATGCGGGTGATGATCGGCAGCCAATGGTGGTGCCTTCGTCGCGAGACGATCGAAAAAATCCTGACCTTCTGCGATCAGCGCCGCGACGTGATGCGGTTTTTCGCCACCACCTGGATCCCGGACGAAACCTTCTTTCAGACGCTGGTGCCGCATCTGGTGCCGCGCGGGCAGATCCGCACCCGCACGCTGACCTTCCTGATGTTCACCGATTACGGGATGCCGGTGACGTTCTACAACGATCACTATGATCTGCTGCTGGGGCAGGATTACCTGTTCGCCCGCAAGATCAGCCCCGAAGCGCTGGAGCTTAAGGAACGGTTGGGGCAACTGTGGCAATCCGGGCGGCGCGACTTTGCCATCTCGGGCGAGGGGCGGGTGCTGCACAAGTTCCTGACCGGGCAGGGCCGTGTCGGGTTGCGGTTTGCCCCGCGCGCGTGGGAATCGCAGGCGCAGATCGGGCGCGGCAAGGTGCTGCATGTTATCCTGAGCAAGAAATGGCACTTTGCGAAACGCCTGACACGGGCGATCCGCGAACGAACCGCTATTCCCGCTGTCGATTACCTGTTCAACGAAGAAGAGGCGCATCTGCCGCATATGGGCGGGCTGGAACAGGGCTGGGTCAAGCGCCACCGCCACCGCCGCGCGATGATCGCGATGCTGATGCGGCAAGACGGGGCCGGGCGGATGGTGCTGTGCCTCGATCCGACCGATGCGGCGCTGCTGGCTGATCTGGCGGCGGATCGTGCCGAATTGCGGGTGCTGTTCATCGACAGCGATTTCGACGACGACTATCTGCGCGGGCATATCGCACGTGTCGGGCTGGTCGGCGTGGATACCCCGCCCGAACGAACCGAGGCGCTGATCCCCGTGGTCCGCCGCGATCTGGCGCATGAGGTGGAAACCCTGCGCGACATGGACCTTGGCCATTTTGGCGTGATCCGCGCCGATGCCGGGAGCGACGCGAATGCCGCCGTGCTGGCGCGCTTTCTGGATGTTCCCGGCGATCTGGCGCATGATCTGGCCGAAACGCCGCATCTGTTTGCCGACTGAAAGGACAGGACATGGCCCGCGATTATGACGACCAGAACATCTTTGCCCGCATCCTGCGCGGTGAAATCCCTTGTGACAAGGTGGCCGAAAACGATCACGCGCTGGCTTTCCGCGACATCAACCCGGCGAC
>JAUNUO010000164.1:0-1878 GCA_030538135.1 Paracoccus sp. (in: a-proteobacteria)
CGCGCCGACGAACTGGCCCGCGCCGGGATGGAGCCGTTCAAATGACGGTCGCAGGTCTGGTTCTGGCACTGGATTACGCCTCGGCGCTGATCTTTGCGCTGACCGGCGCGCTGGTCGCCAGCCGCAAGCAACTGGATCTGACCGGCTTCGTGTTCATGGCCGCGCTGACCGCCGTGGGCGGCGGGACGTTGCGCGACCTGATGCTGGACCGTGCGCCCTTGGTCTGGGTGGCGCAGCCGTCGCTAATTGTGATGGCGGCGGTGGCGGCGGCAATCGTGTTCTGGACCGCGCATCTGCTGGAAAGCCGGGCGAAAACGCTGTTGTGGCTGGATGCCTTTGCGCTGGCCATCGCGGTTCCGGCCGGCGTCGGCGTGGCGATGGCGGTCGGCGCGCCGCCGGTAATCGTGGTGCTGATGGGGATCGCGACCGGCACCTTTGGCGGGTTGATGCGCGATGTCGTCGGCAACGAGGTGCCGGTGATCTTTCGTCAGGGCGAATTGTATATTACCGCAGCCTTTGGCGGCGCGGCGATGGCGGTGCTGATGGTCCGTCTGGGCGTGCCGCAACCCGTCGCCCTGCTGACCTGCGGTGCCGTGGTGCTGGCCCTGCGGATTGGCAGCAT
The DNA here is from genome assembly GCA_030538135.1 of Paracoccus sp. (in: a-proteobacteria). GTDB lineage: Bacteria > Pseudomonadota > Alphaproteobacteria > Rhodobacterales > Rhodobacteraceae > Paracoccus. The sequence continues at coordinate 623 of JAUNUO010000164.1, forward strand.
GTTGCGGGGCTGGGCCTTGCCACTGTATAAGCCAAGGCCGCCGCAGGAAAAGCGTTAACGGATCAGCCCTGTTGGATCGCCTTGGCCGTCACGTCGAACCGCCCATCGTCATCCCCCATGGCGAGGCCCGCTCCGGTCGGGCCGGCTGCATTTTCGCCGACGAAACCGCAGGTCAGAGGCCCGGCCGTCCGCCCAGCCGCCGCGTGGCCATCGAAGGTTGACGCGGACGGAACTGTTCATGTTCCCCCGTCAGTCCGCGCCGGAAATCGTGTCATCGGTCATGCGTCCGGTTGTTTGCACCTCAGGCAGATCGGTTGTGGCACCGGGCAGATAATCCGCGCCCCGAATATCGACCAAAATGGCGCCGCCCTCGTCCGGCACCCATAGTCGATAACACCGCAATCGCCGCGTAGGGGTTGACGCAAGTTATTAAAATATAACCGTTTTGCCTAAAGTCAGAGCCGTTCAGTCCGGCGTCCATACCGCCATTTCCGTGCCGCCGGGTTCGCGGAACTGAAACCGTCGCCCACCGGGGAAACCGAATATCTCGCGCGTGATCGTGGCGCCAGCGGCAGTAATCCGATCATAGGCTGCCTGAAGATCGGCGGTTTTCAGGATGATCAGCGGCGCGGCAAGCGCAGCGCGTTCGATGCCGCCACCGACCTCGGCACCCTGAATCTCGCGGTAGTCGGGGCCGTATTCGATAAAGCCCCAGCCAAAGGCGCGGGTCATGAAATCCTGCGTCGCTTCAAGGTCGGGGCTGTAAAGTTCGACGTAATCAATATTCAGCGTATAGGCCACGGTGTTTTGCTATCGCAACACCGGCGGCCCCGGCTTTCGGTCGCGCAGATCTTCGACTCCCATGCGCAGGCCGGCGCCGATCCGGTGCGCCAGTGCGGACCATGTGGCGGCCAGATCTTCCGGCAGAACACGGCGCAGGGTTTCGTCGAACAGCGCCAGCCACGGCGCGAAATGACCGGCCTTCACGTCGCCCGCCGCCATGTGGACGCGCATCGGGTTGCCGTCATAGCCGCGTTCATACAGGATCGCGTTGCGCCAGAATGCGGAGATCTTTGCCTCGTGTTCGGGCCAGTCGTGGACGTGGCGGTTGAATATCGGGCCAAGCACCTCGTGCCGCCGGATCGCGGCATAGAATACCGCGACCACACGGTCGATCTGTTCAGGGCTGACATCGAAACGCGGCGGTATCATGGCCAAGATATGGGCCATGCGGCGCCGCGGCGCAAGCATGCGGG
>JAUNUO010000164.1:1978-5627 GCA_030538135.1 Paracoccus sp. (in: a-proteobacteria)
TGCCCGATCAGGACGTGCCGGGTTATCGCGGGCGCGGTTGAGTGGGGGCCAGCCCCCGTCGCGTGCCGCGATTCTCCCGGGATATTTCCAGACCAGAGATGCCGGGCGTCTTGCAGAGGCGGCGGGGCGTTTTTATACAGGCGGCCATGTTCTGGACGGGCCGGATTGATCGAATTATCCGCCCGGCGGCCTAGGGGTTCCTTGCCGCCGGGATTTTGCGTGCCTGCCCTTTGATCCAAGGATTCCGCCCGATGAGCGACCAGACCCCCGATTACCGTGCCACCGTTTTTCTGCCCGAAACCGATTTCCCCATGCGCGCCGGACTGCCCGCGCGTGAACCTGAATGGCTGGACCGCTGGGAACGGCTGGAGATCTATGACCGGCTGCGCGCGCAGTCCGAGGGGCGCGCCCCCTTCATCCTGCACGACGGCCCCCCCTATGCGAACGGCAATCTGCATATCGGTCACGCGCTGAACAAGGTGCTGAAAGATTTCATCACCCGGTCGCAGCAGATGATGGGCCGCGATGCGCGCTATGTCCCCGGCTGGGACTGCCACGGGCTGCCGATCGAATGGAAGATCGAGGAACAGTATCGCAACAAGGGGCAGGACAAGGACGCCGTTGACCCCATTGATTTCCGGCAGGAATGCCGCCGCTTTGCCGATCACTGGGTCGGCGTGCAGCGCGACGAATTCAAGCGCCTCGGCGTCACCGGCAAATGGGACGACCCCTACCTGACGATGAATTACCACGCCGAGGCGGTGATCGCGGCCGAGTTCATGAAGCTGTTGATGAACGGATCGCTGTATCAGGGCTCCAAGCCGGTGATGTGGTCTCCGGTCGAAAAGACCGCGCTGGCCGAGGCCGAGGTGGAATATCACGATCATACGTCGCATCAGGTGTGGGTGCGGTTCCGGCCGGTCGATGGGTTGGACGGCGCTTCCGTGGTGATCTGGACGACCACGCCCTGGACCATCCCGCAGAACCGTGCGGTGGCTTATGGGCCTGGCATCGCCTACGGTCTGTATGAGATCACCGAGGTTGCCGAGAGTGCCACGGCAAAGGCCGGTGAACGGATCGTGCTGGCGGATGCGCTGGCCGAGGCGGTCCTGGCATCGGCGAAGGTCGCCGCGCACAACCGCCTGCGCGATGTGTCCGCTGATGAACTGTCGGGCGTAACCCTCGTCCATCCGTATCGCGGCATCGAGGGCGGCAATGGCGAATGGGATTATGACGTTCCCATGCTGCCGGGCGATCATGTCACGGAAGATGCAGGCACCGGCTTTGTCCACACCGCCCCCAGTCACGGCGATGACGACTATCTGCTGGCGCAGGCGCATGGCTTGCCGATGACATATAACGTCGAACCCGACGGCAGCTATCGCGCCGATCTGCCGGTATTCGGCGGGCAGGCGATCATTCTGTCGGATGGCAAGGAAGGCCCGGCCAACGTCAGCAATATCAAGGCGCTGCACGGGGCGGGTGCGCTGTTGGCCAAGGGCAAGCTGAAGCACAGCTATCCGCACAGCTGGCGGTCCAAGGCGCCGCTGATCTATCGCAACACGCCGCAGTGGTTCGCCGCCATCGACAAGCCTCTGGCCGATGGCATGGGCGAATATGGCGACACGATCCGCGCCCGCGCGCTGGCCAGCATCGACAGGCTGGTGAAATGGACGCCGCAGACCGGGCGGAACCGGATTTTCTCGATGGTCGAGGGGCGGCCCGACTGGAACCTGTCGCGGTCCCGCCTTTGGGGTGTGCCGCTGACCTGTTTCGTGCAACGCGGCACGAAACCCGATGATGCCGATTTCCTGCTGCGCGATCCGCAGGTTAACGAACGGATCGTCGCCGCCTTTGAGCAGGATGGCGCCGATGTCTGGTATCAGGACGGGTTCAAGGCGCAGGTGCTGGACGGAATCGCCGACCCGGACGATTACGAACAGGTCATGGACGTGCTGGACGTGTGGTTCGACAGCGGCTCGACCCATGCCTTTGTCTTGCGCGACCGTGCGGACGGGGCGGCGGATGGCATCGCGGATCTGTATCTGGAAGGCACCGACCAGCATCGCGGCTGGTTCCAGTCCTCGCTGTTGCAGGCCTGCGCGACCAAGGGCCGGGCGCCTTATCGCGGCGTGCTGACCCACGGCTTCACACTGGACGAAAAGGGCATGAAAATGTCCAAATCACTGGGTAATACCATCGTCCCAGCCGAGGTGATCCAGCAATATGGCGCCGACATTCTGCGCCTTTGGGTGGCGCAGGTCGATTATTCGGCCGACAGCCGCATCGGGCCGGAAATCCTGAAAGGCACCGCCGACAGCTATCGCCGATTGCGGAACACGCTGCGGTTCATGCTGGGCGCGCTGGCCGGGTTTACCGAAGCCGAACGGGTCACGCCGGACGACATGCCGGAACTGGAACAATGGGTGCTGCACCGTCTGGCAGGGTTGGATCATGCCGTGCGGCGCGGTTATGACACCTATGATTTCCAGGGCGTGTTTCAGGCGCTGTTCCAGTTCTGCACGCTGGATCTGTCTGCCTTCTATTTCGATATCCGCAAGGACGCGCTGTATTGCGACGCACCCGACAACCTGCGGCGGCGTGCGGTTCGGACGGTCATGGACCTGCTGTTCCACCAGCTGGTAACATGGCTGGCGCCAATCCTGCCCTTCACGATGGAGGATGTGTGGCTGGCGCGGTTCCCATCGGATGACGACAGCGTTCACCTGCACGACTTCCCGACGACGCCCGCCGACTGGCTGAACGAACCGCTGGCCGCGAAATGGGAACTGGTGCGCCGCGCCCGCCGCGTTGTTACCGCCGCGCTGGAAATCAAGCGGACGGACAAGGTGATCGGCGCCAGCCTTGAGGCGGCGCCGGTCGTGCATGTCCGCGACGATGACACGCTGGCCGCGTTGAAATCGGTGAATTTCCACGACATCTGCATTACCTCGGATATCGGTCTCAGCAACGATCCCCTACCTGCCGAGGCGTTCCGACTGCCGGAAATCCCCGGCATCGGCGTGGTGTTCGAAAAGGCCGAGGGCGAAAAATGCCAACGGTGCTGGAAAATCCTGCCGGACGTGGGCAGCCATGCGCATCCCGGCACCTGCGCCCGCTGCGATCAGGTTCTGAGCCGAGCCGAAAGATCGTAATTCAGACCAGCCACCAGCCTTCCCGCTTCAGCCGGTGCCGCACCGGCTGCTCGCGGCTTGGCAACGGTGCGCCCTGAAACATCGGGCGCACCTTATCGCGGCCCTTGCCCTGATAGATCAGTTTTTTCGCCGGCTCCCAGTCGCGCAGCAGTTTCTTGACCCGGTTGGGCGCAGTGGCACGTTCCAGCGCCGCGACCGCAGCATCGCTTTCGCGCGCAAACAACAGCGGCAGATTGCGATAATGGCAGGTCACATCGCCATCCAGCCCGGCCAGTTCCGGGCCGGGGCGCCCGCCGCCAAAGGAATGGATCACCAGCGGCAGAACGATCTGATCCAGCCACGGGTCCAGCGACTGGCTTGCCAGCGCATCCCCCGGATCGTTGCGCACCGCCAGAGACCACTCCAGAAACCGCCGCCCGAATTCGGCGGGATCGGCGCCAAAGAACCAGCCGGCGTTGAAATACAGGAACCGTTCCCAATGATCCGCGGGCTGG
>JAUNUO010000165.1 GCA_030538135.1 Paracoccus sp. (in: a-proteobacteria)
CGGTCAGTTCGGCGGAACGGGTGCCGGCCTCGGTCAGGCGATGGCGCCAGCCGCTGTCCTCCTTGGCGATTTCCTGCAACCGCTTGACGCGGGCGTTCCCCTCGCGGCGCAATTCGTCCAGCGCGGCCCGGCGCGACAGGCTGGCAATGCGCGCGGCCTCGACCCCGGTGCGGGCGTGTTCCACAGCATCCGCTGCCGCCGCGCGGTCGGGCAGATCGGCCAGCGCGCGTTCCGCCTGTGCCAGACGCGCGCCCGCATCCGCCGCATCGGCGCGGTGGCGGGTCTGTTCGGCCCGCGCGGCGTCGATGCGGGACCGGGCCAGCGACAGGTCGGATTCGGCGCGCGACGCCGCACGGGCGGCATCCGACAGCGCGCGGTCGGCCTCGCGGCGGGCATCGCGGGCGGTTTTTTCCGCCGCAGCGGCATCGTTCAGCGCCGCGCGGGCGGCCTCATGCGCGGCGATGGCCGTTTGCGCGGCGGCGGCGGCTGTTTCGGCCTGCGTGGTGATCGCCGCCAGTTCGTTCACCTTTTGCAGATGCAGCGCGGCTGCGGATGACGCCTCGCCCGCCATCACTCGCAACCCGTCCCAGCGAATCAGATCGCCCGCCAGTGTCACCAGCCGCTGACCGGGACGCAGCGCGGATTGCAGCGCGGCAGCCGCCGCCGCATCGGCGACAAGCCCGATCTGCGACAATCGCCGGGCCAGCGCGGGCGGCGCGGTGACATGCGGTGCCAAAGGATCGACCCCGGCAGGCAAGGGCTGCGCCGGATCCAGTTCCGGCAGGTCGTGCCAGCCCGAGCCCTGATCGGTCAGCGCCGCGCGCAAATCATCGCCAAGCGCCGCACCAAAGGCGGCCTCGTATCCCGGCGCGACGGTGATCTGATCCAGAACCGCATCGCCCCCGGCCCGGCCCCGATCCACCAGACGGCGCAGCGCGGCCATTTCGGCGGCCAGCGCACCGGATTCGCCCTCGGCAACCGCGCGGGCGGCGCGGGCCTGCGATTCGGAGGCCTCGGCCACGGCGCGGGCGGTTTCAGCGGCGGTCAGCGCGGTTTCGCTGTCCTCGGCGCGGGTGCGGGCCTGCACCTGCGCGGCTTCGGCCTGATGCAGCGCGGTTTCCGCCTGCGCACCGGTTTCCGCCGCACGGGCCGCCGCCGTTTCGGCATCCCCGGCAGCGCGGGTGGCGCGGGCCAGCATGTCGCGCAGATCGGCCGCAAGACGTTCGGCGGACTGATGCTGTGCCGCCAGCCGCGCCGATTCCCCGGTCAGTTCGGCCAGTTTCGATTCCACCGCCGTCAGCGCCTCGGCCGCCTGATCGGCGGCGGCCCCGGCCTCGGTCAGCCGGGCATCGTGGCCCTGATGCGCCTTGTCGATTTCGGCCTTTTCCCAAGCCAGTCGTTCGACCATTTGCCCGGCATCGCGGTTCAGCGCGGCCTCGCGGTCGATGTCGCGGTCAAGCTGGGCGATGCGCTTGCCAAGGGATTCGATCGCCTCGGCGGCACGGGATTCGGCCTCGTCCAGCGCATCGGCCTCGACCAGCAGGCGCGACAGGACGGCGGCCGCGATTTGTTCGTCTTCACGCAGCGGTGGCAGGGCCGATTCCGCCCGTTCCCGCAAGGCGAGTGCCGCGCGGGCGGCGCCTTCGGCCGCCGCAGCCGCCGACACCGCCGCAGCCAGCGCGTCGGCGGTGGCGACCCGCGCCGCCTCGGCCTCGGCCCAGCGGCGATACAGCAGCGCGCCTTCGGCCTGACGCAGCGCGGCGCCGATCTCGCGGTATTTCGCCGCCGCCCTCGCCTGCCGGGCCAGCGACGCCGCCTGCGCGGCCAACTGATCCAGCGTGTCGTCCACCCGCGTCAGGTTGTTTTCCGCGCCGTTCAGCTTCAGTTCGGCCTCGTGCCGGCGCTGATACAGACCCGAAATCCCTGCCGCTTCTTCCAGAATACGCCGCCGTGCCTTGGGTTTGGCGTTGATGAGTTCGCTGATCTGCCCCTGCCGCACCAGCGCCGGGGAATGTGCCCCGGTCGAGGCATCGGCGAACAGCATCTGCACATCGCGCGCCCGCACCTCTTTGCCGTTGATGCGATAGGCCGATCCGGCGTCGCGGGTGATCCGGCGGACGATGTCGATGTGATCCTCGGCGTTGAACCCGGCGGGGGCCAGATGGTCGCGGTTGTCGATGGTCAGCACCACCTCGGCCTGCGCGCGGGCGGGGCGGCGGGTGGTGCCGGCAAAGATCACGTCCTCCATCCCCTCGCCGCGCATGGCGGTGGGGCGATTTTCGCCCATGACCCAGCGCAGCGCCTCAAGCAGGTTGGACTTGCCGCAGCCGTTCGGGCCGACCACGCCGGTCAACCCCTCGCGGATCACCAGATCCGTGGGATCGACAAAGCTTTTGAAGCCATTGAGGCGCAGACGGTCAAAGCGCAAAACAGGGCCTGTCAGAATCGGTCGGTCAACGCGCGATTGTCGGCGGCGCCGGGTCACGAGTCAACCGCGACCACAAGATATAGCATCGGAACACCTCATACCCACAAATGCAAGGGGATGGCACAAAGAAATATTTAGGCTAAGCAAGGGATATGCTTCCGGCGCTTGCGATCATTCTGGGCTTTCAATTGGCGGGCGAAGTCACTTCGCGGCTGGCCCTTCTGCCGCTGCCCGGCCCGGTGGTCGGGCTGTTGTTTCTGGTCGCCAGTTGTCTTGCATGGCCAGCGCTGGCCGACCGGCTGCGCCCGGTAACACAGGGGTTGCTGGCACATCTGTCGCTGTTCTTCGTGCCGGCGGGCGTTGGCGTGATCGCGCATATGCCGCTGATCCGCACATATGGGGCGGGGCTGATCCTGGCGATCGTCCTGTCCACCCTGCTGGCCATTGTCGTGGGGGCGCTGGTTTTCGCGGTGGTGGCGCGATGGTCTGGAACGCCCGATGAATGACGCAGCCCTGATCTGGTCATATCTGGCGCAGGGACCGTTGCTGTGGCTGACCGCCACGCTGGTCGCCTATCTGATCGGGGACGCCGCTTTCCGCCTGTCGGGGCGCCGAAGCTGGGTGAATCCGGTCATCATCGCCGTGATCGTTCTGGGCACGCTGCTGACGATCACCGGCACCGATTACACGACCTATTTCCAAGGTGCCCAATTCGTTCATTTCATGCTTGGTCCCGCCACCGTCGCGCTTGGCCTGCCGCTGTATGACAACCTGCACCGGGTGCGGCGGGCGGCACTGCCGCTGATCGCCGCGCTGGTCGCCGGATCGGCCACGGCGGTGGCATCGGCGCTGCTGATCGGGCGCTCCATGGGCCTGCCGCACGAGGTGCTGGCCTCACTGGCGCCGAAATCGACGACCGCGCCGGTCGCCATCGGCATCGCCGAACAGATCGGCGGCCAGCCCACGCTGACCGCGGTGCTGGTGCTGCTGACCGGTATCATGGGCGCCGTCGTTGCCACACCGCTGCTGAATCTGGCGCGGGTGCGCGACTGGCGGGCGCGCGGCTTTGCCCTGGGGGTGGCCGCGCATGGCATCGGCACCGCCCGCGCCTTTCAGGTGAACGAAACGGCAGGCGCGTTTTCCGGTATCGGCATGGGCCTGAACGCGGTTCTGACGGCGATCATCGCCCCGCTGGCGCTGCATCTGTTCGGGTGAGTTTCGCGTATTCAGGCGAGCAGGCCGATCAGCCGGATTTTGGCCGGAACGCCGCAATCCGGGCCGGGTCGGTTTCAACGCGCGCCGCGCCGATCAGATCGAGACAATAGGGCACTGCCGCGAAAACCGCATTCAGGCAGGTGGCGATGGCTGCGGGTTTGCCCGGCAACAGAATGAACAGCGAGGCGTCGCGGATACCCGCCGTCTGACGCGACAGAATGGCGGTCGGCACCTCGGCCAAAGAGGCACGGCGCATTTCCTCGCCAAAGCCGGGCAGTTCCTTTTCCATCACATCGGCCAGCGCCTCGGGCGTTTCGTCACGCGGCGCAGGGCCGGTGCCGCCGGTGACAAGGATCAGGTCGGTCCCATCCTCGGCCAGCGCACGCAGGGTTTCGGCCACACCCTGCCGTCCGTCGGGGATGATGACCCGCCGAATCTGGATCGGTGAGGTGATGGTGGCGCGCAACCAGTCCTCGGCACCGGGGCCGCCCTTGTCCTCGTATTCGCCGCGCGCGGCGCGGTCGGACACGGTGACGATGACGATGCGGGCGGTGGTGCGTTGGGTCATGTCGGGCCTTTCGTTTTACGGCGCAGTCTGGCCGGGAGGGGGCGGAAAGGGAAGGGTGGGCTTTACTCATTCGTTGCGCCCGTTCTGCCGTATCGCGAACGGATGGGCAGCGGCCATTCCCACAGGTGTCTCACCTCATCCGGGGAAAGGTTTCGGCCGTCTATCCTGCCACAAACAGCGCCAGCACAACAGCAGCCACCAGACCCGCGCCATAAAGCAGACCGCATCTGATCTGTTCGGCCCGGTATCCCGGTCGTGCCATCGCAGCAGTCATCATAGCCGGGTCAAACCACGACACATAAAACAGCAGAAAATGCCCATAAGAGGCAGGTTTCCCCCTTGCCGCACGATGTTCCTGAAAAAATGGAAAGTTTCTGCGACGGATAAAATGACGGCACAACGCGGACATAGCGATGTGAAAACCGATCAAATAAAGCCCGCTTACGACAACGGCCATAACCTTGCCCGACATTAAAAAAGCCCCGCCGATGGGGGCTTTGCCTGTGGCGATCACTTCACCCGCGCGTTCCGGTTCGCGACCAGCTTCAACCGCAGCGCGTTCAGCTTGATAAAGCCCGCCGCGTCTTTCTGGTCATAGGCGCCAGCGTCGTCCTCGAACGTCACATGCGCCTCGGAATACAGCGAGTGATCCGACCAGCGGCCGACGCAGGTCACGCTGCCCTTATACAGTTTCAGCCGCACGGTGCCGGTGACATGTTCCTGCGATTTGTCGATCAGCGCCTGCAACATCTCGCGTTCGGGGCTGAACCAGAAGCCGTTATAGATCAACTCGGCATAGCGTGGCATGATGCTGTCTTTCAGATGACCCGCGCCGCTGTCCAGCGTGATCTGTTCGATGCCGCGATGCGCCTCAAGCAGGATGGTGCCGCCCGGCGTTTCGTAAATCCCGCGCGATTTCATGCCGACGAAACGGTTTTCCACGAAATCCAGCCGGCCGATGCCGTGGCGCCCGCCATAGTCGTTCAACTGCGTCAGGATGGTCGCGGGCGACATGGCCTCGCCGTTGATCGCCACCGCGTCGCCGCGTTCAAACGTCACTTCGATATATTCGGGCGTGTCGGGCGCCTCCTCGGGGTTGACGGTGCGCTGATAGACGTAATCGGGGGCCTGTTCGGCCGGGTTTTCCAGCGCCTTGCCTTCGGATGAGGTGTGCAGCAGGTTTGCATCGACGCTGAACGGCGCTTCGCCGCGCTTGTCCTTGGCGATGGGGATCTGGTTCTGTTCGGCGAATTCGATCAGCCGGGTGCGGCTGGTCAGATCCCATTCCCGCCAGGGCGCGATCACCCGGATCGCCGGGTCCAGCGCATAGCAGGACAGTTCGAACCGCACCTGATCGTTGCCCTTGCCGGTCGCGCCATGCGCCACGGCATC
>JAUNUO010000166.1 GCA_030538135.1 Paracoccus sp. (in: a-proteobacteria)
CGCCGCCCGCACCAGTCAGGGGAACGCATGACAGATACGCTTGCCGGGGTGCCGGTGCTGTTCGTGATGGCGGCGGATGCCGAATACGGCCCGGCGCTGCGGGCGCGGATCACGCCGCTGATGACCGGCATCGGCCCGGTCGAGGCGGGCGTGACGCTGGCTGCCGCGCTGGCCGGGATGGCGGATCGGCCGCGGCTGATCGTCTCGCTTGGCTCGGCCGGTTCGGCGCGGCTGGAACAGGCGCGGGTCTATCAGATCAGCGCGGTCGCCTATCGCGATATGGACGCCAGCCCGCTGGGGTTCGAACGGGGGCGGACGCCGTTTCTGGACCTGCCCGCGCGGGTGGACCTGCCCCATCGCATCCCCGGCCTGCCCGCGGCCACGCTGTCCACCGGCGGCGCGATCATCAGCGGCGCGGGCTATGACGGCATCGCCGAAGATATGGTCGATATGGAAACCTTTGCCCATCTGCGCGCGGCGATGCGGTTCGGCATTCCGCTGATCGGGCTGCGCGGCGTGTCGGACGGGGTGGCCGAACTGGGCGGGCTGCACGACTGGACGCAATATCTGCATCTCATCGACGAACGGCTGCGCGATGCCGTCGATCTGCTGGAATCCGCGCTGGCATCGGGCGAGATGGCGGGCTGACTGTGCTTGCCCTCGGGTCCGCCCGCGCCTAAACCTGCGCCGGACCAGACACGGGGGCATCATGGCGCGCGGCACAACGATCACGGAAAACCGTCCGACCAGCCGCCGCGTCGGCGCATTGCGGGCCTTGCTGCCTTTCGTGCGCCCCTATCGCGGGCAGGCGGTTCTGGCGCTGCTGGCGCTGATGCTGACGGCGGGGATCAGCCTGATCCTGCCCATCGCGGTGCGGCGCGTAGTGGACGAATTCGACAGCGGGATGGCCTTGCTGAACCAGTATTTCGGCGCGGCGATGCTGATCGTGGTGCTGCTGGCCGTGGGCACGGGGCTGCGGTATTTTCTGGTCACGCGGCTGGGGGAACGTATCGTCGCCGATATCCGCAAGGCCGTGTTCGCCCGCGTCATCACCCTGTCGCCGGCGTTTTTCGAACGCATCATGACCGGGGAAATCCTGTCGCGGATCACCACCGACACCACCCTGATCCAATCGGTGATCGGATCGTCGGTGTCGATTGCGCTGCGCAACGCGCTGATCCTGATCGGCGGGCTGGTGATGCTGGCCTTTACCTCGTGGAAGCTGATGGGGCTGGTGCTGCTGATCGTGCCGGTGGTGATCGTGCCGATCGTGGTGATGGGGCGGCGGCTGCGGGTGCTGTCGCGGCGCAATCAGGACTGGATCGCCGCATCCTCGGGCGCGGCATCGGAAAGCCTGCTGGCGGCGGGTACGGTGCAGGCCTATACGCACGAGACGCGCAGCATCGGCGATTTCGACCGCGTGACCGAGGAATCCTATGACATCGCCATCACCCGCACGCGCACCCGCGCGCTGATGACGGTGGTCGTGATTTTCCTGATTTTTTCGGGTGTTCTGGGTGTGTTGTGGATGGGCGCGCATGATGTGAACGCCGGACGCCTGACCGTGGGCGAGCTGGTGCAGTTCGTCATCTATGCGATCCTCGTCGCCGGATCGGCCGGCGCGCTGAGCGAAATCTGGGGCGAGTTGCAACGCGCCGCAGGCGCCGCCGAACGCTTGGGCGAATTGCTGAGCGCGGATGACACGCTGAAAGACCCGGCGCAGCCTGTCGCTCTGCCCCGTCCGGTGCGCGGCGCCATCGCCTTTGAAAACGTCAGCTTTCATTACCCGACGCGGCCCGATGTCTCGGCGCTGGACGATGTCGATCTGACCATAGCGCCGGGTGAAACGGTGGCGCTGGTCGGGCCGTCGGGAGCGGGCAAGACAACGGTGATCCAGCTTGTGCAGCGGTTCTGGGATCCGGTGCGGGGGCGCGTAACGCTAGACGGAATTGATCTGCGCGACATGGCGCGCGCCGATTTCCGGTCACAGATGGCATTGGTCCCGCAAGACCCGGTGATCTTTGCCGCCTCGGCCCGCGACAATATCCGCTTTGGCCGCCCCGAGGCCAGCGATGCCGAGGTTCAGGCCGCCGCCCGCGCCGCCCATGCCGACGGATTCATCACCGCGCTGCCGCAGGGTTACGACACGCCCTTGGGCGAACGCGGAGTCATGCTGTCGGGCGGCCAGCGCCAGCGTGTCGCCATTGCCCGCGCCATCCTGCGCGATGCGCCGGTGCTGTTGCTGGACGAGGCGACCAGCGCGCTGGACGCCGAATCCGAGGTCGCGGTGCAGCAGGCGGTCACCCGTCTGGCGCAGGGGCGCACGACGATCATCGTGGCGCACCGTCTGGCCACCGTGAAACGTGCTAACCGGATCGTGGTGTTCGAACACGGCCGCATCGTCGCGCAGGGCACCCATGACGAGTTGGTGACACAGGGCGGTTTGTATGCGCGGCTGGCCCGGCTGCAATTCACCGATGGCGCAATCGCGACCGATCCACAGTGACGATTACTTGGGGGCGGAATAGACCGCCGCCCAGAATACCGTCCTGCCATCCGATCCGGTGGCGCGGCCGATACCCATTTCCTGCATCTGCGGGATGTTGATATTGGTCAGATGCCCGCTGGACCGGTTCCATTCCGCCAGGACACGGTTCAGATCGAACGGCCCCGCGGCAATGTTTTCCGCCGTGATCCTTGGCTGATAGCCAAGCGCCTTGACCCGCTGCGCCGGGCCGGACGTGCCCTTGCCGACATGCGCCATCCGCCCGCGTTCGGCCATGTCGCAGGCATGGCGTTCGGCCGCACGCGCCAGCGTGGCGTTGCCCCGCACCGGCGGCAGACCCGCACGGGCGCGCGCGATGTTGGTGGCGGCGACGCCTGCGGCCAGTTCCGCCGCCGATGTCTGCATGCATTGTGCTGGCCCAGGTGCCGTGGCCTGAATGTCATGCGGATCCGTTGGATCGGGCGGCAACAACAATGCCTTGTCGCCCTGATCGGGCGCGGCGCAGGCGGCCAGAAGGATCACGGGCAGCAATGGCAGAAGGAAACGGGGCATTCAGGATTCTTTCAGTATGGAATTTTTCGGGAACCTGCCCCGCATCCACCCGGATTTCAACCAAACGTTGCGCAGCATTTTAAGGACTGGCGAAATTTGTCCGATTGTGGAACGCTCTGGCCGCAAAGGCGTTTCCATACGCCGACCACCCATCGAAAGGACAAGAAGATGGCAGTTTGGGATTTCGTCAAGGACGCGGGAAAATCGCTGTTCGGATCAAAAGCCGAGGCAAGCGAGGCTCAGCCCCAGCCGCAGGCAACCCCGGCAAAAACCGCTGAACAGGCTGAAACCGACCGCAAGGTTGCTGCGCTGAACGCCGAGGTCAAGGCGCTTGGGCTGACCGGCAAGGACGTGCATATCCGTCTGCGCGGCGATACCGTGATCGTCGAATCCAAGGGGGCCGACCGCGAAACCATGGAAAAGCTGATCCTGGCCGTCGGCAATATCCAGGGCATCGCCAAGGTCGAGGCCGATCTGCCCGACGCACCCGAAGCCACCGGCAAGGCGCCCGTGTTCCACACCGTCGAAAAGGGCGAAACCCTGTCGGCCATTGCCAAGAAATATCTGGGCAGCGCCAATAAATACAACGACATCTTCGAGGCGAACCGCCCGATGCTGTCGCATCCCGACAAGATCTATCCGGGGCAAAAGCTGCGCATCCCCGGCGCATGAGATTGTTCTGACGTTGCGTTTCGGGGCGGGGCGAGGGCTGAAACCCTTGCCCCGTTACGCATTTCTGGCCCATGTTTACAAAAATGACGCAGGCCAAAGAGGCTGGCCCGCGCGGGGAGGACAAGCCACATGAGCCGCTTTAACAGCATCGCAGACCGTGATCGCGTCGAAGGCGAAATGCCCTATGAATCGCGCGATCTGCCGAAAACGATCTATGGTTTCGTGCAGCGGGTGGCCGAAACCTTTCCCAACCGCCCTGCCGTCAGCTTTCAGCTGTTGTCGGGGCCGCGCGATCACGCCACCACGCTGTCATGGCGCGACTTTCTGGAACGGGTGACGGAAACGGCCAACCTGTTCCGCAGCCTCGGCATCGGTCCGCGCGACACCATCGCTTACCTGCTGCCCAACAGCATCGAAACGCCGGTCGTCCTGCTGGCCGGGGCGACGGCGGGGATCGTGAACCCGATCAACCCTTTGCTGGAACCCGAACAGATCGCCGCCATCCTGCGCGAGACGCGGGCCAAGGTTCTGGTCACGCTGAAGCCCTTTCCCAAGGCCGACGTGGCGCAAAAGGCTGCGCAGGCCGTCGCCGCCGCGCCTGGGGTGACCCATATCGTCGAAATCGACCTGAACCGGCATCTGCGCGGGCTGAAACGCTGGATCGTGCCGCTGATCCGGCCCAAGGTCACCACGAAACACCACGCGCAGGTCATCGACTTCGAGGCGGCGGCCAGCGGCCAGCGGCACGACAGGCTGACCTTCGAGGACATTCAGCAGGATCGCGTGGCGGCCTATTTCCACACCGGCGGCACCACCGGCATGCCCAAGGTCGCGCAGCACAAATATTCGGGCATGATCTATAACGGATGGCTGGGCGGCGCGCTGTTGTTCGATGAAACCGACGTGCTGATCTGCCCGCTGCCGTTGTTCCATGTCTTTGCGGCCTATCCGATCCTGATGTCCTGCATCGCATCCGGCGCGCATATGGTGATGCCGACCCCCGCCGGTTATCGCGGCGAGGGGGTGTTCGACAATTTCTGGAAACTGGTCGAACGCTGGCAGGTGACGTTCCTCATTACCGTGCCGACCGCCATCGCCGCGCTGATGCAGCGCCCGGTCGATGCCGATGTATCGTCTCTGCGCACGGCGATTTCCGGCTCGGCCCCGTTGCCGTTGGAATTGTATAATCGCTTCAAGGCGGCGACCGGGGTCGAGATCGCCGAAGGATATGGCCTGACCGAAGCGACCTGTCTTGTGTCATGCAACCCGGTGGACGGGATGAAGAAGGTCGGCTCGGTCGGGCTGCCGCTGCCCTATTCGAATGTGAAAATCCTGCGCCGCGTCAACGGCAACTTTCAGGAATGCGCCGTTGATGAAATCGGCGAAATCTGCGTCGCCAGCCCCGGCGTGTTCGAAGGCTCGACCTATACCGAGGATGACAAGAACAGCGACCTGTTCGCCGAGGACCGTTTCCTGCGCACCGGCGATCTGGGGCGGCTCGACGCCGACGGATACCTGTGGATCACCGGTCGCGCCAAGGATCTGATCATTCGCGGCGGCCACAATATCGACCCCGCCGAGATCGAGGACGCGCTGCTGTCTCATCCCGCCGTCGCTTTTGCGGGCGCCATCGGTCAGCCGGACGCCTTTTCAGGCGAATTGCCTTGCGTTTATGTGGAACTGGTGCAGGGCGCCACGGCGACCGAGGACGATCTGATGGCCCATGCCCGCGCCAATATCCACGAACGCGCGGCGATCCCCAAACATCTGGAAATCCTGCCGGAACTGCCGAAAACGGCGGTCGGCAAGATCTTCAAGCCCGACCTGCGCAAGCGGGCCATTCGGCGGGT
>JAUNUO010000167.1 GCA_030538135.1 Paracoccus sp. (in: a-proteobacteria)
TTGGGCTGGATGTGGAACGCGCAGCTTTCGGTGGTGAACATCTTTGCGCTGTTCGCATCCTTGCGCGACGGGTTCTCATGGCAGGCGTTCCTGCTGGACCCGCTGACCTTCATCCTGTGGTTCAGTGTCGCAGCGGCGCTGATCTTTTGGGGCAGGGGGGCCTATTGCGGCTGGTTGTGCCCGTTCGGTGCGCTTCAGGAACTGACCAACCAGATCGGGCGCAAGCTACGCATCCCGCAGATCACCGTGCCCTGGTTCATCCATGAACGGGCCTGGGCGGTAAAATATGTGATTTTCCTTGGCCTGTTCGGCGTCTCATTGATGAGCTTCGACCGCGCGGAACATCTGGCCGAGGTGGAACCGTTCAAGACCGCCATCATCCTGAATTTCCAGCGGTCCTGGCCGTTCGTGCTTTATGTCGTCGTCCTGCTGGGTGTGGGCCTGTTCATCGAGCGGTTCTATTGCCGCTATCTGTGCCCGCTGGGTGCCGCGCTGGCCATTCCCGCGCGCATCCGCATGTTCGACTGGTTGAAGCGCTATAAGGAATGCGGCAATCCGTGCCAAACCTGCGCCAATGAATGTTTCGTTCAGGCGATCCACCCCGAAGGGCAGATCAATCCTAACGAATGCCTGAATTGCATGCATTGCCAGGTTCTGTATCATTCGAAAACCAAATGTCCGGTCGTCATCAAGCGGCTGAAGCGGCGGCAGGCCGTCGCCGACAGCGCGGTTCCCGAACTCGTTCCGCGCGCGGGCCTCAGTAATCATCCCAACCTGCAAACAAAGGGAATCTGACATGTCCAAGGAAGGTAACACGAAAATCAGCCGCCGCGGTCTTCTGGGCGCGACGGCGGGCGGAGCGGCCCTGCTGGGCGGCGGCGGTATCGCCGCGCGCAACGCGTTTCTGGCCGCGGCCACCGGCACTGCCGCCACCGCTGCTGCGGCGACCAGTGCATCGGCGCAGTCCGGCACGATCACCGCGCCGCATATCGGGCCGGGTCAGCTTGATGACTATTATGGCTTCTGGTCCTCGGGCCAGACCGGCGAGGCACGCATTCTCGGCATCCCCTCGATGCGCGAGTTGATGCGAATTCCGGTGTTCAACCGCTGTTCGGCCACCGGCTGGGGCCAGACCAATGAATCGATCCGCATCCATCAGCGGACGATGACGGAAAAGACCAAAAATTATCTGGCCGCCAACGGCAAGAAAATCCACGACAACGGCGACCTGCATCACGTCCACATGTCCTATACCGACGGGCGTTACGACGGGCAGTATCTGTTCATGCAGGACAAGGCGAACAGCCGCATCGCGCGCATCCGCTGCGACGTGATGAAATGCGACGCCATTCTTGAGGTTCCCAACGCCAAGGCCATGCACGGGATGCGCCCGCGCAAGGTGCCGTCCTCGAACTATATTTTCGCCAATGGCGAGGACGAGGCGCCGCTGGTCAACGACGGCACCACGATGGATGACGTCTCGACCTATGTGAACCTGTTCACCGCCGTCGATTCCGAAAAGATGGAAGTCGCATGGCAGATCATCGTGTCGGGCAACCTCGACAACACCGATGCCGATTACGAAGGCAAATGGGCGTTCTCGACGAGCTACAACTCGGAAATGGGGATGACCCAGCCCGAAATGACGGCGGCTGAGATGGATCACGTCGTGGTCTTCAACATCGCCGAGATCGAGGCTGCGGTCGAGCGTGGCGAATATCAGGAACTGAATGGCTGCAAGGTTCTGGACGGGCGCAAGGAAAACGCGGCGGCACGGCTGACCCGCTATATCCCGATCCCGAACAACCCGCATGGCTGCAACATGGCGCCCGACAAGATCCACCTGTGCATCGGCGGCAAGCTGTCGCCCACTGTCAGCGTGATCGACGTGCGCAAGCTGGACGCGATCTTCGCCGACGAAGCCGAGCCGGAAACCGCCGTGGTGGCACAGCCCGAGGTCGGCCTTGGACCGCTGCACACTGCCTTCGACGGGGAGGGCAACGCCTTTACCTCGCTGTTCCTCGACAGCCAGGTGGTGAAATGGAACATCGAGGCCGCCGTGCGCGCCCATAACGGCGAACAGGTCGATCCGATCATTTCCAAGGTCGATGTGCATTATCAGCCCGGTCACCTGAAAACCACCTTGGGCGAAACGCTGGACGCCGACGGCAAATGGCTGGTCTGCCTGTCCAAGTTCAGCAAGGACCGGTTCCTGAACGTTGGCCCGCTGAAACCCGAAAACGATCAGCTGATCGACATTTCCACCGATCAGATGGTCGTGGTCCACGACGGCCCCAACTTTGCCGAACCCCACGACGCCATCGCCGTTCCGGCCTCGCTGATGACGCCGATCATCAAATCAGTCTGGGACCGCAACGATCCGATGTGGGCCGAGACCCGCACTCAGGCCGAAGCGGACGGAATCGACCTTGACGGCTGGCAGGACAGCGTGATCCGCGACAGCGCAGACCCGACCAAGGTGCGTGTCTATATGTCGTCGCAGGCGCCGACCTTTGCCTTGGATCAGTTCGAGGTAAACGAGGGTGACGAGGTGACGGTCATCATCACCAACCTCGACGACATCGACGACCTGACCCATGGCTTTACCATCGGCGACCACGGTGTCGCGATGGAGATTGCGCCGCAGGCGACCTCGTCGGTTACCTTCGTGGCGGCAAAGCCCGGCGTCTATTGGTATTACTGCCAGTGGTTCTGCCACGCGCTGCACATGGAAATGCGCGGGCGCATGATGGTGCGGCCCAAGGCGGTATGATGCGATCCGTCCTCGCCCTGATGGTCATGTTGGCCGGCCCCGCCGGGGCCGCCGATATTGCCGTGCCTGCGGGCGGGGACGCCTTGAAACAGGCCATCGCCGGGTCCGCGCCCGGCGATGTGTTGATACTTGAGCCGGGGCTGCACCACGGACCCATCACCATCGAACACGCCCTGACCCTGCAAGGTCAACAGGGTGCGCGGATTGACGGCGGCGGGCAGGGCAGCGTGATCCTTGTGACGGCCGAGGGCGTGACCATCCGCGACCTGACGATAACCGGGTCGGGCAAGTCGCATCAGAACATCGATTCCGGGGTGCAACTGACCCGAACAGCGCATGGTGCGCTGGTGGAAAACAACCACATTGAAGGCAATCTTTACGGCGTTGACGTGCATGGCGCGCGCGACAGCATGGTGCGCGGCAATACCATCGTCGGCGGGCGCGATTTCCGCATGAACAGCCGTGGCAACGGTGTGTATATCTGGAACGCGCCGGGCTCGCAGGTGATCGGGAACGACATCCGCTATGGCCGCGACGGCATCTTTACCAACTCGTCCCGCCGCAACGTGTTCCGCCACAACCGGATGCGCGACCTGCGTTTCGCCGTGCATTACATGTACACCAACGACAGCGAGGTGTCGGGGAATATTTCGGTCGGCAACCACCTTGGCTTTGCGCTGATGTTTTCGGACCGGCTGACGGTCACGAACAATCTGTCGCTGAACGACCGCGATCACGGGGTGATGCTGAACTATGCCAACAGCGCCGATGTGGCGGGCAATCTGGTCGCGGGCGTGGCGGACCGGCGCGGGCCGGAAAAATGCACCTTCATCTATAACGCCCATCGTAATCTGATCGCCAACAACCGCTTTCAGGGCTGCGATATCGGCATTCACTTTACCGCAGGATCGGAACGGAACGGGTTGACCGGCAATGCCTTTATCGGCAACCGTACGCAGGTGAAATATGTCGGCACCCGCGACATTGAATGGAGCGTCGAAGGGCGTGGCAATTTCTGGTCCGATCACACGGTGTTCGATCTGAACGGCGACGGTATCGCCGACAGCCGGTTCCGCCCGAACGATCTGATGGATCATATCCTGTGGTCGCAACCGGCGGCCGCCCTGCTGACCGGATCGCCCGCCGTGCAGCTTGTCCGGTGGTCTCAGGCGAATTTCCCCGCGACCCTGCCCGGCGGGGTGGTGGACAGTTTCCCATTGACCCGCGCCGTGGTGATCCCGGTGCCGGAGGATATTGCCCTGATGGCGGCCGACCCGCCGCTGTGGGCGACGCAAAGGACGGATGACGATGGCGCTGACGCTCTCGCACCTCACTAAACGGTTCGACGGCGTGACGGCGCTGAACGATGTGTCGCTGACGGTAGAGCCGGGTCAGCGGGTGGCGCTGCTTGGCCATAACGGCGCCGGCAAATCGACGTTGATGAAGATCGTTCTGGGGCTGATCCCCTTCGATTCCGGCGAGGTGTCGGTGATGGGCGCCCCGCCCGGCAGCGGCGCGGCGCGCACGCAGGTAGCCTATCTGCCGGAAAACGTGGCTTTTCACCCGGCGCTGACCGGGGCCGAGATGCTGACCTATTACCTGCGCCTGCGCGGAGAGCCTGAATCGCAGGCGACCGCCCTGCTGGAACGCGTCGGCCTTGGCCATGCGATGAACCGACGGATCGGCACCTATTCCAAGGGGATGCGTCAGCGGGTCGGGCTGGCGCAGGCGCTGATCGGTCGGCCTGGCCTTTTGGTGCTGGATGAACCGACCTCGGGCCTCGATCCCGTGTCGCGGCGGTCGTTCTATGAACTGCTGGACGGGCTGGCGGCCGAGGGGGCGGGGATCCTGCTGTCATCCCATGCGCTGACCGAGGTCGAGGCGCGCACCGACCGCATCACCATCCTGTCCCAGGGTGTCCGGGTGGCCGAAGGCACATTGAACGACCTGCGCCGACAGGCAGCCCTGCCGGTGTCCTATCTGCTGTCGCCCGCACCCCAATCCGGTGCCGCGCTGGCCGAGGCATTGCCGGATGCCGCAGCGGTGCCGGGCGGGTTGATGCTGACCAGCGCGCAGGATGAAAAGATGCAGACCTTGGCGCGGATTTCGGCGCTGTCCGGGCTGGTCACGGATATCGAGATCATGCCGCCCAGTCTTGAGGATATCTACAGCCACTTCGGCGCAAAGGGGGCGGCGGCATGATCGGGCGCATCCTTGCCACCGCCGGGGCGGAGCTGCGCATCGCGCTGCGCAACCGCTGGGTCGCCATCGCGGTGGCGATGATGGCGGTTTTCGCGCTGGTGCTGTCGGCGGCGGGATCGGCCCCGACCGGCGCGCTCGGGGCGGATCGACTGTCGGTCGTCGTCGCCTCGCTGACCAGCCTTGCCGTCTATCTGGTGCCGCTGCTGGCGCTGCTGATGTCGTTCGACGCCGTGGCCGGCGAGGTGGAACGCGGCACGTTGCCCTTGCTGCTGACCTATCCCATCGCGCGGGCGGAAATTCTGGCCGGGCGGCTGCTGGCGCATCTGGCGATCCTCGCGCTGGCGGTCGCGGTCGGCTATGGGCTGGCGGCGGTCGCGGCGGCGGTCGTGGACCGGGGCGCGATGGCGGGTCTGCCGGCGCTATGGCGGTTGTTCTGGACCTCGCTTCTGCTGGGGGCCAGCTTTCTGGGCGCGGGTTATGTGATTTCGGCGCTGTCGCGGCGGCCCTCGGGCGCGGCGGGGCTGGCCATCGGGCTGTGGCTGGTCGCGGTGGTTCTGTATGATCTGGGCCT
>JAUNUO010000006.1:0-3772 GCA_030538135.1 Paracoccus sp. (in: a-proteobacteria)
TTCCGATGGACGCCGCAGCCAGCATGTCCGAAATGCGCGATCAGCTTCGTGCCCTGAACAAGACCATCCCCGACGCGACCCGAGGCTTTGGCGCCATGCAGAAGGCGATCAAGGACGGCGGCGTTCTGGGGGTCAAGGAAAAGGAATTCATCGCCCTGGGGATCGCGATTGCGACCCGCTGCATGCCCTGTATCGAGTTCCACACCGAGGCGCTGATGAAGGCCGGTGCCACGCGCGAGGAAATGGGCGATGTCTGTGCCATGGCAATCAATATGGCGGGCGGGCCGGGGCTGATGTATGGCGCCAAGGCCTTGGCCGTATGGGACGAACTGGCCGCGAAAGCCTAACCCAGATAATCCCGCAGCGCCGGCGGCGGATCGTCCAGCAGCGGCGCGGTCGGCTGTGGGGGATGGGCGATGCCGCCCTCGACCAGCACCGTTTCGGGGGCAAAGCTGCGGGCGTCGTCGGGATCGTGGGTGACCATCAGCACGGTCGCCCCGGTTTCCTGCGCAATCTGCGCCAGCAGGGCCAGCATTTCCGTTTTCAGCGCCGGGCCAAGCGCGCCGAAGGGTTCGTCCAGCAAAAGGATCGGCCGCGCGCGCAGCAGAACACGGGCCAGCGCGACCCGGCTTTGCTGGCCGCCCGACAGTTGCGCGGGGCGGCGGCTGTCCATGCCGGACAGGCCGACGCGGGACAGGGCGCCGGCGATGGCGGCCTTCTGATCGCGGCTCAGTCGCAGGTCGGGGCGCAGGCCAAGGCCGACATTCTGCGCGACGGTCAGATGCGGAAACAGGTTCTGATCCTGAAACAGGATCGACACCGGGCGCTGTCCCGGCGGGGTAGGGGCCAGATCGCGCCCCTCCCACCGGACCGTGCCCTGATCGGGGCGCAAAAACCCGGCGATCAGCGACAGCAGCGTGGATTTGCCCGACCCCGACGGGCCGATCACCGCTACCCGCGCGCCGGGGCGGATGGCGAAATCAGCCGCCAGCCGGAAATCGCCCAATGTCACGGAAACCCGTTCAAATTCAATCACTCAGCCGACCTCCGCGATCGAATACCCAGAACAGCGCAAAGCTGATTCCCATCAGCAATACGGCGCATGCCGCCGCATCGGCCAGCCGATAGCTGGACATCAGACTATACAGCATCAGCGGCAGCGTGGCCCGGTTGGCATCGGCAAACAGCGCGATCACCCCCAGATCGCCCATGGCCAGCGCCGCCGCCAGCCCGCCCGCAAATCCCAAGGGCCGCGCCAGACGCGGCAGGATCAGCAGGCGCAGCCGCGCCAGCCCACGCAGGTCCAGCGATTCGGCCAGCCGCCCGTAATCCGCCTGCAAGGCCCGCGCCGCCGGGATCAGCGCGCGCAGGGCAAAGGGCAGCGCCATGATCGCATTGATCGCCACCGTCACCGGCAGGGCGATCTGCGCCGGTGTCACCCAGGGCCGCAGGATCAGGAACAGCCCGGTCCCCAGCACAAGGGGCGAGGCGACGATGGGCAGCATCCCCGCCATCTCGACCCAGCGTCCGCCACGACGGACGGCGGCCAGCGCGATCATCAGCGTCAGGGCCAGCGTGGCAAAGGCCGAAATCAGCGCCATGGTGACCGACCGCCCCGCCGCCGCCCAGACCGTTTCGGGCAGCGCGGGGATGCGCGGCAGGCCGGTGGCGATGACGCTGGCCATCGGCAGGATCAGGAAAGCCGCCGCCGCCGCGATGGCGGCCGCATCGCCGACACGCCGCCAGCCGCCCGGCCCGGCCAGTTGCGCCGGTCCGTCCATGCCCGCACCAAAGGCGGCGGGCATGGCGATAAAGGCCGCCAGAACCATCGCCGCAAGGCTCAACCCGACCTGCACCAGACCCAATGCCGCCGCCCGGCCCAGATCGAAATCGAACCGGAACGCCTGATAGATCGCCAGCTCGACCGTGGTGGCGCGCGGCCCGCCGCCCAATGTCAGCGCCACGGCGAAAGAGGTCAGGCAGACCAGAAACACCGCCAGCCAGACGCCGGGCAGCACCTCGCGCAGCATCGGGCGCTCCAGATGGCGGGCGATGTCGCGCGGGCCAAAACCAAGGCTTTGCGCCAGCCGGAACCGTTCGGACGGAATCGCCGCCCAGCCATGCAGCACCAGCCGCACCGACAGCGGCAGGTTAAAAAACACATGCGCCAGAATCACCCCGTGCCCGCCATAGATGCTGATCGCCGGCAGCCCGGCCCCGTTCAGCGCGGCATTGACAAGCCCGCCTCGCCCGAACACCGCGACGAGCCCCATGATCGCCACGATCACCGGCAGGATGAACGGCGCCCCCAGCAGCGTGACCAGCGCCGCGCGCCCGGCAAACCGCCGCCGCGCCAGCGCCCGCGCCACCGGCACCGCCAGCAGCGCCGACAGCGTGGCCGACAGCGCCGCCTGCCAGACAGTGAACCGCACCGCCGCCCAGTCCCACGGGCCAAGCCGCGTCAGCCCGCCCGCCTGCCATGCGACGGCCGTCAGCGTGCCAAGGATCAGCGCCGCCAGCCCGGCGGCACCGATAACCCCCGGCCAGCCCGGTTTCAGCGCGACAGTGCCGTCAGCCATTCGTTCAGCGCGGCGGGCCGCAGCGCCTCGGCCTCGTCCTCGGGATAGAACAGGGTCTTTGCGGGGCGCGGCAGATCGCGCATCACCTCGGGCCATTCGTCCAGCGGCAGTTTCACCGGCATGGACCAGTTGGCCAAGGGCATGACGCGCTGAAATTCCGGCGTCAGGATCCAGTCCATGAACTGCTGGGCCAGTTCCGGCTGATCGGTGCCCGCCACCTGCGCGGCCAGTTCGGCCATGAAGTAATGGCCTTCGGGGAAGATCGCGGCATGTTTGGTGCGGTCATCCTCGGCGGCGATATGATAGGCGGGCGAGGTGGTGTAGGACAGCACCATATCTGCCTCGCCATCGGTGAACATGCCATAGGATTCCGACCAGCCCTTGGTCACGGTCAGGATTTTCGGCGCCAGCCTGCGCCACGCTTCCTCGGCCTCGTCTCCGTAAACGGCCTTGACCCACAACAACAGTGCCAGCCCTGAAATGCCCGACCGGGGGTCTTGAATGACGATCTTCAGATCGTCCGGGGCATCAAGCAGTTCGGCAAAGCTGCGTGGCGGATTGGGTGTGCGGGTTTCGTCATAGACAAAGGCGGTTTCCCCCCAGTTATAGGGCAGGAAAATCTCGTCCGTCCATTCGACGGGCAGGTTCAGGCCGCTGGTATCCTGCCCATGCGGCTTGAACAGCCCGGTTTCGCGGGCGCGCATGGTGGTGTCGGTGTTCAGGCCGAACACGATGTCGGCCTCGGTCCGGGTGCCCTCCATCAGGATGCGGGGCAGGATGTCGCCGGCGACAAAGCGTAGATCGCAGTTGCAGAATTTCTCGAATTCTTCCTCGATCTTCGGCCCCGGACCCCATTCGCTGGTGACGTAATCACCCGCATAGACGGTCAGCACGGGTTTGTCCTGCGCGGCGGCGGGCGCCGCGATCAGCGCGGCAAGAACGGCGTATTTCATCGCTGGTCCTCCTTTATTGCGTGTTGCGAAAGAAAGGGCAGCGAAACCTTCCCTCCGCCGGAGTTAACCGGATCAGGTTCAACGGGTTCGCTTGCGCATCTCAGCCGTGCCGGCACCCCGAGGTCGGGCCAGATTAACGCGCCAGATGCCGTTTGCAAGTCGCCGCAGGCCAGCTACAAGGTCCGGCATGAGCGATCAGCCGACACCCATGATGGCGCAATATCTGGCGATCCGGGAGGC
>JAUNUO010000006.1:3872-4935 GCA_030538135.1 Paracoccus sp. (in: a-proteobacteria)
CGGTGGTGGCGCGCGATGTGGTGCGGCTGGTCACGCCCGGCACCCTGACCGAGGAATCGCTGCTCGAGGCGCGGCGGCACAATTTTCTGGCGGCCTTCGGGCAGGTGCGCGACGAAGCCGCGCTGGCCTGGGTCGATATTTCCACCGGCGCGTTCTGGGTGATGGATTGCCCGCTGCCGCGCCTTGCGCCGGAACTGGCCCGGCTGACGCCGCGCGAATTGCTGGTGTCCGAGGGGTCGCGGCTGGATGATCTGGCGGCGGATGCGGGAATGGCGCTGACCGAACGCCCCCCAGGATCGTTCGATTCCGCGGCCGGCGCACGGCGGCTGTGCGCGCTGTTTCAGGTGGAAACGCTGGACGGATTCGGCAGTTTTGGCCGGGCGGAACTGTCGGCCATGGGCGCGATCGCCGATTATCTCGACCTGACGCAGCGCGGGCGGCTGCCGTTGATCCGCCCGCCGGTGCGCGAGGCGGCAGGCGGGTCGATGCAGATCGACGCCGCCACCCGGCGCAATCTGGAACTGACGCAGGCCTTGTCGGGCGGGCGCGAGGGGTCTTTGCTGGCCGCCATCGACCGCACGGTGACGGCGGCGGGGGCGCGGCTTTTGGAACGGCGGATCAGCGCGCCAAGCCACGATCTGGACCTGATCCGGGCGCGGCATGATGCCGTCGGCGCGCTGGCCGATGATGCCCGACTGGCCGCCGACCTGCGCGCTGATCTGGCCCGCGTGCCCGACATCGACCGTGCCCTGTCGCGGCTGGCGCTGGACCGGGGCGGGCCGCGCGATCTGGCCGCGATCCGCGCCGGGCTGACGCAAGCCGCCGCCATCGCCGCGCGCCTGCCGGAGGATGCGCCGCAGGTGCTGCTGGATGCCGCCGCCGATCTGCGTGGCCATGACGATCTGACCGATCTTCTGGACGACGCGCTGGTGGCCGAGCCGCCCTTGCTGACCCGCGACGGCGGCTTTGTCGCGCCGGGCCATGACGCCGATCTGGACGAAACCCGCCGGTTGCGGGACGAAGGCCGGGGCGTCATCGCCGGGATGCAGGCCGATTATGCGGC
>JAUNUO010000006.1:5035-7686 GCA_030538135.1 Paracoccus sp. (in: a-proteobacteria)
TCCATCGCCTGGGCGGTGATGGAGCATCTGCACGCCACCAACCGCTGCCGCGCGCTGTTCGCGACCCATTACCACGAGATGACCGCCCTGACCGCCCGGCTTGATGGCGTGGAGAACGCCACCGTCACCGTGCGCGAATGGGAAGGCGAGGTCATCTTCCTGCACGAGGTCCGCAAGGGCGCCGCCGACCGCAGCTATGGCGTGCAGGTGGCTCGGCTGGCCGGGCTGCCCGCCTCGGTCGTGGACCGCGCGCGTGAGGTGCTGACCGCGCTGGAATCGGGTGAACGCGAAGGTGCCGCCCGCCCCGCCGCGCTGATCGATGATCTGCCGCTGTTCCGGGCCGCGCCGCCTGCGCCGCCGCCGGCAAAGATCAAGGAATCGCCGCTGGAATCGCGTATGAAGGACATTCATCCCGACGCCCTGACCCCGAAACAGGCGCTGGACCTGATCTATGACCTGAAAGCCATGACCGAGGACACGCCATGAGCTATAACACCTTTGGCCGCGAATTCCGCGTGACGACATGGGGCGAAAGCCACGGCCCGGCCCTGGGCGCGACCGTCGATGGCACCCCGCCCGGCATCGCGCTGGAGGAATCGTTCATCCAGCAGTTCCTTGATCGCCGCCGCCCCGGCACCAGCAAGCACACGACTCAGCGACAGGAAGCCGACGCGGTGCGCATTCTGTCGGGCACCTTTGAGGGCCGCACCACCGGCACGCCCATCCAGCTGATGATCGAGAACACCGATCAGCGGTCCAAGGACTATGGCGAGATCGCGCGCGCCTTTCGCCCCGGCCATGCCGACATCACCTATCATCAGAAATACGGGCTGCGCGATTATCGCGGCGGCGGCCGGTCCTCGGCGCGGGAAACGGCGGCGCGGGTGGCCGCGGGCGGGGTGGCGCAGGCGGTGCTGCGGCAGATGCTGCCCGACCTGCGCATCACCGGATACATGGTGCAGATGGGGGTGAAACATCTGGACCGCGCGCGGTTCAACGCCGCCGAGATCAACGAAAACCCGTTCTTCCTGCCCGATAATGTCGCTGCGGCCGAATGGGGCGATTATCTGGATGCGATCCGCAAGGATCAGAACAGCATCGGCGCCGCCATCGAGGTGCTGATTCAAGGCTGCCCCCCCGGCCTTGGCGCGCCGGTCTATGCGAAACTGGACACCGATCTGGCCGCCGCGATGATGTCGATCAACGCCGTCAAGGGCGTGGAAATCGGCGAGGGTATGGCGGCCGCCGGGCTGACCGGGGTGGATAACGCCGACGAAATCCGCATGGGCCCGGACGGGCCGGAATATCTGTCGAACCACGCCGGCGGCATCCTTGGCGGTATTTCCACCGGGCAGGACATCGTGGTGCGGTTCTCGGTCAAGCCGACCAGTTCCATCACCACGCCGCGCCGGTCGATCACCCAGCGGGGCGAGGACATCGACCTGATTACCAAGGGCCGCCATGACCCCTGCGTCGGCATCCGCGCCGTCCCGGTGGCCGAGGCGATGGCAGCCTGCGTGATCCTTGACCATCTGCTGATGGACCGCGCCCAGACCGGCGGCCGGCGCGGCGCCATCGGCTGATCCGGGTCGCGCGGAATAACGCGCCCTCCCCTGCGTTGTCACATAAGCGTCACGTTTTTTACGCATAAGCGTCACGCGCCGTCGATAAATGGGCGGCAGGTCTTTTCAGACCTTGTTAACGACTCAGGAGAGGTCCATGAAATCCGTGAAATTCACCGTCTCGGCCATTGCGCTGTTCGCCGCTTCGGCGACCGTGGCCTCGGCGCGCGATCAGATTCAGGTCGCTGGTTCGTCCACCGTTCTGCCCTATGCGACCATCGTGTCGGAACTGTTCGGCGAAAACTATGACTACGCCACCCCGGTCATCGAATCCGGCGGGTCGTCCACCGGTCTGCGCCGCTTCTGCGAAGGCGTCGGCGAAAACACCACCGATATTGCCAACAGCTCGCGCCCGATCCGCCCGGCGGAAATCGAAACCTGCCATGCCAACGGCGTGACCGACATCATGGAAGTCCGCATCGGCTATGACGGCATCGTGTTCGCCAGCCTGGCGACTGGCAACGCCTTCGAATTCACCCCGACCGATTGGTTCAACGCCATGGCCGCCAAGCGTGTCGTGGATGGCAAGATCGTGGACAACACCACGACGAAGTGGAACGAAGTGAACCCGGACCTGCCGGATCAGGAAATCATGGCCTTTGTTCCGGGCACCCGTCACGGCACCCGTGAAGTGTTCGAAGAAAAGGTCGTCATGCAGGGCTGCGAAGATTCCGGCGCCAAGGCCGTGTTCGAAGCCGAGCTGAGCGAAGACGAAGCCAAGGAAGCCTGCCACGTCCTGCGCGCCGATGGCCGCGCCGTTGACATCGACGGCGACTACACCGAGACGCTGGCCCGCATCAACAGTGCGCCCAACGGCATCGGCGTGTTCGGTCTGTCGTTCTATGAAAACAACACCGACACGCTGCAAGTCGCGACCATGAACGGCGTCACGCCTTCGACCGAAACCATCGCTTCGGGAGAATACCCGGTTTCGCGTCCGCTGTTCATCTATGTGAAAAAGGCCCACCTTGGCGAGATCGCCGGCCTGAAAGAGTTCGTCGAGTTCTTCGTGTCCGACGAAGTCGCCGG
>JAUNUO010000006.1:7786-9839 GCA_030538135.1 Paracoccus sp. (in: a-proteobacteria)
AGATCGCCGGCCTGAAAGAGTTCGTCGAGTTCTTCGTGTCCGACGAAGTCGCCGGTCCCGACAGCCCGCTGGCACAATATGGTCTGGTGTCCGACCCGGAACTGGCCGCGACCCAGCAGGCCGTCGCTGACGAAGCTGTCATGCAGTAACCCGTGCCGGGTGGCGTGGGGCTGACCCGCGCCACCCATTTTTTCATTTTTTTGCATCAAACCGCCCTTTTCAAGGATTTGCCAGATGCCAATGTCCTGGGCCTTGCTGGCCAGCCTGCTGCTGGCCATCACCGGTTATGTCGTCGGCCGCAGCCGTGCGTTGTCCGCCGCAGGTGCCGACATCCGCCTGCTGCACAGCCGCCCGACCTATCACGGCATGAACGCCGCATTACACGCCTTTCTGCCGCCGATCGTCATCATGGGGGTGGCCGCGTTCCTGCGCATGGCCGGTGTTCTCAGCGCCGGTGCGATGCCTATTGTCGGTATCGTCGCCCTTGCCTCGGCGATTGCCGGCCTCGGCTGGGGCGTGTCGCGCGTCAGCGCGGGGTTCCGCGCCCGTAATACGGTGGAACAGATCCTTCTTGGCGTGCTGATCTTCTGTTCGTCGATCGCGATCGCCACCACCATCGGCATCGTCATGTCGCTGATCTTTGAAACCGCTCGGTTCTTCCAGTTGCATTCCTGGCAGGATTTCCTGTTCGGCACCCAGTTCCAGCCACGTCCTGAAGGCATCTCGCGTCTGGGGGTGCTGCCGCTGTTATGGGGCACGCTGTATATCTCGTTCATCGCGCTGTTGTTTTCGGTGCCGATCGGGCTGCTGGCGGCGATTTACCTGTCGGAATATGCCAGCCCTCGCATGCGCGCCGTCGCCAAGCCGGTGGTCGAGGTTCTGGCCGGTATCCCGACCATCGTTTACGGCCTGTTCGCCCTTGTGACCGTCGGCCCGATGCTGCGCGACTATTTTGCCGCGCCTCTGGGTCTGGGCACCTCGGCCTCGTCGGTGATGACTGCCGGTCTGGTGATGGGCATCATGCTGATCCCCTTCGTCAGTTCGCTGTCGGACGACATCATCAACGCCGTGCCGCAAAGTCTGCGCGACGGTGCGCTTGGCCTTGGGTCCACCCCGTCCGAAACGGTAAAGCAGGTGGTTCTGCCCGCCGCGCTGCCCGGTATCGTCGGCGCAGTCCTGCTGGCCGCCAGCCGCGCGATCGGTGAAACCATGATCGTGGTGCTGGGGGCAGGGGCCGCCGCCACCATGAGCCTGAACCCGTTCGAGGCGATGACCACGATCACCGTGAAAATCGTCGGCCAGTTGACCGGGGACAACGATTTTTCCTCGCCCGAGATGCTGGTGGCCTTTGCCCTTGGCCTGACCCTGTTCATCATCACGCTGGGGCTGAACATCGTCGCACTGTATATCGTGCGCAAATATCGCGAGCAGTACGAATGACCGATATGCCCATCGAACCCGCCCGCCAGCCCGCGCCCAATTCAGGCTCTGGATCGCTGCTGAAGAAAGACGCGCGCACGCGCCGCCGCAACGCCGCCGAAGGCCGATTCCGCTTTTACGGTCTGGCCGCCATCGGGATCGCCGTTCTGGCGCTGATCATTCTGGTTACGACCATCCTGCGCGACGGCTCCTCGGCCTTCCGCCAGACCTATCTGGACCTGCCGGTTTACCTGAACCCCGAGGTGATCGACCCGAACGGCAACCGCGACCCCGCCGAAATGGCCAAGGTTCTGACACTGGCCTACAGCCGGGTTCTGGACAGTTCGCTGGACACCGCCGTAGCCGGGATGAACCTCAACATCGAAGGCCTGACCGAGCGTGACATTGACGGTATCGTTTCGCGCGAAGCGGCGGCGCAACTGCGCGACCGTGTGCTGAGCGATCCCGAACTGGTCGGTCAGACGGTCGATGTGAACGTGCTGGTGAATGGCCGCGTTGACGGCTATTTCAAGGGGCGCGTCACCATGGCCAGCGCCGAACGCGACAGCAACACATCGCCCGCACAGCTGATGCTGGCCGATGAACTGAAGCGCAGCGGCCTTCTGGTCACCCG
>JAUNUO010000006.1:9939-29316 GCA_030538135.1 Paracoccus sp. (in: a-proteobacteria)
TCGATCGTTTACGGTATCCTCGGCCTCGCCGCGTTCATCAGCTTTGCCGGCCTGCCGCAATCCGCACCCATCGTCGGCGGTCTTGTGCTGACGCTGATGACGCTGCCGACGATCATCATCGCCACCCGTGCGTCGCTGAAAGCGGTGCCGCCTTCGATCCGCGACGCGGCCCTGGGAATCGGCGCCAGCCGGATGCAGACCGTGTTTCATCACGTCCTGCCGCTGGCCATGCCGGGCATCCTGACCGGCACGATCATCGGTCTGGCGCAGGCCCTGGGCGAAACCGCACCGCTGCTGCTGATCGGGATGGTCGCCTTCGTGCGGACCTATCCCGATGCGCCCTGGGCTGGCGGCCTGATGGACCCGGCCTCGGCCCTGCCGGTTCAGGTCTACAACTGGACCCAGCGGTCGGATCCCGCGTTCATCGAACGCGCCTCGGGCGCCATCATCATCCTTCTGATCTTCCTGCTGTGCATGAACGTGCTGGCCATCTATCTGCGCCGCAAGTTCGAGCGCCGCTGGTAAACCCGGCGAAAGGAGTTAACCATGTATGACGTTAATCGTGCGGAGAGCACCGTGACCAACGACGAAACCAAGATCTCTGCCCGCAACGTGCAGGTCTATTACGGCGACAAGCACGCCATCAAGGATGTGGACGTGGACATTCTGGACAAGACCGTGACGGCCTTCATCGGTCCGTCCGGCTGTGGCAAGTCCACCTTCCTGCGCTGTATCAACCGGATGAACGACACGATTGACGTCTGCCGGGTGGAAGGCAAGATCAACCTCGACGGCGAGGACATCTATGACAAGCGCGTCGATCCGGTGCAGTTGCGCGCCAAGGTCGGCATGGTGTTCCAGAAGCCGAACCCTTTCCCCAAGTCGATCTATGACAACGTGGCCTATGGCCCGCGCATCCACGGGCTGGCCCGCAACAAGGCCGAACTGGACCAGATCGTCGAAAAATCCCTGCGCGGCGCAGCTTTGTGGGACGAGGTCAAGGACCGTCTGAACGAAACCGGCACCGGCCTTTCGGGCGGTCAGCAACAGCGCCTGTGCATCGCCCGCGCCGTCGCCACCGAACCCGAAGTGCTGCTGATGGACGAACCCTGTTCGGCGCTTGACCCCATCGCCACCAGCCAGGTCGAAGAACTGATCGACCAGTTGCGGCAGAAATTCTCGGTCGTGATCGTGACTCACTCGATGCAGCAGGCTGCGCGCGTCAGTCAGAAAACGGCGTTTTTCCACCTGGGGAACCTTGTGGAATACGGCAGCACCGATGACATCTTTACCAACCCGCGTGACCCGCGCACCGAAAGCTATATTTCGGGCCGGATCGGTTAAGGCAGAGGATCTGACGATGAACCGCGAGAAACATATCGTATCGGCCTTTGACCGCGAACTGGAAACGGCGCAGGCGCTGGTCGTGAAGATGGGCGGGATGGTCGAACAGGCCATCACCGACGCCGCCATCGCATTGGAAACCCGTGACGAGGAACTGGCCGAAGAAGTCCGCCGCCGCGACAAGGCCATCGACGCGCTGGATGCCCAGATCAACGAGGAAACCGCGCGCCTGATCGCCCGGCGCGCGCCCACGGCGACCGACCTGCGGCTGGTGTTGTCGGTCATCAAGATTTCAGCCTCGCTGGAACGGGTCGGCGATTACGCCAAGAACATCGCCAAGCGCAGCCATGTGCTGACCCATATGCCGGTCATCAACGGCTCGGCCTCGGCGCTGCGCCGCATGGCCATCGCGGTCGAGGCGATGCTGAAGGACGCGCTGGACAGCTATATCCGCCGCGATGTCGCCTTGGCCGCTGATGTGCGCGCCCGCGACATCGAGGTGGATCAGATGTATAATGCATTGTTCCGCGAATTCCTGACCTACATGATGGAAGACCCGCGCAACATCACCGCCTGCATGCATCTGCATTTCATCGCCAAGAACATCGAACGCATGGGCGACCACGCGACGTCGATTTCCGAACAGGTGATCTATCTGGTGACCGGCGAAATGCCCGAGGAAAGCCGCCCCAAAAGCGACAGCGTGACCAAGGCCGGCGTGGCCGAGGCACTGGCGGATGAGGCAGAGGACTAAGCCATGAGTGCGCGGCAAATTCCCAAGGTTCTGGTTGTCGAGGACGAAGGCGCGCAGCGCGAAGTCCTGCAATACAATCTGGAGGCCGAGGGCTTTGACGTGGTCATGGCCGAAAACGGCGACGAGGCCCTGTTGCTGGTGGCTGAGGAACAGCCCGATCTGGTCGTGCTGGACTGGATGTTGCCGAATGTCTCGGGGATCGAGGTATGTCGTCGGCTCAAGGCCGATCCGATGACGCGCCCGATCCCGATCATCATGCTGTCCGCGCGTGGCGATGAAGGCGACAGGGTGCGCGGGCTGGAAACGGGGGCCGATGATTACATGGTCAAGCCCTATTCCGTGGTCGAACTGATGGCGCGGTTGCGCACGCAACTGCGCCGCACCCGCCCGGCCAGCATGGGCGAGCGGTTGTCCTTTGACGATATCGTTCTGGACGCCGCCGAACATCGCGTATTCCGGGCCGGTCAGCCGCTTCATCTTGGCCCGACCGAATTCCGCCTGCTGTCCACGCTGATGGAAAAGCCGGGGCGGGTCTGGACAAGGGAACAACTGCTGGACCGCGTTTGGGGACGCGACATCTATGTCGATACCCGCACCATCGACGTGCATGTCGGGCGGTTACGCAAGGCGCTGATGACGAATGGCGGCGACAACCCGGTGCGCACGGTGCGCGGGACGGGTTACGCCTTGGGTTGACGGCGCAGCTGCACCCAAAGCTGCGTATTTGGGCAAACAGAAAGCGGCCGGTCAGGTGATCTGTGCGCTTAGGGGCGGCAGACCGTCGATTTTGGCGTCGATCCGGTCGCCGGGTTGCAGCGCGCCGACGCCGGCGGGGGTGCCGGTCATCACCAGATCGCCGGGTTGCAGGTGGTAGAGCTTGGACAGATAGACGACCAGTGCGGCCTCGTCAAAAATCATTTCTGACAGCTTGCCGTCCTGCCGAACGGCGCCGTTGACCGACAGACGGATGCCGGGGCCGGCCGCGGCCCGCGACAGTGGTGCAATCACCGCGCTGGATTCGAAATCCTTGGCTGCGTCCCAGGGGCGACGTTTGTCCTTGGCCTCGGCCTGCAAGTCCCGGCGCGTCAGGTCAAGACCGACGGCGCGGGCGATGATCGCGGCTGCGGCCTGTGCCGTGGTGGCGCTGAAAAGAGGGGCGCCGATGGCAAGAACCAGTTCGACTTCATGGTGCAGATCGGCGGTACCCGGCGGATAGGGGATGGCGCCCGGCAGGGCCAGCGCATGGGCGGATTTGGTAAAGAAGAACGGCTTATCGCGATCTGCGGCGACGCCCATTTCTGCGGCGTGGTCGGCATAGTTGCGGCCGATGCAAAAGATGCGGCGGACCGGAAATTCGGCATCGTCCAAGGGGATTGCCGGGCAGGGCAGATCGAACAGGCTGGTCATGGGTGGTCTTTCAGAAAGGCGTCGGTTTCGACGGCGGTTGGCATTGCATCCCCGGCGCCGGGGCGCGTGACCTGAATTGCGGCGGCGGCCGAGGCGCGGCGCAGGGCGTCGGCAATGGTCAGTCCGGCATCCAGCGCGGCGGCGAAATATCCGGCGAAGCAGTCGCCCGCCCCGGTGGTATCGACGGGCTGAACCCGGAAGGCCGGACAATGGGTGATCCGTCCGCTGCGCAGATCGCGGTATTCGGCCCCTTGCGCGCCGCGCGTAATCAGCAGGCCCTCGACGGGCGGGTTCTCGCCCAGGGCGGCGAACATGGCTTCGGCTTCGCCCGCGTTCATCGCCAGAATCGTGGCCAGCCCCAGCATCGCCCGGACCGCCTCGACATCGAAGGGCGCGGCGGAATAGATCACCCGCAGCCCGCGTTCGCGCGCCGTGGCGGCGGCGGGGGCCTGAAGGTTGGTTTCGTTCTGGATCAACAGCGTGTCGCCCGGACGCATCGCTGTCAGCGCGGCTGGATTCAGGTTCAGCGCGCGGTTGGCACCGGGGTGGATGACGATCGCATTTTCGCCCTGCGCGTCCAGCAGGATGATCGCATGACCCGTCGCATGATCGTGCAGCCGGGCGACGTGCGTGGTGTCCACACCGGCCTTGTGCAAAGCCGCGATCACCCAGTCATCGCCGTGCCCCATCGCGCCGATATGATGTACCCTTGCCCCTGCCCGCGCGGCGGCGACCGACTGGTTCGCGCCCTTGCCGCCCAGACCCAGCGCATAGCTGTGCGCGGCGATGGTTTCGCCCGGCCGAACCAGATGATCCAGTCGATAGATGTGGTCGATATTGATCGAGCCGAGATTCCAGATCGCCATTGCATCCCCCGTTGTGGGCCATGTGATGCCGCGCGACGGGATTTGTCCAGAAATGAAAAACGCGCCCCGAAGGGCGCGTTCATCGTATGTCGTGTGATCAGCCCTGCTGTTCGGGCTGATGTTTGTGCTTGAAAGGTGCCCACAGCCGCTTGTTGGTCAGATACAGCAGCGCGGTCAGCAGGATCAGGAACAGCACCGAAATGAAACCGACCTGCTTGCGTTCCATCATCTTGGGTTCCGCTGTCCAGGTCAGGAAAGCCGCAACGTCGCGCGCCATCTGATCCACCGTGGCCGGAGTGCCATCCTCATAAGTGACCTGATCGTCGAAGAGCGGCGGCGCCATGGAGATCAGGCCGCCGGCGAAAATCGGGTTTTCATAAAGGATCGACCCGGCCTGCTCGACGTCGGCGCCAGTGTAACTCGTCAGCAGCGAATAGATGTATTCCGGTCCACCCATACCGCGAAGCAATTGGTTCAGGCCCGTGCCCTGAGGACCATGGAACCCGGCGCGTGCCTTGGCCATCAGCGACAGATCCGGACCCATCCCATCCACCGGGTTGACGGTGGGGAAGTGATCGGTGGGTTCCCGGGGTCGTTCTTCGCCGGTCTCGATATCCATGATCGGCACCAGTTCCTGCGCATAGGCGCGCATCTGGTCATCCGGCAGGCCCGGCCCGTTTGCGTCAGACAGGGTGCGGATCGGCACGTAGCGCAGGCCGTGGCAGGCCGAGCAGACCTCGGTATAGACCTGTAGGCCACGCTGGATCTGATGCTGATCGTAGGTGCCGAACGGACCTTCGAAGCTGAAGGTGATGTCCTCGACATGGCCACCCGCACCCGCCGCCTGCGATGCCACCGGCACCGACAGCAGCGACAGCGCAGCAACAGCCGAGAGCGTGAATTTTCTCAGGGTCATCGCTTGCTCTCCTTATTCGGCCGGATGGGCTTTGGGACCGTAATGGTCATTGAAGTCTTCCTCGATCGTGGCCGGCATCGGTTCCGGCTTTTCGATCACGCCGAGGAGCGGCAGGATCACGAGGAAATAGGCGAACCAGTAGGCCGCGCCGACCAGCGAGATATAGGGGTAGATCCCTTCGGCGGGCATGGCGCCGGCCCAGGTCAGCACGACGAAGTTCACGGCAAAGATCCAGAACCACCACTTGAACTGCGGACGGTAGCGGCCCGAACGCACTCGGCTGGTATCCAGCCACGGCACCAGCGCCATGACGATGATCGCCCCGAACATGGCGATCACGCCAAAGAACTTGGCGTCAATGATGCCGAAGGTCACAAAGCTGACCAGTTGCACCAGCCACACATCGGCGGTGAATGCGCGCAGGATCGCGTAGAAGGGCAGGAAATACCATTCCGGCACGATATGCGCGGGCGTCGCCAGCGCGTTCGCCTCGATATAGTTGTCGGGGTGGCCCAGATAGTTCGGCATGAAGCCGACGATGGCAAAGAACACCACCAGGATCAGCGCCATTGCGAACAGATCCTTGATAACGAAATAGGGCCAGAAGGGCAGGGTGTCACGCTCGGCCTCTTCCTTGCTGGTGCGGCGCACTTCGATGCCGGTCGGGTTGTTGTTCCCGGTGTGGTGGAACGCCCAGATATGGACGATCACCAGTGCCGCAATCACGAAGGGCAGCAGATAATGCAGCGAGAAGAACCGGTTGAGCGTGGCGTTATCGACCGCCGGGCCGCCCAGAAGCCAGGTCTGGATATCCGGGCCGATGCCGGGAATGGCGCCGAACAGGCCGGTAATCACGGTCGCGCCCCAGAAGGACATCTGACCCCAGGGCAGCACATAGCCCATGAAGGCGGTGCCCATCATGCACAGATAGATCAGCATGCCGATGATCCAGGTCACTTCGCGCGGGGCCTTATAAGACCCGTAATAGAGGCCGCGGAAGATGTGGATATAGACCGCCAGGAAGAACAACGATGCGCCGTTCGCGTGCAGGTAGCGCAGCATATAGCCGCCGTTCACGTTGCGCATGATGTGTTCGACGCTGGCGAAGGCCAGATCGACATGCGGCGTGTAATGCATGGCCAGCACGATGCCGGTCGCGATCTGCAACACCAGACAGAAGGCCAGAACAATGCCCCAGATCCACCACCAGTTGAGGTTTTTCGGCGTGGGGATCATCAGCGTGTCATAAAGCAGGCCGACGATTGGAAGGCGGCGGTGAAGCCACCGCTCGATGCCCGTCTTGGGCTCGTAATGGTCGTGCGGAATTCCCGACATGGCGTCCCCCTCAGCCCAGCTGAATCGTTGTTTCGTTGACGAATTCGGCGACCGGAACGTGCATGTTCTCGGGTGCCGGACCGCGGCGGATGCGGCCCGAGGTGTCGTAGTGGCTGCCGTGGCAGGGGCAGAACCAGCCGCCGAAATCGCCGGCCCCGTCGCCGATCGGGACACAACCCAGATGGGTGCAGACGCCGATCTGGACCAGCCATTCGCCCGCCTCGTCCAGCGAGCGGTTGATATCGTCCGAATTGGTGCCGGGTTTGTTCGCGTTCTGCGAATTGGGGTCAATCATGGTGGCCCCGTCATCAGCGCGTGCGGTGTCGATTTCTTCCTGTGTTCGGCGACGGATGAACACCGGTTTGCCCAGCCACTTGACCGTCAGCTGGGTGCCCTCGGTCACGCTGCTGACATCGACCTGAATCGAGGCCAGAGCCTGAACGTCGGCGGAAGGGTTCATCTGGTTAATCAGCGTCCAGCCGGCTGCACCGGCGGCCACCGCACCAGCGCCCGCGGTGGCATAATAGAGGAAATCCCTCCGGGTGCCTGCGTGATCATCTGCGTGGGACACGGCATTTTCTCCAATTCGGGCCGTTTTCGGGAACGGCCGATACGACAATCCGGGCCGCCAGATCGCAGCCTTCGCATGGCGTTTCTAGCGATCAAATCTGTGTCAGTCCAGCGTGTTCGGATTTGCGAATGAGGGCAAAAAGCCGCATCCCGCCCAAAAAAGCGGCGCATTGTGACAGTTTTGCACTTGGCAGGCCGAAATAGATCGGACTGATCGCGGCGTTGTCACAGCAGACCTTCGGCGCGAAAGCTCAGTTCGCGGGATTTGCCGATGATGAGATGATCGTGAACGGTGATTGCCATGGCTTCGGCGGCGGCAATGACGCGGGCGGTCATGCTGATGTCCGATTGCGAGGGGGTCGGATCGCCGGACGGGTGATTATGCACCAAAATCAAAGCCGACGCATTGATTTCCAGCGCGCGGCGGATGATTTCGCGCGGATAGACAGGGACGTGATCGACGGTGCCGCGCCCCTGTTCCTCGTCCGCGATCAGAACGTTCTTGCGGTCCAGATACAGCACACGGAACTGTTCGGTTTCGCGATGCGCCATGGCGGTGTGGCAGTAATCCAAGAGCGCGTCCCAGCCCGACAGCACCGGGCGATGCATCACCCGCGCCCGCGACAGGCGATGCGCGGCGGCCTCGACGATTTTCAGCTCCGTCACCACGGCAGGACCGACGCCTGACACATCGGCCAGTCGGGCCGGGGACGCGGACAACACGCGGTTGAAATCGCCGAAATGTTCGATCAGCCGCCGGGCCAGCGGTTTGACATCTTGCCGGGGGATGGCGCGGAACAGCACAAGTTCCAGCAATTCGTAATCAGGCATCGCCGCCGCGCCGCCGGCCATGAACCGGTCGCGCAGCCGGGCGCGGTGATCGGCCAGATAGGATGGCGCGACTTTGGCCCCCGTAACGACCGGCACTACCAGAACCGCCGTGCCCACGTCATCTGCGGCGGGCGTGAACAGAGGCATCGGAGCCTCGGTAAAATGATCGGGGCGATTCGGGTCCATGTCACCAGCCTGGCACGGGGGTGGTGAAGAAAGGGTTAAGCTGTCAGCGCCCCAGAAAACGCCGGCGGGCTTCGGCTTCGATATCCAGCCGCAATTGCAGATCAGCCAGTTTCGCCGTCTCGGCCTGCGCGGTTTGGGGCGGTGCGTCGCGCAGGATGCGGTGCTGCGCCTCGACGGCCTTGCGCAGCGCGATCTCGCGGGGCAGGGCGCCGGCCTCGGCCATGATGCGGAAACCGATGGCCTCCGCATCACCCTCCAGCGATCCAAGCGGCTTGCCTGCGCCGGGCAGATCATCAAGCTGGCCTTCCGCGCGCGCCCTGAGGATCTGTCTTTCGGCTAGGGTGGCCCAGTTTGTCACGGTTAACCCCGCATCCCGTCCCAGAACCCTTTGACCTTGTCAAAAAAGCTGGCCGACTGCGGGCTGTTGTCGGCCTTGATCGATTCGAACTCGCGCAGCAATTCGCGTTGCCGATGGGTCAGGTTGACCGGGGTTTCCACGATCAGTTCGATCAGCAGGTCGCCTGCCTCGCCGTTCATGCCGGGACCGTGGCGCAGCGGTGGCATCCCCTTGCCGCGCAGACGCATCTGACGGCCCGACTGGCTGCCCGGCGGAACCTTGACGCGCGATCGTCCGCCGTCGATGGTCGGCACCTCGACCTCGCCGCCCAGGGCTGCGGTCACCATGCTGACCGGTACCTGACAGGCCAGAGCCTTGCCGTCGCGCATGAAGATGTCATGTTCGCGCACGTCGATAAAGATATACAGGTCGCCCGACGGACCGCCGCGCATCCCGGCCTCGCCCTCGCCGGCCAGACGGATGCGGGTGCCGGTCTCGACGCCGGCGGGAATGTTGACCGACAGGGTGCGTTCGCGTTCCGTCCGGCCCGCGCCGCCGCAGGATTTGCATGGATTCTTGACGATCTGCCCTTGACCGCCACAGGTCGGGCAGGTGCGCTCCACGGTAAAAAAGCCCTGCTGGGCGCGGACCTTGCCCATGCCGGCGCAGGTCGGGCAGGCGGTGGGCTGCGTCGCCCCCTCGGCCCCGGTGCCGTCGCAGGATTCGCAGGCGGCGGAACCCGGAACGGTGATGGTTTTCTGGCTGCCGGTGAAGGCTTCCT
Source organism: Paracoccus sp. (in: a-proteobacteria) (assembly GCA_030538135.1). Classification (GTDB taxonomy): domain Bacteria; phylum Pseudomonadota; class Alphaproteobacteria; order Rhodobacterales; family Rhodobacteraceae; genus Paracoccus. The sequence continues at coordinate 19,267 of JAUNUO010000006.1, forward strand.
CCAGAGAAACCCGCAGGTTATAGCGCAGATCCTGGCCCCGCTGCGCCCGGTTGCGGCCTCCGCCACCGCCGCGCCGGCCCATCATGTCGCCGAACAGATCCTCGAACACATCGGCAAATGCGGCGCCGAAATCGCCCGGATGCCCGCCACGCGATCCGCCAAAACCGTTACCGCCTTCAAAGGCGGCATGGCCAAAGCGGTCATAGGCCGCCTTGCGCTGATCATCCTTCAGACAGTCGTAAGCCTCGTTCACCTCTTTGAAGGCGGCCTCGGCGGTGTTGTCGTCCTTGTTGCGGTCGGGGTGCAGCTCCTTCGCCTTCTGGCGATAGGCGCGCTTGATCTCATCACCCGACGCGCTGCGCGTCACACCCAGAATGTCATAGTAACAACGTTTCGCCATGTTGTTCCCACAGGCCCCTTACGCAAGGACCGGCCCGCAATGGTGCGGACCGGCCCGGTTGATGGCGGGCCAGATCAGCCGCGCTTCTTGTCTTCGCCCAAATCTTCGAAATCGGCATCCACGATGTCGTCATCGACGCCGCGCGGGCCGGGTTCGTCGGCATCATCCCCCGAAGCACCCTCGGACTGGGCCTTGTAGATCGCCTCACCCAGTTTCATCGACGCATCCATGAGATTCTGGATGCCGCCGCGGATTTTGCCCGCGTCCTCGGATTTCAGCGTTTCTTCCAGCGCGCCGACGGCCAGTTCGATCGCCTCGACGGTCGAACCGTCCACCTTGTCGCCATGTTCGTCCAGCGACTTCTTGGTGGAATGGATCAGGCTTTCGGCTTGGTTGCGGGCCTCGACCAGATCCTTGCGGGCCTTGTCGGCTTCGGCATTGGCTTCGGCATCTTTCACCATTTTTTCGATGTCTTCGTCGGACAGGCCACCCGAAGCCTGAATGGTGATGTTCTGCGACTTGCCGGTGCCCTTGTCCTTGGCGCTGACCGACACGATGCCGTTGGCGTCGATGTCGAAGGTCACCTCGATCTGCGGCAGGCCGCGCGGTGCGGGCGGGATGTCCTCAAGGTTGAACTGACCCAGCAGCTTGTTGTCGGCCGCCATTTCGCGTTCGCCCTGGAACACCCGGATCGTCACGGCGTTCTGGTTGTCCTCGGCGGTCGAGAAAATCTGGCTTTTCTTGGTCGGAATGGTGGTGTTGCGGTCGATCAGACGGGTGAACACGCCACCCAGCGTTTCGATGCCGAGGCTCAGCGGGGTCACGTCCAGCAGCACCACGTCCTTGACGTCGCCTTGCAGGACGCCGCCCTGAATCGCCGCGCCAAGCGCCACGACCTCATCAGGGTTCACACCCTTGTGCGGTTCCTTGCCAAAGAACTTGGTCACTTCCTCGATGACCATCGGCATCCGGGTCTGACCGCCGACAAGGATCACCTCGTCGATTTCGTTCTTGGACAGACCGGCGTCCTTCAGCGCGTCCTGACAGGGCTTCATGGTGCGTTTGACCAGATCGCCGACCAGCGATTCCAGCTTTGCACGGGTCAGCTTGACAACCATGTGCAGCGGGGTGCCGCTGTTCTTGTCCATGCTGATGAACGGCTGGTTGATCTCGGTCTGCGAAGCCGAGGACAGTTCGATCTTGGCCTTTTCGGCGGCTTCCTTCAGGCGCTGAAGGGCCATCTTGTCCTTGGTCAGATCGACGCCATGTTCCTTTTTGAACTCGTCCGCCAGATAGTGGACGATGCGCATGTCGAAATCTTCGCCGCCAAGGAACGTATCCCCGTTGGTCGATTTCACCTCGAACAGCCCGTCGTCGATTTCCAGAATGGTGATGTCGAAGGTGCCGCCGCCAAGGTCATAGACGGCGATGGTTTTCGATTCCTTCTTGTCCAGACCATAAGCCAGCGCGGCAGCGGTCGGCTCGTTGATGATGCGCAGCACCTCAAGACCCGCGATCTTGCCGGCGTCCTTGGTCGCCTGCCGCTGAGCGTCGTTGAAATAGGCGGGAACGGTGATGACGGCCTGCGTCACCGACTCGCCCAGATAGGATTCGGCGGTATCCTTCATCTTTTGCAGGATCATCGCGCTGATCTGGGCGGGGGAATATTTCTCGCCGCGGGCCTCGACCCAAGCGTCGCCATTGCCGCCGTCCACGATGGAATAGGGCACGAGGTTCTTGTCTTTTTCGACCTCGGCGTCGGTGACGCGGCGGCCGATCAGGCGTTTCACGGCGAAAATGGTATTGGTGGGGTTGGTCACGGCCTGACGTTTCGCAGGCTGGCCGACCAGACGTTCGTTGTCGGTAAAGGCGACGATCGAGGGCGTGGTGCGCGCGCCTTCGCTGTTTTCGATCACCTTGGGCTGGCTGCCGTCCATGATGGCGACGCAGCTGTTGGTGGTGCCGAGGTCGATCCCGATGACTTTGGACATGTTTCTAACCTTTCTTGCGGCGATCTTGCGGGCATTCGGGTCCGTCACGGCCCCCGCCGCCCGATCCCATGGGTTGTCTTAAGGCCGGTCGGTGTGCGGACGAACCGGCTTCGGCGTCTATATAGGAAGCGTTTTGCGCGCCGCAAGCGTGGCCAGGCATCCGTCGCGATGTGCCGACCGCGCCCCGCGCCGTCCCCGTTCACTTGCCCATAGACCAGCTGACAGAGACGCGGTTGCGTGTCACGAACTCGGCCATCAGCCCGACCATGATGACCGTCACCGTGAACCAAAGCGCGTATTCCACCGAGGTGCGTTGCGGTGAATAGTTGATGAAGGCGAATCCGCGCGACTGATCTATGATGTGAAACAACGGGTTCCAGTCGAACCAGGGCAGCATGAAGCCGGGCAGCGTATTGGCCAGAAACATCTTGCCCGAGGCGACCATGTTGATGCGCTGATAGACCATGGTGATGATTCCTGCGCCCTTGGGCCACCAGGGCCGCAGGGACAGAAACACCATCCCCACGCCACAACCGCACAGCCACGACAACAGCAACATGGACAGGCAGCCCAGCCAGCTTTCCATCTCGATCGGTGTCATGATGGTATGATACAGCCACATGAGGACGATACAGGCCAGCATCTGCTTGTAAAGCGCGGCCAGCGCCGCGCCCGAGATCAGGATCGCCGTATTCAGCGGCGCGTGCTGCATCATGTTCGAGGTCAGCGCCCCTGATCCCGAGACGGCACCGACCGCCTGAATATGGGTCATGAAGATGAAGATGCCCGACATGATGAACACCAGAAAATCGCCGCGCACCAGCGACCCCCGGATGCCAAGAACATAATACATGAGATAGAATGCCAGAACCATCAGCGAGCTTTGCAGGATGGTCAGCAACAGTCCCACGACGGCGTTCCGGTCGCCCATGCGCATGTTATAGACCGTCTGGTGATGGATCAGCGCCAGCGTGGTGAAGGCGGCCTGAAACAGGTTGCGGTTCTTGTGTTGGACGAACATGGGCGGACCGGACGATCAGGGGCAGGCGCGGAGCTTGCCCATTGCGGATCGGCGGATCATAAGGACACAAAGGTTTCAATTCAATGAACGCCGCTGTGTCCAGGCGCGCGGTGACCGGGTGAAAAGATGGATTTCGAACGACTGACCGCAGAGATGCGCCGGCTTGCCCTGCGGGCCGGCGAAAGAATCATGGAGATCTATGCGGCCCCCGACTTCGAGGTTCGCGCCAAATCCGATGCCTCGCCCGTGACCGAGGCGGACGAGGCGGCGGATGCGCTGATCTCTGCCGGGCTGCGCGCGGCCTTCCCCGACGTGGCTTTGGTGACCGAGGAACAGGCCGTGACGCATGGGCAGTCGGCGACCACATTCCTGATCGTCGATCCGCTGGACGGCACCAAGGAATTCGTGCAGCGACGCGGCGATTTCACCGTGAACATCGCCTATGTCGAGAACGGCGTGCCGCTGCGCGGTGTGGTCTATGCCCCGGCAAAGGGGCGGCTGTTCTATACCACCCCCGATGGCCGCTCGGTCGAGGAAACCGGGCCGTTCGGGCCCGAGCCGGGCGAAACTGCGGCCATCGGCGTGAACCCGACACCCGACAATCGTGGTCTGATGGTGGTGGCGTCGAAATCGCACCGGGATGCGGCGACCGATGAATATATCGGCCGTTACGGGGTGCGCGATATGACCTCGGCGGGGTCATCGCTGAAATTCTGTCTGGTCGCCACCGGCGAGGCCGATCTTTACCCGCGTCTTGGCCGCACGATGGAATGGGACACCGCCGCCGGTGATGCCGTGCTGCGCGGCGCGGGCGGCGAGGTGGTCCGGTTCGACGATCACACCCCGCTGGCCTATGGCAAGCCGGGTTTCGAAAACCCGTTCTTCATCGCCTATGCCCCCGGCGTTCTGTTGCTGAAGGACTGACATGTCTGTTGTCATCGTCATTCCCGCGCGCTTTGCCTCGACCCGTTATCCCGGCAAGCCGCTGGTCGAATTGCGCGGGGCAGAGGGTCAGCCGCTCAGCCTGATTCGCCGCAGTTGGGATGCCGCGATGGCGGTGCCGGGAATCGACCGGGTGATCGTGGCCACCGACGATTCGCGCATCGCCGATCACGCGGCGGCTTTCGGGGCCGATGTGGCGATGACCGCGACCACCTGCCGCAACGGAACCGAACGCTGCGCCGAGGCAGTGGCGAATCTGGGTCTGACACCCGAAATCGTTGTCAATCTGCAAGGTGACGCACCGCTGACCCCCGCATGGTTCATCAGCGATCTGGTGGCCGGACTGCGCGCCGATCCCGAGGCCGAGGTAGCGACGCCGGTTCTGCGCTGCACGGGAAAAATGCGCGCCGATCTGATCGCAGACCGCCACGCCGGCCGGGTCGGCGGCACCACGGCGGTCTTTGGCGTAAACGGTCATGCGCTGTATTTTTCCAAGGAAGTCATACCCTTCGTTCCCACGCAGGTGGCACCCGACGCACCAAGCCCGGTGTTCCATCACGTCGGCGTCTATGCCTATCGTCCCGATACCCTGACCGCCTATCCGCAGTGGGATGAGGGCACGCTTGAGAAACTCGAAGGGCTTGAGCAGCTTCGCTTTCTGGAACGCGGACGCCAGGTTCTTTGCGTCGAGGTTGACGCACAGGGGCGCGAGTTCTGGGAACTGAACAACCCCGAGGACGTTCCCCGGATCGAGGCGATGATGGCGCGCATGGGATTGCGCTAGGCGGTTTCCCGAACGGCCCCGATGCCGCGCGCAAACTGTGAAGGTTGTATGTATGTTGGTTTTTAGGCGGATTCTTGTTCGCCGGATAAAGCTGTCTTGCTACTATCAAACGATATCACCATAACGCGGTTGCGCGGCGGCCTAGCCGTCGATTTGTGCTGAGCAGGAGCTTGAGGAATGAGTCGCAAAGTCACCAAGGCCATCTTTCCGGTCGCCGGTCTGGGAACACGATTCCTGCCCGCCACCAAGAGTATCCCGAAAGAGATCATGACGCTGGTGGATCGGCCGCTGATTCAATACGCCATCGACGAGGCGCGCGCCGCCGGGATCAAGGAATTCATCTTCGTGACCTCGCGCGGCAAGGGCGCGCTTGAGGATTATTTCGATCACGCACACGAACTTGAGGCCAGCCTGCGCGAAAAAGGCAAGAAAGACCTGCTGGAAACGCTGCGCGCGACGAATATGGAATCGGGTGCCATCGCCTATATCCGCCAGCACAAGGCCCTGGGTCTGGGCCATGCCGTCTGGTGCGCCCGCCGTCTGCTGGCCGACGAACCCTTTGCCGTCATTCTGACCGATGACGTGATTCTGGGCGAACCCCCGTGCCTGCAGCAGATGATCGAGGCGCATGAAGAAACCGGTGGCAGCATGGTCGCCACGATGGAGGTCGCCGCCGAAAAGGCATCCGCCTATGGCGTGCTGGACGTGGCCGAGGATATGGGCGCCATTGTCCGCGCCAAGGGTATGGTCGAAAAGCCCGCCTTCGGCACCGCGCCGTCGAATCTGGCGGTGATCGGCCGGTATATTCTGGCGCCGACGGTGATGCAGAACCTGAACAAGCTGCGCGCGGGATCGGGCGGCGAAATTCAGTTGACCGACGCCATTGCCGACGAAATCGCCGAAGGTCGCGACGTGTTCGGCCTGCGATTCCGCGGCCGCCGTTTCGATTGCGGCAGCAAGATCGGCTTTCTCGAAGCGACGGTCGCCTTCGGGCTTGAACGGGAAGATCTGAAGGCCGAGTTCGCCGATTACCTGTCCAGCATGATGTCGGTTCGCCGCGCGGCGGAATAAGATGGCGGACAAGGTTCTGGTGACGGGCGGTGCGGGCTATATCGGCTCGCATGCGTGCAAGGCGCTGGCGGCGGCGGGCTATGTGCCCGTCACCTTTGACAGTCTGGTCACGGGCTGGCGCGATGCGGTGAAATTCGGCCCGTTCGTCCATGGGGATCTGGCCGACCGCGCCGCGCTGGACGCCGCCTTTGCTGAACACCGGCCGGTTGCGGTGATGCATTTCGCCGCACTCAGCCAGGTGGGCGAGGCGATGGCCAAACCCGGCCTGTATTGGCGCGCCAATGTGGCCTGTTCCCTGAACCTGATCGAGGCGACGCTGGCCGCCGGGGTGCGCGATTTCGTGTTCAGTTCTACCTGCGCCACCTATGGCGACCATGACGGGGTGGTTCTGGACGAAAACACCCCGCAACAGCCATTGAACGCCTATGGCGCCAGCAAACGCGCGATCGAGGATATGCTGCGCGATTTTGGCGCCTCGGACGGGCTGCGCAGCGTGATCTTCCGGTATTTCAATGTCGCCGGGGCCGACCCCGATGCCGAAGTGGGCGAGTTTCACCGACCTGAAACGCATCTGATTCCGCTGATCCTCGATGCCGTGGATGGCCGGCGCCCGGCGCTGACCATCCACGGCACCGATTACCCCACCCCCGACGGCACTTGCATCCGCGATTACGTTCATGTCAGCGATCTGGTCGATGCCCATGTTCTTGGCCTGAAATGGCTGCGCGACGGTCGCGGCAGCCGGATCTTCTGCCTTGGCACTGGCAGCGGCTTTTCCGTGCGCGAGGTCGTGGATGAAACCCGTCACGTCACCAATCGCCCGGTTCCCATGACCGAAGGTCCGCGCCGTGCCGGCGATGCTGTGCAACTGGTCTGCGGCAGCGAACGCGCGCGTGACGAACTGGACTGGTCGCCTGACCGTTCGACCATGCGCCAGATGATTGGCGACGCCTGGCGCTGGCATCAGAACGGGCACTATCAGGGGTGAGCGTAACCCCACCGCCGCCCGTCCATCCCCTGCGGAATCTGTGGTCGGCCTGGCGGGCGCGGTGGAAACGGCGCGAACTGTTGTGGCGTATCATCCGCGCCCGCCGCGCACTGACCCCGGTTCAGAACCGCACGGCAGCGATCCGACCCGGCGATCTGCTGTGTTTTGCGGTCATGCGGGACGAAGCCCTGCGCCTGCCGGACTGGCTGGATCACTACCGCGCGATGGGGGTGCGACATTTCCTGATCGTCGATCACGACAGTGCCGACGGCACCGCCGATCTGCTGATGGCGGCGCCCGATGTGTCGCTGTGGCGGGCGCGGGGCGGTTATCGTGCCTCGCGCTTTGGCATGGATTGGGTCGGCTGGTTGTTGGCGCGCCATGGTCACGGGCATTGGTGCCTGACGGTCGATGCCGATGAACTGTTGGTCTATCCCGGCTGGCCGGCCCGGCCTCTGACCGATGCGGCGGCGGCGCTTGATGCGGCCGGACGCCCGGCCATGGGGGCGCTGATGCTGGACATGTTCCCCAAAGGGCCGCTGGATGCGCCGATTCCGCCGGGGCAGGGGATGCTGGATCATCTGTGCTGGTTCGATGCCGGACCTTATCACACCCGGATTCAGCATCCGCGCCTGAATCGCTGGACCCAGGGCGGTACCCGCATCCGCGCCTTTTTTACCGATCAGCCACAGCGCGGGCCCACCCTGAACAAGCTGCCTCTGGTGCGGTGGAACCGGCGGTGGGTCTATGTCGTCTCGACCCATTCTATTCTGCCGCGCGGGCTGAACGCGGAGTATGACGGACCTGGCGATCCGCGCCTGTCGGGGGTCTTGCTGCACACGAAATTCCTGCCCGATGCCCCGACGAATGCCATGCGCGAGGCCGCACGCGGCGAGCATTTTTCCGAACCCGCCGCGTTCGGGGCTTATTACGCCGCCGTCGCCGCGGCGCCGGATCTGTGGCATCCGGGGGCGCAACGCTGGACCGGGGACTGGCGGCAACTGGTCGATCTGGGCCTGATGGGTCGCTTGGAATAGTCCTTGCGCTTGCAAGACCCTTTGCCATAACGCAGCTTGGCCGCGTTTGCGGATAAAATGGTCATTTGTTCGGACAAAGGGACAGAATGCGCCAGTCAGGATGGTTTCAGCTGCAGATGCGCGGCCTGCGCAAGCGGGCCGAGCGTCAGTGGCTGATCGGCCGCGCCATCCGCCGCCGCGGTTCCCTGCATATCGTGCGGCAGCGCACAGGCCAGATCAACGCAGGAGACATCCTGCTGTTTGCCTCGATGCGCAATGAACGGGTCCGGCTGCCGTATTTTTTCGATTATTATCGCCGTCTGGGCATTTCCCATTTTCTGATCGTCGATAACGACAGCGACGACGGCAGCCGCGACTGGCTGGCCGATCAGCCGGATGTCTCGCTGTGGCGGACCTCGGCCAGTTACAAGGCCGCGCGCTTTGGCATGGACTGGATGAACTGGCTGTTGCTGCGCCATGGCTGTGGGCATTGGTGCCTGACCGTCGATCCCGATGAATTTCTGGTTTACCCGCATTGCGATCGCCGCCCGCTGTCCGCGCTGACCGACTGGCTGGAGACGGCGGGGCGCCGGTCCTTTCCGGCCATGCTGCTGGACATGTATCCCCAGGGCCCGGTTGACGCCCACCCCTATGCCGAAGGCGAGGATCCGTTCACCATCGCGCGCTGGTTCGATCCGGCAAACTATTCGATCCGCAAGGATCGCCGCTATGGCAATCTCTGGATTCAGGGTGGTCCGCGGGCGCGGGCGTTCTTTACCGATGATCCGCTGTCCGGGCCGGCGCTGAACAAGGTGCCGCTGGTGAAATGGCATTGGCGCTATGCCTATGTCAGTTCCACCCATATGTTGCTGCCGCGCGCGCTGAACCTGCTGTATGACGAAGACGGTGGCGAGGCGATCTCGGGCTGTCTGCTGCATGCGAAATTCCTGTCCACGCTGACCCAGAAGGCGGCCGAGGAATTGGACCGCCGCCAGCATTACGCGGGCAGTCAGGAATACCGCGCCTATCACCGCGCGGTCGGGCAGGGCGTCGATCTGTGGTGCGCGGCGTCGCGCGAATACAGCGACTGGCGGCAACTGGAAGATCTGGGTCTGATGTCGCGCGGGGGATGGGCTTGATGTCGTCGGCGACCGTGCGGCTTGGGGTGATCCTGCTGTGCCATGATCGGCTTGATCTGGCGGCGCGGATGGCCCGGCTGTGGGCCGAGGGCGGGGCGATGGTTGCCGTCCACATTGACGCCAAGACTTCTGCGCAGGAAACGCATCGGATGCGGGATGCGCTGGCCGATCTGGAACAGGTCCGGTTCTGCCGTCGCCGTCATTGCGAATGGGGCAGCTTCAGTCTGGTGCAGGCCACGCAGGATGCGGCCGAACTGCTGTTGGATCAGTTTCCCGAACTGACGCATGTCTATCTTGCCTCGGGCGCGTGCCTGCCGCTGCGCCCGGTGGCCGAGCTTTGCGATTTTCTGGCGCGTGACCCCGCCCGCGACCATATCGAAAGCACAAGCGCCGCCGATGTGAATTGGGCTGTCGGCGGTCTGGATATCGAACGCTTTACGCGGTTCTTTCCGTTCGACTGGCGCCGCCATCCGGTGATGTTCAACCATACGGTGGAATTTCAGCGGCGTCTTGGCCTGACCCGCCGGATACCCGTTGGCATCGCGCCGCATCTGGGGTCGCAATGGTGGTGCCTGACCGTGCCGACGCTGCGCGCGATTCTGGGCGATCCCCGGCGCGAGGAATTCGACAACTATTTCAGCGGCACATGGATACCCGACGAAAGCTATTTCCAGACGCTGGTGCGCCGCCATTCGGCC
>JAUNUO010000006.1:29416-35365 GCA_030538135.1 Paracoccus sp. (in: a-proteobacteria)
CTGTATATGCAAAGCCGGTTTCCGCGCAAGGATCGCGAAAACGGCAAGACCTCGGCGCGCTATGCCGTGTTTCAGGGGTTCAGCGACCTGTTCCCGGATTTCGAGGACTGGCTGGCGGCGCGGATCAGCGCCGATGTGCATGGCCATCTTTTCAGCCGCGACAACGTGGAATTTGCGGGACGGCCAGCGGTCGGGCCGGGCGGGTTTCCCGACAGCCCGGCCTTTCGCGATCACGATCCCAAGGGGTTTCTGTCATCGCTGATCCGTATCAGCCCGCGGATGCAGGTGTTTCAACATGGACCGCGCGATAGTCAGGATCTGAACTGGTTCATGGCGACCGATCCGAACGCACGCCTTTTCATCATCACCGGCGCATGGGCGGCGGCGCTGATCGCATCCACAATGCCTTTCGACGATATTCGTCGCGCCGCCGCCCGGTTTCAGCGGGCCGAACAGGCACAGTTGCAAATCCTGCGTTCCGTCTGGGTCAAGGCGCGGGTGGGGATCTGGGATCTTGCGGCCTTCGCTGCCGATCCCGCCCCGGTTCTGGATTCGATCCTGCGCCAGATCGACCCCGCCGCGGCCGCTGCCTTGCCCTTGCCGCAGATGCGGTCGCTGGACGGGTTACCCGAACTGTTGCGGCGGTTGCGCAATGCGGGGCTTCGGTCCTATCTGACCGGGAATATTACTGCCGCCGACGGAACCGGACCCCGTGATGCCTGAAACCGCCTTTCGCAGCTATGTCATCTTTGCCGGGATGCGCACCGGATCAAACCTGCTGGAAGCGACACTGAACCGCATCCGGCGCGTCACCTGTTTCGGCGAGGCGTTTAATCCCTATATGATGGGCTGGCCCGACAAGGACGAATTGCAGGGCATCACCCGCGCCGAACGTGAGGCAGACCCGCATCTGCTGCTGCGCAAGATTCTGGACAAGCCGAACCACCTTCCGGGGTTCCGGTATTTTCCGGGGCATGATCCGCGCGTTCTGGATGCGATCATCGCCGACAAAAGCTGCGCCAAGGTGGTGCTGACGCGCAACCCGGTGGACAGCTATGTCTCGACCCGGCTGGCGCAGGCGACGAACCAGTGGAAGCTGAACGAGACCGAGACCCCGATCCCCGCCTCGATCACATTCGACGCGCAGGATTTCCGTGACACGCTGGCCGGGACCGAGACGTTTCTGGCCGGGATCATGCACCGCCTTCAGATCAGCGGACAGTCCGCCTTCTGGCTGGGCTACGATGATCTGCGCGATGCCGATGTAATGACCGGCTTGCTGCACTGGCTGGGGCGGCGCGATCTGGACCGGGTGGAACCGGCGACCGATCAGGTGCCGCAAAACCCGCGCCCGATGGCGGAAAAGGTCGCCAATCTGGATCAGATGCGGGATGCGCTGGCGGCGATGGACCCGTTCGGCCTGACCCGTATTCCGGGGTTCGAGCCGCGTCGAGGACCGGCCGTTCCGTCCTTTGTCACCTCGGATGCGGGGCGGGGGCTGTTGTTCATGCCCGTACGCGGCGGCCCCACCGGCATCGTGCGGGGGTGGATGGCGCAACTGGGCGACACGCGCGGCGATTATACCCAATCCAGCCTGCGTGGCTGGCGGCGCGACCATCCGGGCCACCGTGCCTTTACCGTGCTGCGCCACCCCTTGTTGCGCGCGTGGGAGGCGTTCCTGCATGTTCTTGGCGCCGCCAAACCCGAGTTGCGCCAGTTGTTGCGCGAGGTTCACCGAGTCGCGCTGCCCCCCGATGGCGAACTGGTTGCGATGGACGAAGCCGCGCAGGCACGCCGTTTTGGCGAATTTCTGGGCTTTCTGCGCCGGAACCTGAATGGGCAGACAAGCCTGCCCACGCATCCCGGCTGGGCCAGCCAGACAGAAATCATCGCCGGGTTTACCCGTTTCGCCGCCCCCGACGTGATTGTTCGCGAAACGGATATGGTGGATGATCTGGGTTTTCTGACCCGTCGAGCCGGGGTGTCGGGTCCGGGCGCGGCCGCGATGGCGGGTGAAACCTGGCCCGATATTCTGCGCGACACCGATCTGGCGGCAGCGGCGCGGGCGGCCTATGCCCGCGATTATGCCGATTTCGGCTTCGATCCGTTGCCCGCGATCTGATGGGGCAGCCCCGCGCGGGCTGCCCACATGGGTCAGTAGCCTTGCAGCACGCCCGCGACTTCGGCCTGTTTTTCTGCCACCAGATCGGCATCGCCATCCGATTCCAGATTCAGCCGTACCACGGGTTCGGTGTTCGATTTGCGCAGGTTGAACCGCCAGTTGCCGAAATCGAAGGACACGCCGTCCATGTCGTCGCGGTCCCTGGCCAATGGGCCAAAGATGTCGATCACGCGAGAGATGGATTCATCGGGGTTGGTCAGGCGATAGTTGGTTTCGCCCGACGACGGGTAAAGCTGCATTCTTTCGGACAGAAGATCGGCCAGCGATTTTCCCTTGCGCGACAGCAGTTCGACCACCAGCAACCACGGGATCATGCCGCTGTCGCAATAATAGAAGTCACGGAAATAATGGTGGGCCGACATCTCGCCGCCATAGATCGCGCCAACATCGCGCATCTTGCGCTTGATGAAGGCGTGACCGGTTTTCGATTGCACGGCCTCGCCCCCGGCCTCGGCAATCATGGCGCGGGTGTTCAGCACCACGCGCGGATCGTGGACGATCTTTTCGCCGGGCGATTTTTCAAGGAAAGCCGCGCCCAGCAGGCCAACGATATATTCGCCCGGAATGAACCGCCCGGATTCGTCAAAGAAAAAACAGCGGTCGAAATCGCCGTCCCAGGCGACGCCCAGATCGGCACCATGTTCGCGCACCGCGTCTGAGGTGCGCGGCTGGTTTTCGGGCAGCAGGGGGTTGGGAATCCCGTTGGGAAAGCTGGAATCGACGTCGTGATGCATCCGCACAAAGGTCAGCGGCGCGCCGCGGCGTTCCAGTTCGGCGGCGATGGCGTCGAAGGTCGGGCCGGCGGTGCCGTTGCCTGCGTTCACCAGAATTTTCATCGGGCGCAGCGCCGACACATCGACGAAATCCACCATCGCCTTGGCATAGGTGTCGCGCGCCTCGCGGAAATCGGTGATCTTGCCCACCGGTGCCGCAGCGAAATCGCCCGACTGTGCCAGTTCCACGATCGGCGGCAGTTCCGTCGCCGGATCCAGCGGGGCCGAGCCTCGCCCGACGATCTTCATGCCGTTATAGCTGATCGGGTTGTGCGAGGCCGTCACCTCGATCCCGCCATCGGCGTCGAAATGCCCGGTCGAGAAATACACCTCCTCGGTGCCGGCAAGGCCGATGTCCAGCACATCCGCCCCGCCTTCGGTCAGGCCCCGGATCAGCGCCTCGGCCAGTTCCGGCGAGGATTCGCGGCTGTCGCGCCCGACCACGACCTTTTTCGCCGCCCGCGCCTGCGCAAAGGCACGTCCGACGCGATAGGCCACGTCGGCGTCCAGATCGACGCCCAGTTCGCCCCGCACATCATAGGCCTTGAAGCAAGTGATCGGGCGATGCCCCATCGAAAGTGACGTTGTCATCCCGGTAACCCCCGAATTCGATATACTTTGCACTCGCTAGCAAATCCTTGCCTGATTGCAAGCAGCACCGACGACCTCAGGCAACATCGCCGTGATCCGGCAGTGGCGGGCGGACGCCGGGCGGAGCGTGGCGCGTCAATTGTTCTGTCAAGACAGAGCGGCGGACGGGCTTGGTCAACACCTCGTTCATCCCGGCGGCCAGAACATCGGCCCGGTCCTCGTCGCCGATGGCGGCGGTAACGGCGACAATGCGCGTCGGCGGCAATCCTTTGGTGCGTTCGATCCCCCGAATGGTCCGCGCAGCCTCGCGCCCGTCCATGACCGGCATGGACACATCCATCAGGATCAGGTCCGGTCGCTGGCTTTGCCAGATTTCCACGGCCTGTTGTCCGTTTTCCGCCGCCAGCAGCATGAAATCGCAATGCCGCAGCATCTTTTCGACGACCAGACGGTTGGTGGCGTTGTCATCCGCGACAAGCACCTTCATCTGCCGCAACTCGGCATCGGGGGCGGGTGCAGCATTGCCGCCCGAGACATGAGCGATGATCGGGCCAAGAAGTGCTGCCCGCGTCGCCGGCAGGGTAACCGTATGGTCGAATCGCGCGGTCGGCGGGCAATGCTGGCTGGCGCTGGTCATCAGCCAGACCGGCACATTGGGCATCCGCGCGCGCAGCAGTGACAACCGGTTGGTGATCCGGTCGTGATCCGCGCAACAGAACAGCAACACCAGGGCCGGAGGCGGCCCTGCGTCCAGCGCGTCGCGCAACCCCTCATCGTTGCGGCACACATCGAGGCGCAGGCCAGTGCCGGCGGCCATTCGGCGCAGATGCCGCGACAGGGCCAGATTGTCCTGCACCACTAGCACGTTCCCGGCCTGCGCCGCGACCGGCGGTAAAGGCGCGCGGGGGATTTCCGCGGGATGCATCGGCAGGCTGACACCGAAGGTCGAACCGACCTCGGGCTGGCTGTCCAGCCACAGGATGCCGCCCATTGCCCGCACCAGTTGCGCGGTGATCGCCAGACCCAGTCCGCTGCCGTTGATGCCGGATATGCCGGGTGCGGCAAGCTGGCTGAATTCGTCGAAGATCGAATCGACACGCTCATCGGGGATGCCCGGGCCGCTGTCGTGGATCAGGATATGTGGCCCGTCCTCGCCGGGGATGACGATCAGCCGCACAAAGCCTGCCTCTGTGTATTTGACCGCGTTGCCCACCAGATTGATGATGACCTGCCGCACCCGGCCGACATCGCCAAGCCAGCGCACCGGCATCATCGGGTCGTAAAGCACCCGCAGATCCAGCCCCTTGGCGCGGGCCGCGGGTTGCAGAAGCGTTGCTACCTCGACCACGACCATCTCAAGATCGAAGCTGCTTTCGGTCAGGCGGATGCCGTCGCTCCGCCCGCGCGAGAAATCCAGCACATCGTTGATGATGGTCAACAACGCCTCGGCCGAATTGCGGATCGTTTCAGCATATCGTTGCCGTTCGGGGTCAAGCCCGCTGTCGCACAGCATTTCGGCCATGCCGATCACCCCGTTCATGGGGGTGCGGAGTTCGTGGCTCATATGCGCCAGAAAGGTGGTCTTGGCATCGCCAGCGCGTCTGGCCTCTGCCATGAGCTGTTCCAGTTCGGTCTGGCGGGCCATTTCGCGCGTGATGTCGCTTGCGATCAGAACCAGGTTGCCGAATGGGTCGAGCCGGATCGACCAGCGCGCGACCGTGCCCGAGGATAGCCGCACGATTAGCGATTTGGTCTTTTGCTTCATGGCGGTAGCGGACCATTCCATCATCTGCGCGCCGGAAAGATTGACCATCTGATGCCGGTCGATTGCGTCAGCCAACAGTTGCAGATGGATGCCCGTATCGACCCGCACTTTCTGCTTGAAGAACGAGCGGAACGAATTGTTCGCAAAGATCAGCCGTCTGTCATGTCCAAAGATGGCGAAGCCATCGCGCAGGGTTTCCAGCCCGTGCATGAGACTGATGTTCTTTGCCTTGATATGGCCCAAGACACGCAGGAACTCGGCCGCGAATGCCCGGTTTTCGGGGGAAAGATCGCTGATGTCCGCCTGCGGCACCTGCCCCAGCCTGAGCTGCATCAAGCAGCTCCCTATCAGATCGCGCAGGCGCGTCACCTCATCCGGCCCGTCAGGTTCCATCATTGTCTCGCCCGATTCGCTGTTCGTTCCGTCCGGGTCTATCCGCCGAGGCATGAATATCCGGTTAAACTGGTCCCAAGGGCGGAGGTGACGCAGGCCGCGCGGCGGGTTAGATCAGGACAACCGCAACAGGAGATGACGATGGACGCCAAAGCCATGATCGCCGCCTATTACGACGCCTTCAACGCCGGTCGCACCGACGAGATGCTGGCCATGCTGCATGACGAGGTGGAACACCACGTCAA
>JAUNUO010000006.1:35465-43072 GCA_030538135.1 Paracoccus sp. (in: a-proteobacteria)
GTCGCACCGACGAGATGCTGGCCATGCTGCATGACGAGGTGGAACACCACGTCAATGAGGGGAAAATCCGCAAGGGCAAGGCGCTGTTCGCTGAATTCAATGGGCATATGACCACCAGCTATAAGGAAAACCTGACGGATATGGTGATCTTCGCGAACGATGCGGGCGATCGCGCCGCCGCGGAATTCGTTGTGAACGGCACCTATCTGAAGACCGACCCCGGCCTGCCCGAGGCGCGCGGCCAGACCTATCGCCTGCCCGCCGGGTCGTTCTTTACCATCCGCGACGGCAAAATCGCGCGCGTGACCACCTATTACAACCTTGCCGATTGGGTGGCGCAGGTTTCGGCATGATCGAAACCCGCGTTCTTACCGGGGACGATCTGACTGCCGCGCTGGATGATGTGGCGCGGCTGCGGATCGCGGTGTTCCGCGACTGGCCGTATCTCTATGACGGCGATCCGGGTTATGAACGCGATTATCTGCGGGCCTATCAGTCGCCGGGTGCGGTCGTCGTGGCCGCGCTGGACGGGGGCCGGGTCGTGGGCGCGGCAACCGGCGCGCCGATGGCCGACCACGCCGATGATTTCGCCGCCGCCTTTGCGGGCCGCCCCGAACCCTTGACCGAAATCTTTTATTGCGCCGAATCCGTGCTGCTGCCCGATTATCGCGGCCACGGTATTGGCCATACCTTTTTCGACGCACGCGAAACCCATGCCCGCGCATCGGGTTATCGCTACACCGCCTTTTGCAGCGTGATCCGCCCGGTTGAACACCCTGCGCGACCCGCCGATTATCGTCCGCTGGATGGCTTCTGGCGCAAGCGGGGCTATGAGAAACTGCCCGGCGTGGTCGCCTCTTTCAGTTGGAAGGATCTCGGACAGACCAAGGAAACCCGCAAGAACCTGCAATTCTGGATGCGCCCGCTATGAAGATCGCCGCCGCTGCCTATCCGTTGGACTGGTTCGACGATTTCGCCGCCTTCGAGGCCAAGCTGACCCGTTGGGTGCAGGCGGCCGAGGGGGCCGATCTGCTGGTGTTCCCCGAATATGGCGCAATGGAACTGGCCAGTCTGGGCGGACGCGCGGTGGCGGGTGATCTGGAACGATCCCTGCACGAAGCCGCGCGCCAACAGCCGGCGGCCGAGTCCGTCTATGCCCGGCTGGCGCGCGATCACGGCTGCCATATTCTGGCCGCCTCTGGTCCGGTGTTCGACGGTCCCCGCCCGGTCAACCGTGCCGTGCTGTTTGGTCCGGGTGGCAGGATCGGGCATCAGGACAAGCAGGTGATGACCCGCTTTGAACGCGAAACCTGGGATGTGACCGGCGCGCCGGGGCTGCGGGTGTTCGACACCGATCTGGGCCGGATCGGCGTTCTGATCTGTTATGACAGTGAATTTCCTCTGTTAGGCCGCGCTTTAGCCGAGGCCGGGGCGGAACTGCTGTTGGTCCCGTCCTGCACCGATACGGTCGCGGGCTTTAACCGGGTGCGGATCGGGGCGATGGCGCGGGCATTGGAAAATCAATGCGTTGTGGTTCATGCGCCGACGGTAGGCGATTGCGACTGGTCGCCCGCCGTTGATGAGAACCGGGGCAGGGCGGCGATCTATGGCCCGCCCGACGGGCTCTGGCCGGAAACCGGCATCATCGCCGAGGGCGAGATGGATTCGCCCGGCTGGGTCTTTGCCGAGGTCGATCTGGCGCGCGTCCGCGAAAGCCGGGAAAAGGGCGCTGTGCTGCCGTTCCGGCACTGGCCGGAATCGCGGCAATCGGTCATCGGCTGATAAAATTACGCTCAGGCGCCAAAAAATCACACATTCTTAACTTTTGGGCATCTATACTGGCGCGGTAAATGCTTGTATGTCGCCCAATGCTCTATGTTTCAGACGCCATTTCGCTCCATGAGTGGGAGCTTTCGGAACATTTCACCCGGTCGCAGGGACCGGGGGGGCAGAATGTGAACAAGGTGTCCACGGCCGTCGAACTGCGGTTCGAGGCCGAGCGGTCGCCAAGCCTGCCTGAACCGGTCAAGCGGCGGTTGCGGCGTCTGGCGGGGCGGCGGTGGACGCAGGACGGTGCGGTTGTCATCCTGGCGCAGGAAACGCGCAGCCAGGCCCGCAACCGGGAACTGGCGCGCGAACGCCTGGCGGAACTGATCCGTGCGGCCGCCGTTGTTCCCAAAAGACGGATCGCCACGCGGCCCACCCTGGGCAGTCAACGCAGGCGATTGAAGGCCAAGACCGAACGCGGCGCGATCAAGGCGTTGCGCGGAAAAATCGACGGGGGGCAGGACGAATGAATGGGATGACGACGATTTCAGGGGCGGGCGCGGTGGATGCGGTTACCATGTCCGTGATGCGGACGCAGGTGGCGGCGCTGTGCCGCGATCTGACCAGTGGCAAGGTGCTGTTGATTACCAGCCGCGGCACCGGGCGCTGGATCATTCCGAAGGGTTGGCCCATGGCCGACCGCGACGATGCCGATGCCGCCATGCAGGAGGCGTGGGAAGAAGCAGGGGCCATCGGGCGCGTGCTTGCGGACGAGATCGGCCAATACGACTATGACAAACTGAACGAAAACACCGGCGTGATCGTGCCGGTGCGGGTTCGGGTCTTTATCGTCGAGGTTTCGGAACTGGCCGACAAATATCCCGAGGCCGGACAACGCAGCAGGCGTTGGGTCGCGCCTGGCAAGGCGGCGGACATGGTGGATGAAAAGGGTCTGAAAAAGATCCTGCGCAGCTTGCCCAAACCCTCTGAAAAGCCGGGCAAGCGCAAATAAGTGCCGTTGCCCCGATCGGACGTTATACCACAACCCGGTGCGAAACCTGATCGCCGACGCGAAAGACCCGGCGATAACGAGCGATTTCCTCGGCGGGGCCGGTGGCCTTGGCGGGGTTGTCCGACAGTTTGACGGTGGGCCGCCCGTTGGCTGCAACTGCCTTGCACACAAGGGAAAATGGCGCCAGTCGGTCGCCCGACACCAGTCCGCGAAAATCGTTGGTGAGCAACGTGCCCCAGCCGAAGCTGACCTTGACCCGCCCGTGGAACTGATGGTGAAGCTGAGTGATCTGTTCCACATCCAGCCCGTCGGAAAAGATGATCAGTTTTTCCTGCGGATTTTCGCCCCGATCCTGCCACCAGCGGATCGCGGTTTCCGCGCCCTCGGCGGGGTCGCCGCTGTCGATGCGGATACCGGTCCAGCGTGCCAGCCAGTCGGGGGCGTTGTCGAGAAAACCCTTGGTGCCATAGGTGTCGGGCAGGATCACGCGCAGGTTGCCGTCGTGTTCCTCGTGCCAGTCGGCCAGAACGCGATAGGGCGCCTGCCGCAATTCCTCGTCCGTGTCGGCGAGGGCGGCGTACACCATGGGCAGTTCATGCGCGTTTGTGCCGATGGCCTCGATGTCGCGGCGCATGGCGATCAGGCAGTTTGACGTTCCGGTAAAGCAGTCGTGGCCCAGACCTTCGATCATGGCCTGCACGCACCAGTCCTGCCACAGGAAGGAATGGCGCCGCCGGGTGCCGAAATCCGCGATGAGCAGCCCCTCAAGGTGGCGCAATTGCTGAATCTTTTCCCAGATACGGGTCATCGCGCGAGCATAGAGAACCTGCAATTCGAACCGGCCCATCTCGCCCAGAACCGCGCGCGAGCGCAGTTCCATCAGGATCGCCAGCGCGGGAATTTCCCACAGCATCACCTCGGGCCAGCGGCCTTCGAAGGTCAGTTCATACTGGTCGCCGCGACGTTCCAGATGATAGGCGGGCAGGCGCAGGTTTTCCAGGAACTCCATGAAATCAGGGCGGAACATCTGGCGTTTGCCGTAAAAGGTGTTCCCGCGCAGCCAGGTGCTTTCGCCGCGTGACAAAGACAGGCTGCGCACATGGTCAAGCTGTTCGCGCAATTCACCTTCGTCGATCAGATCGGCCAGCGGCACATGTTTGGATCGGTTGATGAGGCTGAATGTCACCTGCGTATCGGGGCGATTGCGGAAAACAGACTGACACATCAACAGTTTGTAGAAATCGGTGTCGATCAGGGATCGCACGATCGGGTCGATTTTCCATTTGTGATTATAGACCCGCGTGGCGATATCGACCATGTGTTTGCCCTTTGTCCCAGTCCGTGCGCTATCCTGCCCCGAGGTCAGCGCAGGCGCAAGCGTGCGCAACGCGCGCTGCCCGGCAACGGAGGCGTGCGTTGCATGACGCAACGTTCGGGATGCAACGGGATTTGGGCCAGCAATTGCTGGGCCTGAGGCTGCACCGGCTGTGCACGGGCCGTACACAGCCTGTACACAGGTTGTACACAGCGTTGCACGAAATCAGGTCAGAACCACCCCGGCGGCGCGCATGTCGGCCCGTGCGCGGTCCAGCGATCCGTCCAGATCAATCGCCCGTGCCGCCTGTTCGATCACCCGCGCCCGGAACCCCAGACGTGCCGCGTCGATGGCTGACCATGCCACGCAGAAATCATGCGCCAGCCCCACGAAGGTCAGATCGCTCAGCCCGCGGTCACGCAGATAGCCGGCCAGCCCCGTCGGCGTGGTTCGGTCGTTTTCGAAGAACGAGGAATAGCTGTCGATCTGCGGCCGGAACCCCTTGCGCACCACCAGATCGGCCACATCGACGGCCAGCGCGGGATGAAAGCCCGCGCCCTCGGTGCCGATGATGCAGTGATCGGGCCACAGCACCTGCGGACCGTAGGGCATCTGCACCACGTTGAAAGGCGCCGCGCCCGTGTGGTTCGACGCAAAGCTGGCGTGATCGTCGGGGTGCCAGTCCTGCGTCAGGACGACGGCATCGTAATCGGCCATCAGATCGTTGATGACCGGCACGATCTCGTCCCCGCCCGCCACGGCCAGACGGCCGCCGGGGCAGAAATCCACCTGCATGTCGATCACGATCAATGCGCTGGCCATCGTCGATCCTCCTGCGATTGCGCTGCCTGTCAGTGGTAACATCTGACCGAGGCAGGTCAATGGAGGCATTTTTTTCCCCCGGTAGAGGTATCGTCATGCCGCCTCGCGCTTGACCCCGGCTGCAACTGCGGCGAGAAAAGACCCTCTGTGCGACATGACGGCAATACGATGAGCAGGAAGGGGGTCTCGTGCAAGGCAAACCGCGCCACCAGGGCGAATATGAGGAATATCCCGAGGGGCCGGGTGCCGGTTCGCATTGGATATGGATTTTCCGGGCAGGCGGGATCATTGCCGCGCTGATCGTTTACATGCTGCTGGGCAATGCCGACGGGCTGACGCCCGATGCGCGCGTCGTGGCCTCGATCGGGACGCTGATGGCGATCTGGTGGATGTCCGAGGCAATCCCGCTTTCGGCCACGTCGCTGTTGCCCGTCGTTCTGATTCCGGCGCTGACGGAACGGACGGTAGGGCAGACCACCTCGGCCTATGCCAATTCCATCGTGTTCCTGTTTCTGGGCGGGTTCCTGATCGCCATCGCGATGGAAAAATGGAGCCTGCACCGCCGCATCGCCCTGTTGACGCTGCGCCGGGTCGGGGTCGAACCCAAGCGGATCGTTCTGGGGCTGATGCTGGCCACGGGGTTTCTGTCGATGTGGGTGTCGAACACGGCCACGACGCTGATGATGCTGCCGATCGCGCTGTCGGTTCTGAAACTGGTGATCGAAAGCCGCGCCACCTCGCAAAGTGCCGATCAGCTGGAAACCGCGCTGGAGGGCGGGGCAACCCTGTCCACCGCCATCCGCGACCCGGAAATCCGCGCCTTCGGCGTCTGTCTGGTTCTGGCGATCGCGTGGTCGGCCAGCATGGGCGGGCTGGGCACGCTGCTGGGCAGCCCGCCCAATGCCATCGTCGCCGGCTATGTCCGCGACGAACTGGGCCGCGAGATCGGTTTCCTGCAATGGATGATGATCGGCACGCCGCTGGCCTTTACCTTCATCTTCATCGCGTGGTTCCTGATGACCAACGTGTTGTATCGGTTCAATCTGACGGAAATTCCCGGCGGGCGGCAGATGATCGACAATGAGATCGCCGGTCTTGGCCCGGTGTCGCAAGGCGAACGCATGGTGATGCTGGTGTTCGGCGGTGCGGCGTTTTTCTGGGTCGTGCCGGGTCTGCTGAAAAGCCTGCTTGGCCTTGATCTGGGACCGCTGGGCAATCTGGACGACACCGGCATCGCCATCGCCGCCGGGATCATGCTGTTCCTTCTGCCCGGCGAGGGGCGCGACCGCATGGTTCTGGAATGGAAGGATGCCGAGGACGGGTTGCCCTGGGGTGTGCTGCTGTTGTTCGGGGGCGGGCTTGCGCTGGCCGGGGCGGTGGCCGCGTCGGGGCTGGACCAGTGGTTCGGCGCGCAGGTCACGGGTCTGGGTGCGCTGCCCTTGCTGGCGCTGGCCGCGGTGGTCACGCTGCTGATCCTGTTCCTGACGGAAATCACCTCGAACACGGCGACGGCGGCGACCTTTATTCCCATTCTGGGCGGGGTCGCGCTGGGCATCGGGGCCGATCCGATGACGCTGCTGATTCCGGCGGCACTGGCGGCGACCTGTGCCTTCATGCTGCCGGTGGGGACGCCGCCGAATGCCATCGTGTTCGGCACCGGTTATGTCACCATCGGGCAGATGGCGCGCGGCGGGGTGGTGCTGAACGTGGTCGGCGTCGTGCTGATCACGCTGTTCTGCTATGTGCTGGGCGGGGTGGCGCTGGGGTTGCAGTTCTAGGTTGCGGCACCGGGGCGCGGCGGCTATGGCGGCGCAATGCTGACTGTCGCCGCGCTGTATCACTTTACCCGTTTCGACGATCCGGCGGCCCTTCGCGGGCCGCTGTCGTCGGTGTGTCAGGCGCATGGCTTGCGCGGCACGCTGTTGCTGGCGCGCGAGGGGATCAACGGCACCATCGCCGGGACGGCGGCGGGGATCGCGGCGGTTCTGGCGCATATCCGCGCTCTGCCGGGCTGTGCCGCGCTGGAATGGAAGGAAAGCGGCGCCGAGACCATGCCCTTTGCCCGCATGAAGGTGCGGATCAAGCGCGAAATCGTCACCATGGGCCAGCCCGATGTGGACCCGCAGGCCGGGGTCGGGCGCTATGTCGCGCCGGCCGACTGGAACGCGTTGATCAGGGCGGGTGACGTGGTGGTGATCGACACCCGCAACGATTACGAATACGCCATCGGCAGCTTTGCGGGCGCGATCGACCCCGGCACCCGGTCGTTTCGCGATTTTCCGGCGTGGTGGCGGGCGAATGCGGATCGTTTCGCGGGCAAGCGGGTGGCGATGTTCTGCACCGGGGGCATCCGCTGTGAAAAATCGACGAATTTCCTGCTGGGCGAAGGCGTGCGGGATGTGTTCCACCTGAAAGGCGGCATCCTGAAATACCTTGAGGACGTGCCAAAGGACGACAGCCTGTGGCGCGGCGATTGTTTCGTGTTCGATCAACGGGTCAGCCTGACGCACGGACTGGCGCAGGGCGAACATGATACGCTGTGCCACGCCTGCCGCCGCCCCCTGTCGGCGGATGACCGGACGCGGCCTGAATACGAGCCCGGCGTGCGCTGTCACCAGTGCGCCGAGGAATATTCGGATGCCGACCGCGCCCGGTTCCGCGAACGTCAGCGGCAGGTCGATCTGGCGCAGG
>JAUNUO010000007.1 GCA_030538135.1 Paracoccus sp. (in: a-proteobacteria)
CGATAGTGGTGCGCCTGAAGTACCGATAGTATTTGCGCCCGAAGTACCGATACCTTCCACATAGTTATCCACAGGCTCTGTGGATAACTTGGCGGGGCGGATGCGCAGCAGCTGATGGCGGCCGTCGCGCTCGATGCCGAGGCGATAGCCGGGCAGCGGCTGGCGGGCGACGAGGCGGCGGATATCGAGCGCGAAATCGGACAACCGGGCGAGGCTGCCGGACTTGGCATGCAGATGCGGGATCTCGAAGCTCCAGCCCGAGGGCTGCCGTCCGGCATGTTTGCGGGCCACCCGGTACAGCCAGCGTTCAAGCCCGCCGGTGAGGCGGAAATAGGCCGGGTCGATGGACAGGACCAGCGAGCGGTCGATGACGCCGCGATAGAACCATTCGGGCAGCACGAGTTCCATGCCCTCGGTGCGGCCGTCGCTGGTTTCGCATTCCTCCCATTCGTTGATCCAGGAGAACTGATGCCGCCGCCAATGGCTGCCATGGCGGATGGTGGTGCGGATCACCGTCGATTGCAGCCGGGCCATCGAGCCCCGCAGCAGCTGGTAGTTGCGTGCGCCGGCATTCCGGCCGATGGCGGTGAGCAGCTGATAGGGGGTGAAGCGCAGGAAGCGCGAGGTTTGCAGCCCGGCATTCTCGGCCTCGACGATCTGGCTTGCGGCCCAGATCAGGATGTCGGCGTCCCAGATCGTCGCCATGCCGTGTTCGGGAAAGCCCTGGACATGGACCTGAACGCCACCGGATTCGTAGTGGATCGGGGTCAGCCGCTTGGTCTTCGCCAGTGAGAAGAACGGCCGCTCCATCAGATCGCGCTGGTCGCGCGGGCTGGCATCGCCGCCCGAAACCACGAAGGGGTTGAGCCTGGCCCGTTCGCCGGTGAGCCGTTTGCGGGTAGGGGAAGACATGGCGATCACCCTTTCTGCCCGGCCGGGTGCGGCCGGCGCAGGCGGTATTTCGGCAGGGCGGGGAGGACGGGGGGCGTGGGATCGGATGTCGAGGTGACGGTGCCGCGCTCGGCCCAGGCCTGAAGATCGCGGACGGCGTAGACGACGCGGCCGCCGAGCTTCTTGTAGGTCGGGCCGGTGCCGTAGACGCGGTGCTTTTCCAGCGTGCGGTCGGAAAGGCCGAGGAAGCGGGCGGCTTCCGGGGTGCGCAGATAGCGATGGGGCAGGGGCGAATGGTCATGGGACATGGCTGCGATTCCGTGTTCTCGAAGGGCGCCGCGGCGGGGGCGGCTCGTAGTCACGGACAGCCTGGCGCAAAAAACGGCCGGGGGTGGATGTCGAAGATTCTTGCGAATTTTCGACACCCCGCGCGGCATCGGCAGAGGCGCGAAGGGGCGGTTGCGCGTTGGCGACACGGTACGTCGATGGCGGTCATCGTCCGCCGCCAGTCCGTTTCACTCGAAGGGCGCGGATGATAGGAAGGACCCTCGCAATTGCTGGAAACTACGCGAGGCCGAGATGGTGCAGGATGCCGGACATGAGATGAAAGCCCGGATGCGGGCGGACCTGCGGGTGGCGATGAAGGAAGGTCGCAGCAGCGACGCGAAGCTCATCCGCACGCTGATCGCGGCGATCGACAATACCGAGGCGCCGCCCGCCCGCGCGGGCAGCGGCGCGGCGGAACAGCACCGATTCCTGTCCGGTTCGGCGGAGGTCGAGCGGTTGTCGCTGGATGCCGAGCGGGTGCGGGCGATCCTGCGGGCGGAGATCGAGGAGCGGGAACAGGCGGCGGCGGAAATGGACCGCCTCGACCGGCCGGATCGCGCCGATGCGATCCGGGCCGAGGCGAGACTCGCCGCCTCCTATCTCAGCCGGTCCTGACTGTCCGCCTCTTGTGCTTTCGGTCATGCCGCCGGCGATGCAGGAGCGACCTGTATCCGCCGGCGACGAGCAGGAGCCCGTCGCGCACGAGCCGGATGACGGTTTCGCGCAGGGCGTTGCTCTTCCAGGTCGCGAGGGTGATCCGGTGGGCCGGGAACAGCACCTGCGCGATCACCCGGTAGCTGGCGCCGTCCTTGCGCCCGTCGACGGCGCGCAGGGACTTTCCGGCGCGCTGCCGCTTCTGCAGGGACATGCGCCGACGTTCGGGCGGAACTTTCTCCCCGTTGAGCGCGGCCCAGAAGCGCTCGACCGCTTCCAGCCGATCCAGCGCCAGGTGGTCGGCGACGACGACGGCCGCGACGGGCTGGTCCGGTCCGCCGGCGAGAAACAGCAGCGGGAACTCCACGCCGCGGATGCTGGCGGTGCAAAACCCGTCCTCGCCGAGATCGCTGACGATCACATCGCCGCGGGCCGCGAGACGGGGACCGTCCATGCCGGGCGGGCAGGGGCGCAGCAGGATGCGGGCCGGATCAACGGCAGGAGACCAGATCACCCGCTGCCTTCGTGCCGGGCGGCTCGGGTCGGCGGGGAAAGCACAACCCCCATCTTGCGGCAAAGGCCCGGCCAGCCTCGGTATCGAGCTGGCCCGCCGCCGCAAGACGGAAGTACTCCTCTCTGTAATCCTCGTTCCTGCGCAGGAATTCCCAGGCGAGTTCCGCAGGCGTCAATGTGTCGATATAGTCGTAGGCGGATTGAGACCGCCACTCGGCGTATCGTGGCATTGCAACGTCTCCTTCATCGCGCGCTCCCCCCAAACCGGAGAGGGGTCAGGATCGAAAGAGACCGGGGGCAAATGAAGCACGAAGCCCGCCCAAGCTCGTGCCATGCGTGCAAATGGATCTTATTACCCGCGCCCGGCGATCAGCAGGTCGAGGTAACCGCTTGAGGCGAGCCATTTCGCACGGTCGAGATGCGAGGCGAAGACCTTCTCGGCCCGCACGGGTTGCGCGGTGGGGTCGATTCCGAAAATGATCTCAACCGCTTCCCGCCAGCCCGCGCCATCGCGATCGGCATCGAGCAGGCGCAGATAGAGCGTCAGCTGCTCCTTGTCGTAGTCGGTCGGCCCGTTGCCCGCCGGCGGCTGATCCTGAAACTCCTGGGCCATTGCAGGTCCCCTGTCCCTTGGCTGCGGTCATCGGTGGATATGGTGGTAGCGAAGTTCTGCCGATCTGTGAACGGCAAATTCGGCAGGTTTCGGCCAGCAGTAGTTCAGCGGCACTGAAGTTGGACGTCGTATCCCGCGCGGCGCTTCACGAAGCGTCGATTGGCAAAGACAAGACCATGCCGATCCTTTATGTTGGCGCTTGGAGCAGACGCGCTGCTCTGGGGAGTCGAAACCCCTCTGTTACCGGTTGGTGTCGGCCGAAACGGCACCACACACCTCGAACCTTATGGTCGGGGAGCCCATGGCGCATGTCCAGGGCTACCCGCCTAAAGGTCATGGGGCCGGGTAACAGCGGTTTCGAACTCCCCGATCACCAGGGTCAGAGGGCAATTGCGGGGGCGTACCGCAAGCCATGCCCATCGGAAAAAAGGGGGATTTGCCATGAGCGCTCCCATTGATCGCGATCCCGTCGTGGAGGACGAGGCCCCGGTCTCGGACAAGATCACCGCATATGACGAGCAGCATTACGTGACCTATCTGCGGCTGCTCGACGCCAGCGCCGAGGAAGCGGATTGGAAGGAAGTGGCGCGGATCGTGCTGCGCCGGGATCCCGATGCGGAAGAACTGCGCACATATCGCTGCTGGCAAAGCCATCTGGCGCGGGCGGAGTGGATGACAAGGAAGGGCTACAAGCAGATGCTGAGAAGCGCCGCCGCCAACAAGGGCTGAGCCCGGCGTCCTTGCAGACAGGCCCGCCGGGCATTTGCATCGGCGGGGAATGCCGTTTCCGCTGGCGGGTCAGGCGGGCCGAAACTCGCCGCTGGCGATCTGGATGGTCCAGCATTCGCCATCGTCGTCTGCCATCATCTCGATCTCGGTGCGGTCGACGTTCAGGATCGCGTGCAACCCGCCTTCGGTGAAAACCTCGGGCTCGTCGGCCTCGGCGTCCCATCCGAGGCCCCATGCTTCCCGCACCGTCACCTTGCGGAACCTGCCTTCGGCAAAGGCGGTGGCGATGGTTGCGGCATCGGTGAGGCGGCGGGCGGTCTGTTCGGCTGCGGTCATCTTCGGTTCTCCCGGTGGGTGGTCTTATGCTGTCGCGAGCCCTGCGATGGCGGGGCCGGCCTGCTTTGCACTGGTTGCGTCAATCGCTCTCGATCTCGCTCGGGGTGTCGAGGAGGAGATCGGCGGCTTCGGTCATCGCCTGCAGGAGGATGACCTGCGCCAATTCCTCGTCGTGGGTCTGCATCCATCCCCTGCTGATCCGCTCCAGTTCCTCGAGCCGGTGCGGGTCGCGGCGGATCAGGGCGTCGGCGGCGTCGGCCATCAGTTCGGTCACGGTGGTCGGGCGGTTCATGGTTGTTCTCCGGTCCGGTTGCAGGGCCGAACGATCCGGCCCCTTCCACTGGCGCAGCTCCGCCGGGCGCTTGCCTTGGCGGGGCCTCCGATCCCGCTGGCGCATTCAGGTGCCATAGAGCCCGGCCTCGTATCGTTCCCGGCGCATGCGGAGGAATGCCTCGATCTCCGCTGCGGTGGTCGCGCCGTATTCGACCATCTGGCCGAGCGGTTCGAGGGCTTCATGGATGTCGTTGCGGTCGAAGCAGAACTCGCATTCAGCGTGGATCTTCGTGGCGAGGGCGGTGGTTTCGGTTTCACAGGTCATGGGCGTCCTCCCGTCTGGGCGTGCGGCTGGTGGTGGTCAGGCGATGACATCGTGGACAAGCTGGGCCATGGTCGGCAGGTGTTCGATCTCGACCTCGACCTTGATGTCGCCGTTCCTTTTACGCAAAAAAACGGCGTCGATCCTGCCCTCCAGCCATGCGGTCGAGCATGCGTCGATCGGCCAGCCCGCCTTCGTTGCGGCGGCGCGGGCGGCGGCGAAAGGGATGACGATCTTGGCGGTGGTCATGGCGGTTCTCCTTGGCATATGCGCGGGTCGTTTCCGCGCCTCTGTTGGCGGGGTCAGATCAGGCCCGCTTCCTGAAGCCAGTTCGCGGCATCGCCAGCATCGGTTGCGTGAACGATGACCGTCAGGGTCACGCTGTCGCGGCTGGCGCGGGCCTTGACCCCAGTATCGGCGTCCATGCCCATCTCGATGTCCTCGAGGTTGATGCGGCCCGCCAGCGGGTTGCTGGGGATGTTGATCTCGAATGTCGCGGTATGCATGCGCTTGTCTCCGGGCTCGGGGGGTCGATCCATCCGGCCCCTTCCACCACCCCGACCCCGCATTGCGGGGAGCATGGCGCCGGTGGATGGCGACCACCTGCGCGCCTTACGAATAGTCTAGCAAAAACAAGGCTTTGACGCAAGCCGATTGTGGCGTTTTATCCATTATTTTCAGCCTGTTAGCGGAGTTTGGGCTTTTCCCTGCAGCCGTTGAAACACCCACGCGTCTCCATCCCGTTCGCCGGTGGAGTTCCCTTCTGCTCCGAAGCAAAATACGCCGTTCCCGCCCGCGCACCGACGATCATGCAAAGCCCATCGGTGGCGCTGTTGCGCTGCCCGTCCCCAGCCTTCTTTCCCCAGCCCCTGTTTCATCAGTCCGGGAGAAGGATGGGGTCAGGGGAAGGAAGGAGGGAACCGTCTCCTTCCTCAGGGGGAGGATGTTTGAAGGAGGGGGCTTTCAGCCCCTTCCTTCATGGGGGTGAGCGCGAGAGGGGCGGCGGCACGCCCCCCTTTCGTCAGCGCCGGCGGCCGGTCGATCCGGCCGGCGGCGCTTCTGCCGGCAGCGGCGGGAACGGAAGGCCGCCGGAGCCGCCTTCCGTGGGGCTCAGTCGGTGTCCGGTCCCCAGAGCGGATCGCGCGCCGGATCCTCAGCGAAGCGGGCCGTGCCGTCGAGGTCGCGGATGACGGCATCGACGGGGCACCAGCCGATACGGGTGCGGCCCTGCGCGGCGAGGATGCCGACCGCCGTGGGGTCGGCCTCGATTGCGCGGACGGCTGCGATCAGGTCGTCCTCGGGCGCGAGGTTCTCGATGGCGATCACGTTGCCGTCCGCGTCGTAGCCGCCGTGCAGATACAGCGGTGCTTCCTTCTGGCGCTGCAGGGCGAGGTCGGCGTCGCGGATCAGCCGGAAGGCGCGCTGGCGGTCGCGCCAGTAGGCAGGGTCGCCGGCGTCGATGCTGGTGGTGCTGCGGTTGGTCATGGCATGTCTCCTTTCGGTCTCTGACGGGAGGAGGCAGCACCGTCGCCGCAAGATGTCGGGGATCGCGCAGCGACCGCCCCTGGGCGGCGAGTGGGGGTGCCGATTTTCTGGCGCCGCCCCTGGGCGGCGACGGAAAATTGGGGGGACCGCTCGTCCTCGACAGCGCAGCGGCAGGTGCAACCCTCCGGACGACAGAGACCGAAAGGAGACATTTCAAACCGGAGGAGGTCCGGAGGGGGTGCCCCCGCCGGAGCCTTCCCTTGCCGGCGCGGCCTCGGGGCGATCCGCTGCGGACATGGGAAAACCCGGCGGCTGGTGCCGCCGGGCCTCTGGGCCTCCCGCTCAGGAGGGGATGTCGTCTTCGTCGATGAACCGGCCCTCGTCCTCGTCCTCGTCGCCGGGCTCGGACTGCGGCGCCCGGCTCAGGAAATCCACCGTCTCGGCGACGATCTCGCAGCCGTAGCGGTCCTGGCCTTCCGCATCCTGCCATTTCGTGTAGTGGATGCGGCCGCGCACCAGCACCTTCGTGCCGGATTCGCAATATTGCTGGATGGTCCGGCCCAACCCGTTGAAGGCGACGACGCGGTGCCATTCCGCGTCCTCGACCCGATAGCCCTTTTCGTCACGGACGACGCGGCCTTCCGAATAGCGCGGGCGCGAGGTGACCAGCTTGAAGCGGGTGACGTCGGTGCCGCTGCGGGTGGTGCGGGTTTCGGGGGCCTGACGGATGGTGCCGGCGAGGATGACGATGTTCTGCATTGTCTGTCTCCGTTGCTTCACCGGAGGGACCATTCCCTCCGACGAGACCCGGCCAAGTCCGTCGGGAGGCACCTGCAACTGACGCCCCCTTTCGGGCGGCAGCTTGCCCGCAAGGGTTCGGAGTGGTGCGGGCAGCCGCGCCCGGCGCGGCAACACGGTCCGGAGCCTTGGGGGTTGCCGGTGAAAACCGCACGGAGTTAGGGGATCGGACAGGCGGAGGGATTGGTTCGTCCGGGAGGCATGACGGGGACGGATCGCGGAACGGCGGCGTCCTCGCCGGTGCCGTCCTGTCGGAAAAGCCCCCGGACCCCGCACCACCCGCGGCGGTGCCGCTTCGCTTCGGCTTGCTGGTCATCCTTGCGTCCGCCCCCGGAAGGCCGGTCGTTCGGGGCGGGAGGGGTCAGGCTGTCGGGTCGGGGGCGCGGAATGGCATGGCTGCCACCTCATCGGCTCTGGGCTGGACCATCCAGCAATATTGCGAGTCCGGCATGAAGCTGGTCGCATCGCGGCGGGCATCGACTGCACGGAATGGCAGGATGCGGAAGGCGGGGGCCGGGTTGACTGCGGGGTCGGCGGCGGGTCGGATTTCCGTGCCGGGTGCGGCGGGTCGGGACCGACGACGAGGGCGAGGGCCGGTTCATCGGCGATGCCGTTCCCCTTGCGCGGGGGCCGAGGGCCGGCGGTTCCGGCTGCCGGGTTTTTCCATGGGCAAGGCGTATCGCCCCGAGGCTGCGCCGGCAATCGCGCCTCCGGCTTCGGGGCAAGCCTTTACGGGACCCGCCATGATCAGAGCGACATGCGCCGCGAACTGCGAGAGGATCTTCACCGGCATCGGCCGAAACCGCTTGCGGGTTCGGTGAGCGCCCCGCGGGGCGCGAGTAGAGCCGTCTGCCGCAGGAGGCTCGCCCGGATTTTCGGATGCGTGATCAGATGCGCGAGAAGAAGGCGACGCCGATCGCGTTCAGATGGGCCATAGCCGATCCGCCGATGATGATGCCGCCGATCCCGCCGAGAATGTTCAGGGCAACGCTGGAATCGATGGCGTTCCGGGCGATGCCGTAGATCAGCGCATAGCCCGCGATCATGGCAGGAATGGCGAACAGCCCGAGCGCGACAAGGCGGACAAAGGGATTGCTGGCGAAGGCCAGTACCGCGATGACGAACACCACCGACGCGGTAGCGCCGCCGAAAGCGACCAGCCCCGGCAGGAAGATCCCGGTATCAGTGCCATACATGTATTGAAACACGCTCATGGCGACCCAGAAGGGCAGGGCGAAGACGGCCAGCTTGAAGGCGATGAAGCCGGCGGCGATGGTCAGGGAAATGGCGAGCACGATCAAAAACATCGAAGCCTCCATGAAAAAATGGATGACGGTTCACGTCAGGCGGCCAATGGAAATACGCTCTCGCCTGCGACGGTTTGGCAATTCACCGGTTCTTCGAGTGTTATCATCATGCCGGCCGCAGGCGTGATGCGTCAAGGCAAGCAGGGCCGCGCCGGCGTATAGCCGCCATCGCGGGGCGCCATTCTTCGCCTTCGGCATGATCCGGCCGGGCTCCGATATCTCGGGTCTCCGCCCGTCCGGATCATGCCGCGCCGTTCGCGCTGCCGCATCAGCCATGGGCGCATCTGCCGATATCGTCGCCTTGTCTTGCGAGCCGGGCCATGCCCGGCGAGCGCGATTTTTTCCGGCGCGTGCGGCAGGGATCGCACGCGCGACGGCCGCCGATCCGATGGACCGGCGGCCGTGATGCTTTGGGCTGGTGGCTGGCGCCCGACCTATGGCCGCAGCGGGCGCCACGGTTCATCCTTCCCGGTCGGGCGCCAGGTCAAGCGGCGGCAACGGAACGTGGTCCAGGCGTAAAGCAGCGGCTCCATGCCGTGCCACCAGTCGGCGGCGATGTCGCCGCAACGGCCCTCGAACAAAAGCCTGCCGCGCGCGGTGTAAAGCCGGAACTCCGCCGGCAGGGCCTCGCCATCTTCGGGGGTGCCGCGGGCGGGAACTCCGTCGGCGTCCTCGCCCAGTCCGATGCAGCCGCCGTGATGGTCCTTCGTCACAATCCAGCGCATGTCGAAATCCTTTCCGTGAAGCTGTGGGATTGCGGCACCCGCCCCGATGGCGGGCGCCCTTGGATTGGGGGGCTGGCCTATGCGGCCGCCTTCCGGTCCCGCTCTTGCAGGGCCGCCATCCGCTTGCCGATGGTCTGGTAATGGCTCACGTCCAGTTCCACCCCGAGCCAATCCCGGCCCAGCAGATGCGCCGCCGCCAGCGTGGAACCGCTGCCGCTGAACGGGTCCAGAACCAAGTCGCCGGGTTTCGTGAAGGCGCCGATCAGCCTGCGCAGCGCGGCCACCGGCTTCTGCGTCGGGTGCAGCTTGTTGCCGGTATAGGGGAAGTCCAGCACATCGGGCACGGGATGGGCAGGCAATTCCGGATCGCCCTTCGCCAGCAGATAAGCCTGTTCATGCTCATAGCGCAGGAACCGCGCCGAGGAGACGTAGCGCTTGCGAAACACCAGATGCCCGACAATGCGAAAGCCCGCCGCCTTCCACGCCTCCACGAACAGATCCACCTTGTTCCAGCCGTAAAAGCTGACGCAGAAACCGCCCTGCTTCAGAACCCGGTGCATCTGGGCGAAGGCGGGACGCAGCCAGCGGGCGTTGTCGTCGTTGGCCACGGTGCGGCCCTGGCGGTCGCGGAAGCGGGTCACATAGGGCGGATCGGTCAGGATGAAGTCCACCGAGCCGGTGCCGAACGCCTGCATCGCCTCGATGCAATCGGCATTGATGACGAGGTTGCGGGGGGTGCTGGTCTTGCCGGTCATGTTTCTTTTCCTTTCGGGTTCGGGGCGGCGGGCCTTGGCCCTGTTCCGCCGATGGGCGGCGCCTCACCGGTCTGACTTCGGGAAACGCATGTTTCCCCGGAGGCAGAGCGGCGAGGGCGCAGCCCGACCCGCGGCCGCATGGCTGGCGGTCATGGGTCGGGGCGCAGGGGTGGGGCGGCCCGCAGCCGCAGGCGAGGACACGGCCCTGCGCCCCGACGACGCCCCCGGGCGGCGCCTGCCCTTTGACGGCCAGACAGGCGGATGCGTGGCGGACAAATCCACGAAACAGAAAGACCGTCGGGCCGGGGGTGAGCGGGGCCAGGCCCGGTCGAACCCCCTGCCCGGCTTCTGGGCAGACCCGATCCGCGCCCGGCGCGCGGATCACATTGGATCAATGCGGTAGGGTGGGAAACCGGTCGCTCGGTTTCGTTCTATTCAGTGAGGACCGCCACCTTAGGTGTTTGATCCCACGGTTTGATGGTGCGATCCTTTCTTTGGAATGGAAGGATGCTTTATGGGACAAATTCGTCACGGCAGCGCCACGACCACGCACGCTGTCCGAGCAGCGATACAGCGATCGCAGGCTTCGCTCGCGCAGCTGAGCCGGGAACTGGGCATCAACCCCAAGACGGTCGCGAAATGGCGCAAACGCGCGTCGGTCGAGGATATGAAGACCGGGCCGTCGGAGCCGCGCTCCACCGTCCTTACGGAAGCCGAAGAGGCGATGGTCGTGGCATTCCGGCGCCATACGCTTCTACCATTGGATGACTGTCTTTATGCCCTTCAGCCATCCATCCCTCACCTGACGCGATCCGCACTGCACCGGTGTCTGCAACGGCATGGCATCTCGCGTTTGCCTGATGTGGAGGGCGACAAGCCGAAGCGGTCGAAGTTCAGACGCTACCCTATCGGCTTCTTCCACATCGACATTGCCGAGGTGCAGACCGCTGAAGGCAAACTATATTTGTTCGTCGGCATCGACCGCACGAGCAAGTTCGCCGTGACCCAGCTCGTCGACAAAGCCGACAGGAAGACAGCCTGGGAATTCTTGCAGCACATGCTCGAAGCCGTGCCTTACCAGGTTCACACCATTCTCACCGACAACGGTATTCAGTTCGCAGAGCAACCTCGAAACCGGAACACCATCTACTCCCGGCCGATGCGCTTCGACATGATCTGCGAGGCAAATGGGATCGAGCACCGGCTGACCAAGCCCAGCCATCCCTGGACCAATGGCCAGGTCGAACGGATGAACCGCACAATCAAGGACGCCACCGTCAAGCGCTTCCATTACGACAGCCACGACCAACTGCGAACGCATCTCGCTGACTTCATGGCGGCCTACAACTTCGCTCGAAGGCTCAAGACCCTCAGCGGCCTCACTCCATACGAATACATCTGCAAGATCTGGACATCAGAGCCAGACAGATTCATCCTGAACCCGATCCACCAGATGCCGGGATCAAACACCTAGGGCGGCCCCGCTGACCTGATGAGCCAGCGAACGGCCTTCTCGGCCGGTGTGACTCCTCCCCGCCAAGTGCCACATCCTTGGGTCCACTGCGGTCCGAGTGCGTGGCCTTGCTTTTCTGGATATATTCGCTATATAAGTAGGCATTCATATCGGAACTATGATGCGGAGGTCGTCATGGCGCATGCTGCTCACACGGAACATCGCAGGAAGCCTTCCAGAATGCGGGCTGAACCGCACGAGGGGCGTCCTCTCTATGCCTCCGACGATATCGCCGCATCCGCCTTTACTGCGGGTTCCGTCCGTGTCGACGTTTCCGTGGCTGTCGCTCCGGAAGATGTCGACCTGTGGTACACGGCAGTCGAAGCTCGGACTGCCCCGGCTTCGGCGCAGTCCGGATCGAAAAAGGGCCAGGGCGTGGTAAAGGAGGCCATGAGGGCGGCCTTTGCCGCGGTGTTCAGCGATCGCTTCTCCGGCGAGATCGACAAGGTGGTCGACGCCTACCGCGTCATGCTCCGCGAGAGCTTGGCGAAAGGTGACGACACCGAGTTGCAGGCGGCGCTCAATCGCGCCCGGCTGCAGGAAAGGATTCTGGCAGGCACCTCGATGGTCGATCAGGCACAGGCATGCGAACTGCTTGGCCTGTCGGCAACGAACCCCTCCGCCACGATGAAGCGCAAGGAGGACAAGCGGGAGATCCTGCGGTTCACGGTCGATGGCCGTGCCGCCTATCCGCTGTTCCAGTTCGACGTCGAGGGGCGCCGCATCTATCCGGCGATGGCGAGGCTGATCGCCTTGAAGCCACGGTCCTGGAGCGATTTCCGCCTGCTGCACTGGCTGACGCGGCCGCATCTCGATTTCGGCGGGGCGCCTGCCGAACGGCTCGGCGCCGAGGCCGACGCCGTGATCGCGGCCTTCGAGCGGGAGATCGTGCCTGCGGAGCATGGCTGATGCGGTTCGATCTGACGATTCCCGACCCGTCCACCATGCGGGTCGGGAAGGAAGCCTATGTGACGCTCGACGCGGGCACCGAGCTGCATCGCATCCATCCCGCGGTCTACAGGGCCGAGCAGTTCAACCCGACCGCCGCCGGCGATGCGCGCTTCTCTCCGATCCGGGATGCCGAGGACATGATCATCCCGACGATCTACGCGGCGCAGACGTTTGCCTGCGCGGCTTGCGAAATCATCCTGCGCTGCCCCGACACCCCGTCCGTCGATCCGAAGACCGGCCTCCCGAGTTTCCAGATCGTTTTTCCCGCCGACTTCAGGGCCTACAGCCATAGCGTCGTCAGGACCACCTCGTCGCTGCGTCTGGTCGATCTGACCACTGCCGGGCAGCGCAAGATCGGCATCAACCACAATGTGCTGCTGGCGGGCCCGCGCAGCACCTATCCGGCAACGCGGGCCTGGGCCGAGCGCATCCATGCCGCATGCCCGACGGCGCAAGGTCTCTATTACAGCTCGGTCCAATTTGGCCCGGATTTCGCGATCCTGCTGTTCGGCGACAGGGTCGGGGAGAACGTGCTGGAGCCGGTATCGACCCGCGCCGTGGCCGACGCACCCTGTCATGCCGATATTCGTGCCATCGCCGAAAGCCTGTCGATCGAATATGAGGATGTTTGACGGTCGCGACCGAGCGACCGAAACCTGCGTCACGAAGCGGGATCGTTCAGAACTCGACTTTGGCCGCTGTAGTTCGCTTGCCGTTGACAGATCGGCAGCGGTCGCGCGAGCATCCGCCAGCAGCATCGCTCGCTTCCGGACTCGACCTTTCACGATGTTCAACCCGAGATTCTGGTTGTCCAGTCGCTGCGATGGCGTCACAAATATTGAGGACGCTTGATCAGTTCAGATGAGTATCGAACGGCAGGGGGCGAGTTGGAACGTACAAATTCTCACAGCGCCGACGACGCGGCTTTGGGATTTCTTTATCAGGCTCAATACGCGCTTCTCAGGCTCTGGAACGAGACGGTCGATGATGCCGTAATCTATCTTGAGACGCTTGACGATGTCACGCTCGAATCCAACGGCGAAACCATTCTCGAACAGCTCAAGCATTCCCTGTCAGCGAAGCCCGCGAGCCTCACTTTGGCGAGCGTCAATGTGTGGAAAACGATCAAAGCCTGGATCGACGTCCTCCCGGATCTGGATCTATCGAAAACTGCGTTACATCTTGTCACCGTCGCAGATATTTCTCCAAAATCCAAGCTAATCGCTCTGCTTGATGAAAGCGCAGATTGCACAGAGCTTCTCACAGACCTACGGGAAGAAGCGCAGCGAGTTCTCCACGAGAGGCAGGAGGCAAAAGAGAAAGGAGAAAAAGAGCTTCCCCACGGTGCGAGAGCCAAAGCTTGCCAAGCATTCCTCGAACTAGCCGACAGCAAACAAGCCGAAATTCTATCGAGGGTACGCATAAAGCCCGGGCAAATTAATATTCGTTTTATTGAAGATGAACTTGCCAATAATCTCACGAGCGTCCTTTCAAAAGACAGGGCGCACATCGCTCAGTTGCTGGTCGAGTGGTGGAACCGGCAGATCATCCATGCTCACTGCGGTAAGCGCAAAAAGGCGATTCACCGATTCGAGTTGGTCAGTAAGTATACGCAGATTGTAGCTGACCTTGAACACGACACCCTTGTTGATCATTTTGCTACCGAACTTCCGCCTGGAACGTATCAATCCCATCCGATAGTCGGAAGACAAATCGAATTAGTTGATGCTGCTTCGTGGCACAAAAGGATCGTGACAAACGAATGGCGGGCACGCGAATCACGTTCGCGATGGTCAACGGAAAATCCGACCTGGCGCGAAAGGATCGCTCAATACGACATCCGTCTGACTGAAGAGTGGGGCTACAAACATGCCGACATGTCAGCGGCATGCAGTGGTCAATCCGATGATATCAAGAAGCAGAAGGGACGCGACCTATTGTCGTGGAGTTTCTTTGTCGCCCCGAATGAAATTGAGCCGCTCGCCCCAAGCGTAACATCACCCAGCTATGTCAGGGGGACTTTTCACACGTTGTCAATCGACGGTCGAGTGGGTTGGCATCCTGATTACGAGAAACTGCTGGGTTTCAAGAAATGATAGTTGCTTACGACCTGTTTGCCGAGACAAATCCTGCCTTTGGCGCTTATGGCTTACTTGGCTTTTGCCGAAAATTTATCGCCGCTGGGGGAAGGCAACCAAATTTTGCGCTTTCCTATATTGCCTTGCCAATCGCACTGTCCGACGATCTGGACTCCTCCTTCGAAGAAACTACAGCTCTCACCGGCCTATTATCGTGGCTGAACCGCTATCCGGACGTCCGTGTAGATTTGGGAGCGCGGCTTGAAGCCTCAAAAAACATAGTTTCAGCAGCACTGCGGTTTGCCCTGAGTGCCGGTGCTTTAGTATTCGAGCCCGATGGTACACTTAGCCTTGGGGCACGAAAGCCCGTCCAAGCACCCGCCGACAACCTGCCGCAGAACGCGAAACGTGTGTTGAAGCGAGCTGAGCGCCTCGGGACCTGGATGGGCAAAGCGGGGTCGACAGCGACAATTTTTTCAGCATTCGGAGTAACACCGTGAAGCGTTGGAACGTTCGGCAAATCGCATTCTACGGTCTCGGCGGTAAGCGCAGGACGCTCGATTTCGACATCGGCACTGTCAACATCATTACGGGTGCTTCCGGAACGGGAAAGTCTGCAATCATCGATGCAATCGATTACTGCCTTGGCTCGAGCGATTGCAAGCTCCCCTTCTTCGTACGCAATCACGCCATTGCTGTGGCGATCCATTGGGTGCGAGGGAAAACAGATCTCGTTGTCGGGCGGAAGATCCCCAAGGCCGGTAGCGGCACGAGCCAGATGTATGTCAGGATGGGACAGAACTTGGCTCTTCCTGATACCGCAGAGGATCTCGAAGGCCACACCAACCGAGAGACAGCGCGCGCGCTGATCGAAAATGCTTTTGGCATCCAGGATCTGGATGATGAAGCTGCCGTCATGAGGGGTGTGAAGGGTCGCGCCACTGTCCGTGACATTCCGCCTTACCTGTTCCTGTCGGGAGATGTGATCATTAGCAGAGGAACCCTGCTCCATGATCTCAATCGCCCGGAGAAAGCCCGAGATATCAAGGCTTCTCTCCCTTATTTTCTTGGTGCCGTCGATCAAGCCAGCGTTCTGGCGGCACGACGCCTTCGCCAACTCGAATCGGCCTTGACGAAGATCGAGCGAGAAGCGAAGGCGAAGGACAGAAGTCAGACTCTCCTCACAGAGCGCTCGATGGCTCTGCTCACGCTAGCATTCGGCGTTGGCCTTGTTCCCGAGCTCCCCTCTCCTGAAACGTCTGACAGCTTCCTGCTCGGCTATCTCGAAGATGTGGCTAGAAATGGAATATCCTCGACTGATACAAGGGATTCCGAAGCTCGCGCGACCCTAGAAGGAGAGCGACGCGAACTCGTTGCCGAACTCCAAGCATTAAGAGAGAAGCGGCAACTGCTCAAGCAGACCATTCGCGAAGCCACCGGCTACGAGACCGCCGTTTCCGGGCAATCTCACAAACTGCGGCTCGTCGAGCATCTCAAGCTCGGCGACGGACGATGCCCAGTGTGCGACGCGCAGAATGATGCTGGCCTGCAGATGGCGACACAGATCCGTGAAGCGCTGAATATCGTCGCGAACGAAGCCCTTGTCGTCGGTACCATCCGCCCGAGCTTGGACAATCATTCGAGCCAGGTCGAGGCACAGATTAAATCAAAATATGGCCGGCTCAAGGAAATTGAAACTCAGCTAACCGGGCTGGTTCGAGTCGATGAAGAGTCGGTGAAAACGGGCTCCCTCCTTCAGGAACGAGCACGGGTCGTCGGACGCATTGACCAGTTTCTTGAAACAACGGCAAAGGATTTCCAGACCGGTGTGGTGGATACCACGTCGCTGACGTTGGAAATCGAGAACCTTAGAGATCGCGTCGATCCGCAGTCGCGTCGCGAGCGGCTTCGCGATGGGGAGTGTCCTGAACTTTGTGTATCTGGCCCGATCCATGCGGTTTCAGATACTCAAGCGTCGAAGCGCTCGCCGAACATTATGGCGAACTGGTTGCGGGCCGCAAACCATTCCCGAACGTTTCGGCCGTCTTTCTCGAAGCTGCGGATGGCCAGGTAGATCAGCTTTGTCGCCGCCTCGTCTGTCGGGAATGACCCACGGGTCTTGATCGATTTCCGGATCACCCGGTTCAAACTTTCTATGGCATTGGTGGTGTAGATGATCTTGCGGATCGCCGGATCGAAGCCGAAGAACGGGATCACCTCCTGCCACGCGCGTCGCCAGGCCGGGGCGATCGAGGCATATTTCCCCGCCCATTTCTCCTCAAAGGCATCAAGTTCCACAGCCGCCATGTCGGCAGTCGGGGCCACGTAAATCCGACGCAGCTCGGCGGCCACAGCCTTGCGGTCCTTCCAGGAGCAGAGGTTTAGGCTGTGGCGGACCAGATGCACGATGCAGGTCTGAACCATGGTTTGGGGAAAGGCGGCAGTGATCGCCTCGGGAAAGCCCTTCAGCCCGTCCACGACCGCGATCAGGATGTCCTGCAGCCCTCGGTTCTTCAGCTCGTTCATCACCGCCAGCCAGAACTTGGCGCCCTCGTTTTCAGCGATCCAAAGGCCCAGGACCTCGCGCAGACCGTCGCGGGTGACCCCAAGGGCGATGTAGACAGCCTTGTTCTTGACCATCCGGCTGTCGGCATCGCGGATCTTCACCCGCAGCGCGTCGAAGATCACGATTGGATACATCCAGTCCAGAGCCCGGCTTTGCCATTCTCGGACCTCGTCCAGAACGGCATCCGTGACGCGGCTGATCAGGTCGGGGGAGACCTTCAGGCCGTAAAGATCGAGCAGATGCGCCTGGATGTCGCGCACCGTCAGCCCGGCGGCATAGAGCCCGATGATCCTGTCATCCATGCCATCAATGCGGGTCTGGCCTTTCTTCACCAGCTCCGGCTCAAAGCTGCTGTCGCGGTCACGGGGCACGGCTACCGGCAGTTCGCCGTCCTGGCCCTTCAGCACCTTTGTCGACGAGCCGTTGCGCCGGTTCGCCTGGCCGGGCGGCGCTTCCTTGCCTTCCTCATAGCCCAGATGCGCGGTCAGCTCCGCGCCCAGCATCCGCTCCATCAGCCGGATCTTCAGCTCCTTCATCAGCCCGGCATCGCCGAGCAGATCCTCAGGGCGCTCAACACCCTTCAGCAGTTCATCCAGAAGTTCCTTGGAGATCGTCATGCATGCTTCCTTTCGGTGAAGCATGGACCGGATCACTCATACACAGAAGATCGGACACTCTCTCGCGATGCCGAAACCATGGTCAGTTCCTATGCGACCGAGATGCTTGGCGAACTCCCTACAGAGGTACCTGCAACCAATTCGCGCGTCGTCTTCTCGTCAACTCCGAGCGTTTCGCTGATTGAGCCAACACGCCGTGCAGCACTTGCCTTGGCTGAGATCGGTTCCGATCAGAACTATCTCGCCATCCATCTCGCCCTCTCTTTCTCGCTCCATAAACTCTTCGAAGGAATCGAAGCACCCGTCCCAGGACTGCTGGTCATCGATCAGATCAGCCGACCCTATTATCCAAAGGGCGGAGACGAAAAGCGGCTGCAGGAGATGGAGAAAGACGACGACCAAGTCGCCATGCAAAAAATCGTTCGATTTCTGTTCGAAGAGACCGCTCGACAGGCCGGCTTGCAGGTTATTCTCATAGAGCATGCATATATCGAAGAAGATCCGGAATACGTTGCAGCCGTCAAGGGCCGGTGGACGAAAGCGTCTGGCGTGAAGCTCATCCCGAGCGACTGGCCCATTCGAGTCTAGATAGACGCTTGACGTAAACGGTGTCGTTGACCGACAGTTAGTAATCGTAAACTAAGTATGCTGACAAGCAGGCACATGGGCAGCAAGGTTTACAAGTATTTTTAGGTTGCCCGATCTAGTTTTTGCGCGACCTGGCGCTGCTCTGCAGCTGTTCGGAAGCGAGCGTTTGGCAACAGGCGCTCACTTATCCAAGAGCAGCCTCCGCGATGAACGGGGTCGGCCTATTTCTCCAGTGAGACTGATCAGACGCGATGACGAGGACGCGCTTAGCCCGGGTCAGCCCGACGTAAAACAGCCGCCTTGCTTCGTCATAGGCATCTTGCGTTGATGTCGAGAAATGCGGGATACTGCCGTTGTTCATACAAATCAAAGCGACACCATCAAATTCCCGCCCCTTGGAATTGTGCAGTGTAATTAACTTTAGCGCATGTTCTGGATTGGCGAACAGGCCCATATCAGAGATGAGTAGGTTCGCTAGATCGACTTTGTTGGCCTGCATATCCGAAAGCATTTCTTCCGCCGAATCGATCAATGGCTGTTTGGCGGCACCAGGCAGCCATTCTTCTCGTTCGAGATAGTTTCCGGCCGAGAGAGCGATGGCGCGCAGCCAAGCGACACCGCCGGGGTGGCGTTCGGCGAGTTCGCGAGCGAGGTAGATCAGACCAAGCGCGACCCGACGACCCTGATAACTGAACATGTCGTAACGCGAGTTTCCAGTGAGATCACCGATCAGGCGAAAAAGTGCCCGCTCGACGCCTGGCAGTCCGAGGTAGTTGCCAGCTTCGGCGCATGCCCCGAGCTGCTCGGCAAGTCCAGCGAGCAGCCGGCGTCGCCTATATGGTCGAGCGCCCGGACCAAACACCGGCACATCGAATTCGCGAAGGGCACGGGCTACAGGGATGAGATGCGTCCACCATGGCGCGAGGATTGCGGCCTTCCCGAGAGGAATGCCGGCGTTCTGCAGGCTGGGTAGGAAGTGATCTGTGATGGCATCGATCGGCCGACCGACATGGACGTAGTTCACCTGCGCCGGGAGCTGAGCCGCATCGCCCGCCGACCGCATCCCCGGAACAGTCTGGATGAGAGTCGCGGCAGTGGTGACGATCGCCGGCCCGCATCGGAAGTTGCCGGTCAGCGCTATATCGCGGTGCGCGTCGATCTGGTCGCCGAACTGCTCCGCCAGTTCTGGGCGAGCACCGGCAAAGCGCATGATCGATTGGTTCTGGTCACCCACAAGGAAGAAGCGGGTGTGGAGGAAGCGCTGGAGCGCCCCGAAGATGGCAATCTGAATGTCAGTAGTATCCTGAAATTCGTCGATCAGCAGCCATGCAAAGCGGCTTGCTATGCCACGCCCCACGAACGGGTGCTGCTCGAGGATTTTCCACGAGTAATAGAGGATCATCGCGAAATCGAGATAGCCGTGGGCGCGCACCCGATCCCAATATAGCGTCGCAGACTCGGCGGTGACGATCCCGGTCTCGATCCCTTGGCCGCAAGGTCCGCCGTTCACGTCAATACGTAGCGATTCATAGTCCTCGAAGACCTGTCCTGCTGGCATGCGACCGAAGGCATCCTCTACGGCCGTGACGATCTGCTCGAACAGGCTGTTCTCGCGGGAGAGCACCTGGAAGCGGGTCGGCACCTCGGGAATAAGCCAACCGTAGGGACGCAGGATGAATTGCAGGCAGAAGGCGTGGATCGTCGAAATCTCGCAGCGATCAGTGATCGCGTTGTTGCCGTAGGTGCGCAGCCGGGCTTCGATTTCGTCAACCGCAGCGTTGGTATAGGTGATGCAGCCGATGAACTGGGGCGTGCCGACAATTTGATCCGCCAAGGTCAGCAGCTTTGCTAGGATAACCCGCGTCTTGCCACTGCCCGGGCAAGCTGTCAGGAGCAGGTTGCCGTCATGGTCGACAGCCTCGCGCTGTTCTGGGGTCAATGCGATCATTCTGTGAGCCACTCATAGGCGTGCTCAATGTAGACAGGCAGGTCAGTCGCCAGGTGAGCGTAGCGCGCCGCGATCTGCGCGAAACGTGCTTTGCCAAAACGCTTGGCAGTGTTGAGTGTGATGCGGCCAAGCTCGACACGCAACGCAGTTTCTTCGTCAAGGTCCATTCCTCCACGAGTGAGAGCGGCAAAACCACTCTCCATCTGCGCCAGAATCTGCGGAGCACCAAGAGCGCGCACGGTTTCGATCAGCATGGGCAGACGCCCCACTGATACGAGTTCGAGTTCAAAGGTGGTCGCGCCTGCGAATATGGACACGAATTCGCCTTCCAGCGCGATCAGATCTGGGGCGTCGGTTTCCGGGTCAAAGTCCTCGGCATCGGATGGCTTCATGTCGGCGTCGGCCACAACGGCGCACCTCTTTTCGAGCGAGCCGGCGCGGAACAGCTTGGCGTATACGTCGAAATGGACGCCGTGGATTGCGATAACCGAGATACCCAGCCGCTCGAGCTTCACGCCATACACCTGCTCGATTAACGCAGGGACCAGGAACATCTCGGCCGGCCCTTCGACCAGCATGACCTTGCGGGCGTATAGCAATGCACTCTTAGTTGCATCGAGGTAGCGTTCGAGATCTGCAATCTCCGGCGCCGTCAATGTCGCGTTAAGGGCCAAATTCCCTGCCGCGATGGTCGCGTCGTCGCGTTTAGTGAGAGACACGATGCTGCTCAGCGGCACCTGCGACGTCACCTGGGTGCTGTGACTGGTAAGGATGGTCTGCACGCCGATCGCGCGTAGCGCCGCGATCAGTGAGAATTGTAGCTGAGGGTGGAGGTGCGCTTCGGGCTCCTCGATCAGGATCAACTGTCCGGCTGAACGGTCGAGCGCGATCCGCCGTTGGAGATATTCCATCAGAATCGCGATGTAGAGGATGTTGTTCATGCCGAGGCCGTTGCGCCCGGGTTCAAACGACGTAAGCGACAGGTCCGACAGAATGATTTTCAGGTTCCGGATGATTGCGCGGAATGTCGCAGCGGAAAGGCCAAGCGTCGCGTCCATCTCGAACGCGGGGCCGGACACATCCTTGAACCGAGCGTCAATCGCTGCAGCAATTTCGGCGATGGTCGCCGAGCGGGAAATTGCCTGGTTGGCCTCGTCAAGGATCGCAATCAACGCATCCTGTTCGGCCACATCGATCTCGAAGGCTTCGATCAAGCGGATGAGCGGTGACTGGCGGGGATTGCGCAAGTCACTCTCAACATCGCG
This sequence comes from Paracoccus sp. (in: a-proteobacteria), assembly GCA_030538135.1. GTDB lineage: Bacteria > Pseudomonadota > Alphaproteobacteria > Rhodobacterales > Rhodobacteraceae > Paracoccus. The sequence continues at coordinate 21,255 of JAUNUO010000007.1, forward strand.
GAGTGCAGGCAGATGAATGAGAAGGTAGGATTGTAGATCGGCGAACCGCACCGACTCGCCGATTCCTTCGTCATCCCAAGCAATTTCGGTGAGGTCGATGGCCGGATCACCGCCGCCGCGTATTTCCCACTGATAGTCCTCGAGGGCTAACGTACCGGGAGCGATGTCACCACTGGCGAGCTGCTCCCGGACGGACGGGCGCGGGCGGAAGCGATAGAAAATGCGTGCTCGATCTGGGGCGGTCTTCCATGTGCTGACCAGTGCCTCTTCGTTCACCCGGCCCTCGAAGCCGGTCAGTTCAATGCCGATCAGAACCTGGCTCGGATTGGAGATATCGACTGCGGAGTGGATGTCCTCGCGCAGGAGCGCTCGGAAAGTCGATGGCAGCATATTGTCCAGGCAGATCTGGATTGCGCGAAGGATCGCAGTCTTGCCAGTATTATTTTCCCCGATGATGCAGCATAGATCATCTGCGACATTCACGTCGAGTGACGCGAACGTGCGAAAATTCTGAATCACGATTCGAGCTACTCGCATCATCTTCACCAGACTTTTGAGCAGCTAGAGGATGCTGCGATATGTGATTGAACTGAGAGCACCGTCAAGACAAGGGCGTTTGCCCAATTCTCAATTGGAACATTTTTGGGATAATCTGCCCGCTCTGCAAAAGATCTTGATTCGCCACGATGCGCGGCTCATTGTTGCACGGGCGGAACGTCCTGTCTTAGGCTTTTGCGTAACCGTCATGCTGCGGTGCCCTCCGTCAATTTTCCGCCCGATCTTACTCAGCCAACTCATCGCCTTGTATCGGCTTCTTCCCCTTGCCCGCCCTCTTTAGAACGTCCATCGCCTTGGGGATATCGCCCCGGGTCGCGCGCTCCTCGAAATAACTCTCCACCCGCAGGGCCGAGAGCTTCTCGGCGACGGCGACGTTGATCAGCTGGTTCAGCGCCACGCCCTCGGTCTCGGCGACCTTGCGGGCCTCCTCCAGCAGCGAGGGCTGGAGCCGCAGCGCGAAATTGCTCTTTCTCATAGCCTCTTCTCCACTTTCTGCCACGCCGCGCCGGGCGCGAGGGTTTCGATTCCGAAGCGTTCGGCCACTTGGTCGAAGTCGCGCAGATTGAAGGTCACAATGGCATCGGCCCTTCCGTTCACCGCCGCCTCCAGCACCATGTCGTCGTTCTGGTCGCGCACGGCGGGCCGCCACAGGAAGGCCAGCCGCACCGGATCGACCACCGCTGCCACCGCGTCCAGCAACACGTTCACATCCTCGACCGACAGGCCGGACGCCTCGAGATGCTCAGGCCGCGTCATCACCGCCTGATACTCGATCATCAGCGGCACCGAGGCCAGCAGCGTGATCCGCCGCTCTAGCCCCGCCACCAGAAGACGCCTGGAGGCCCCGGCATCGCTGCGGATTGCGGCCACCATCGTGGCGGTGTCCAGAATCAGTCTCATGCAGGGATATTGGGTCGGCGGCAGGATATTGCAAGTGATATTGCTTTGATGTCCATTCAGAGTTAGCATGGTTGCGGCCCGTAGAGGCGGATCGTCCCTTTTCTTTCTGTTCCTGCGCTGTGGTTCTCCGAGGCGGGGTTAGGGTTTGGCGGAGAGGAAACCACGTCGTTTCATGTCATTTCCCATCGAACAGAGGGGGAAGGACATGGAAAGGAACGGTTCACCAGGGCGGGCGACAGGGATACCGGCGAACGTAAACTGCGTGCCCCATGGGCGGGATGCTGGCAGGGAGACCGATGCCGCCGAGCGGCTGGATGAGGTGGTGCTGATCATCGCCCGGCTGATCGGTCGGCGGATGGCGCGCGAGGATTTCGAGAAGGCCATGCGCGTCGTCAATGACAATGCGCCACCGGCCCGCGATGGGGCAGGGCCGGTCACCGAGGACGAGGACTGACCGAACGGAGGCCATCATGACCCGCGCAGCCCTTTATGCCCGCTATTCCGACGACAAGCAGAGCGAGGCGTCCATCGAAGACCAGTTCCGGCTGTGCCGGGAACATGCGGGACGGGAACGCTGGCAGATCGTCGGCTCCTACGAGGATGCGGCGATCTCGGGGGCCAGCACGATCCTGCGTCCCGGCATCCAGCGGCTGATGCGCGATGCCCTGCACGGCGAGTTCAACATCCTGCTGGCGGAGGCGCTGGACCGGATCAGCCGCGATCAGGCCGATGTCGCCACGCTCTTCAAGCAGCTGAAATTCGCAGGCGTCAGTATCGTCACCCTCGCCGAGGGGGAAATCTCCGAGCTTCATGTCGGCCTCAAGGGCACGATGAACGCGCTGTTCCTGAAAGACCTCGCCATGAAAACCCACCGGGGCCTGCGGGGCAGGGTGGAGAAGGGCAAGGCGGGTGGGGGGCTTTGCTACGGCTACAAGGTGCTGAAGAAACTCGACGGCAATGGCGAGCCGATCCGGGGCGACCGCGAGATCGTGCCCGAGGAGGCCGAGGTCGTCCGGCGCATCTTCCGCGAGTTCGCTGCGGGCAAGAGCCCCAAGGCCATCGCCGTCTATCTGAACCGGGAAGACATTCCGGGGCCGCTGAACCGCGCTTGGGGCGACAGCAGCATCAGGGGACACCGCACACGCGGCACCGGCATCCTCAACAATGAGCTTTACGCAGGCGTTCTGGTCTGGAACCGCCTGCGCTTCATCAAGGATCCCAGCACCGGCAAGAGGGTGTCGCGCCCGAACCCCGAGGCCCAATGGATCCGGACCGAAGTGCCGCATCTGCGCATCGTGGACGACGCGCTCTGGAACGCGGTGCGTGAGCGCCAGAAGCGGATCGCCGAAGCCTACGGCGCCGACAGGCGGGAGGGCAGGGTGGCGCGGCTGCATCTGGCGAACCGGCCCGTTTCGCTCCTGTCCGGCCTGATGACCTGCGGATCCTGTGGCGGAAAGGTCGGCATGGTCCTCTCGGGCCGGTTCGGTTGCCTCAACCATCATCGGCGCGGCACCTGCAGCAACAACCGCACCATCCTGCGCGAGAAGCTGGAGGCGCGGGTTCTGGCCGGATTGCAGGACAAGCTGGTCTCGGCCGAGGCGGTCGAGGAGGCGGTGCGCGCCTATGTCGAGGAAACCAACCGGCTGAACCACCAGCGCCGCGCGCAGCAGGACACCGACCGCCGCGCGCTGGCGAAGATCGAGCGGGCTATTGCCGGGATCTTTTCGGCCATCGAAGACGGCATGTATCAACCGTCGATGAAGGCGCGGATGGACGAACTGGAGCGCCAGAAGGCCGAGATCGCCGCGCGCATGGCGGAGGCGCCCGTAGACGTGCCGGACGTTCACCCGAACGTGGCGACCAGTTACAGCCGCAATGTCGTGCGCTTCGCCGAGGCCTTGAACGATCCTGATGGTGGCCGACAGGCGGCCGAGGCGCTGCGGTCACTGATCGGCGAGGTGATCCTCACGCCCGGCGAGAAGCGAGGCGAGGTCCATGCCGCGCTACGCGGCGAGTTGATGGGCATTCTCGGCATCGCCGCCATTCAGCCGGATGAGGGGCGAGCCCGAGTTATGACAGCGGTAGTTGCAGGTCCCCGCAACCAGAATTATCCGTGATAACAGAACCTTACGCCCCGCCGAAACGCGGGGCGTTTTGCTGTACGCAGACGATTCAACACCAACTCAACAAAACAGGCCTCGTCGGGGTTGCCGGGCGGCGCGGCCGAGGGGATTCTCGACCGGAAAGGAGGCCGGAATGGCAGACAGCCTCACGCCGGAAGCCCGGTCACGGAACATGGCGAAGGTCAAAGGGAAGGGACGCCGGACCGGAAATGACGGTTCGGCGGGCCGCGCATGCGCCCGGCGCTGCGCGTCCGGCTGCACAGGGGCGACCTGCCCGGAACGCCCGATCTAGCCTTTCCTGGGCGGCAGGTCGCGATGTTCGTCCATGGGTGTTTCTGGCACCGGCATCCCGGCTGCCGGTTCGCCTACACGCCGAAATCACGGATCGAGTTCTGGCGGGCGAAGTTCGAGGGCAACGTGGCCCGCGATGCGCGAAAACAGGAGGAACTGACCGTGCAGGGCTGGACCGCCGCCACCATCTGGGAATGCGAAACCCGCGATCAGGGCCGGCTGCGCAAGATCATCCGCGAGCGCGTCATGCGCCCTCCCGCGCCGCCACCAGCTCGAGGAAGCCACGGAAGTTCATGAGCCATGCGCCCTGCTCGGGAGTGAACGTGGCATGGAGGCCCTGCGGAACGACCAGTTGCAGCGCATTGCGCACCATCTCGTCCGTCTGCCGGGTCGATATGCCGGGCTCAAGGGTCAAGAGGTGCTTGCGCTCGATCCGGAAAGCCTCGGCAAGCACCTGCCGCCATCGGTCCTTCAGGGTGGATTTGACGCCCAGCATGGACAGTCGGGCGGTGTCGAACGCCGGATCGGCATATTCGACTGCGCCGGGGAACAGGAAGTCGGGCTTCGCATTCGGGCGTGATGCGCCCGGAGGCGATCGCCTTGCTCAGCGCCTTCGGCGAAGGGGAACATGCGCAATGACCCGGTTGACCGAAACCCAATCCCGGATCCTCAGCCGCGCGGCGACACGCGCCGGCAATCTCGTCCTGCCTCTGCCCGGCAACCTGCGCGGCGGTGCGGCCGCCAAGGTGGTGAACGCGCTCATCGCCACGGGGCTGGCCGAGGAGGTCGAGGCCGATATCCGCGGCGGTGAGCCGGTCTGGCGCGAGACCGGCGATGGCCATGGCACCACGCTGATCGCTACCGAGGCCGGGCTGGCCGCCGTCGGCATCGAGCCGCTGGTGGTGGGTGCGATTGCCAATGCCCGACAGGGGCGGATGGCGCGCGATGCGGTGGCGCCCGCTGCGTCGGTTGCGGCCACCACATCGCAGGTTGCCGCGCCCGCGGCACCACCCGTCGCTGCACCTGCGCCCCGTGCCGGCACCAAGCAGGCGGCGCTGATCGTGCTGTTGCAGCGCCCGGAAGGGGTGAGCATCACCGAGGCTGCCAGTGCGCTGGAATGGCAGGTTCACACCGTGAGGGGCGCCATCTCCGGTGCCCTGAAAAAGCGCCTCGGGCTGGCTATCAGCGCCGAGAAGATCGACGGGCGTGGCACCGTCTACCGCATCGTCGAGGAGGATTGAGCCATGGTGATTTCCTGCAACTGCCTGCCCGGTGGCGCGTCGCTCCACGAACTTGTCCGTCGCGAGTGCATCGAGAGGATCGACATCCGCTTCTGCCGCAACGACGCGGCGGAGGGCGCCGATGAAACCTGCATCATCACCTGCGTGCCGGCCGAGGCCGAGTTTGCCACTAGCTACGGCATCACCGATATCGGCGAGGCCATTGCGATCCATGACGTCGACCTCAATGCTTCTGGTGCCGATGAACTGGCCACCGCCTGCCGGGCGCTGTTCGTCACCATTCTTGACGCGCGGCGTGATCCGCCTGACGCGGCCCAGCGGCATCAGGCCGAACAGGACGCCCTCAGCGCCCTGCACAGATCCGTAGAGTGATATGGACGGCAGCGGTTGCCTCTCGACGCGCATCGAATGAAGCCCTATATTAGCACTGATTTCGATGCGCAACGCGAGGCCCACCATGGATATCACCCGGGACATCAGCCCGCTCACCGAGTTCAAGCGCGACTCGGCGCGCATGATCGCGCGGATGAAGGAAACCGGGCAGCCGCAGATCCTGACCGTCAATGGCCGCGCATCCGTGGTGATGATGGACGCGGCGCTCTGGCAGGACATGCAGGACCAGCTTGACCATGCCGAGGCCATTGCCGGGATCCGCAAAGGGCTGGCGCAGGCGCAGGCCGGCGAAGGGGCCGAGGCCGCGCAGTTCTTTGACCAGCTGACCGCGACGAAATGAGGCCCGCGCTCGCGGTGATCATCACGCCGCAGGCGGCGGGCGATCTGTCCGAGGCATGGGCGTGGCTGCGCGAGCGCAATCCGCGCGCCGCCGATGAGTGGCTGGCCGGCATCCGGCAGATGATCCTGGCGCTCGGCTCCTTTCCGGAGGCACATCCGGTCGCCCCGGAATCTGCCGCGTTCGATCTGGAGATCAGGCGGGCGCTTTATGGCCGCAGCACCCGCTGGCGGGTCTATTACACGGTGATCGATGCCAAGGTGCAGGTTCTGCATGTCAGGCACGGCCGTCGCGGTGACTGGCTGCCCTGATCGCCTCGAACAGCCGCCGCAGGGCGAAGGAGCGGATCAGCGACAGGCCGGTGAAAATGGCGCTGATCACGAGATGCTGCGCGGGCGCTGCATGGAACCCGAAGAGCGGAAACGCCAGCGCCTGCGCCGCCACCGCAATCCAGAAACCGACGGTGACATTGGCGAAGGCCTCGATCAGCGACATGCGCCGTGATTGTCTCATGCCGCCAGTTCCTTGCGCACCCGGGTTACGCTTTCGAAGCTCTGGCCGGTCTCGGTATGGGTGGCGGTGCCGCGGGTCATCAGCTGCCAGCACCGAACCGCGACATTGCAATAGAGGGTCAGCCGCCCGACAGCCATCATCTCGATCTGCATCACGCGACCGCTTTGCGCTTGCGCGCGGGTTTCTGGGGTGGCGCGACGGGCGCGCTGCTGCCCGCAGGATCATCGGCCGGTCTGCCGCCGACGATCTCGTCAAAGGTCCTGCCATGGCCGTCCAGCATCGCCGCCTGGCTGGTGAGGTTCTGCCAACGCGCCACCGCGACATCGACATAGGCCGGGTTCAACTCGATGCCAAAGCACACCCGCCCGGTGGTCTCGGCGGCGATCAGCGTGGTGCCGGAGCCCATGAACGGCTCGTAGATGGCTTGGCCGGGGCTGGAATTGTTGAGGATCGGCCGGCGCATGCATTCGACAGGCTTCTGTGTGCCGTGCACGGTCTGCGCATCCTGATCCTTGTTGGCGATGTGCCAGAGCGTTGTCTGCTTGCGATCGCCCGCCCAATGACCCTTGCCTGTTTTCCGGACGGCATACCAGCAAAGCTCGTGCTGCCAGTGATAATCGCCGCGGCTGAGGATCAGCCGGTCCTTGGCCCAGATGATCTGCGAGCGGATGTTGAAGCCGCAGGCGACCAAGCTGTCCGCGACCGTGGTCGCGTGCAGGGCACCGTGCCATATATAGGCCACGTCGCCCGGAAACAGCGCCCATGCCTCGCGCCAGTCGGCACGGTCGTCGTTCAGCACCTTGGCGGTGCGTTTCGTGGCCGAGGCGCCGGCCTGATTGCGCCAGGAGGGGTCATATTCGACGCCGTAGGGCGGATCGGTGACCAAGAGTGAGGCAAAGGTGTGGCGCAGATCGTGGATGCGCACATCCTGCAGCCCGGCCTGATCCTGAATACCCTTCCAGAAGCGGCGAATCTCCTGCACCGGCTGATCCTTGTCCGCGACATCTCCCGGAAACAGCCAATCGCAACCGACCGGTACGGCGGAAAGCCTTGTGCGCACCAGCGCCGCTGTGTCTGCCGAGATCGGCACCCGGTGGACCCGGCGCTGCTTGGTATTGGCCGCTGGCTTGACCCATGCGCCGCGCTCCAGATCGAAATGCTGGAACCGCGCAGTGCGCACCTCGCCCAGACGCGCCCCGGTCAGCATGCACATGCGGATTATGCTGGCCCCGCGCTGGTCCTCGGCGGCGCCCAGCGCATCGCTGAGCCGGGCGATCTCCTCCATGGAGAGGTAACGTTCGCGCTCGACCTCGACCCGGCGGCGAAAGCCCACGGCCGGATTGTCGGGGCGCATCTTCCACAAGATGGCGAGGTTGAAGACCTTGCGCAGCATCTCGCCGGCGCGGTTGGCGCGCACCGGGGTGGGGCGAGGGGGCTTCAGCGGTTCGCGGCGTTTGGTCTTCGGCTTCTTCTTTGCCGGTCGCGAACGCCCCTGCGCGATCAGGTTCAGCACTCGCTCGACGTCAGCGGCGTCGATATCCGCCACCAGCCGGTGCTTCCAATGCGGCTCGATCAGCTTCTTCAGCATGGATGCCTGATCGGCGGCATTGAGCGGTGCCAGATGCGCGGCGTGTTCCCGCAGATATCGCTCCACGAGATCAGGAAAGCGCGGCGCCTCGCGGATCTCCTCGCGCTCCGCCAGCGGGTCCAGCCCGGCATCGACATCGCGGCGCAGCGCCTTGGCCCGCTCGCGCGCGGCGGTGACGTTCCATTCCGGCCAGCGTCCGATGGTCAGCCGCCGCTGCCGCCCCGCCGCCCGGTAGTCGAACATGAAGCTGCGGCTGCCCGAGGCGTAGATGCAGATCGACAGCCCGAGCACGTCGGTGTCAAAGATCTGCCACGCCTTTGGGCGGGCATCGGCCGCCCGGACCAGCTTCTCGGTTAATCTTTCCCTGTTTCTCAATGGCCTGCACTCCGTCTTCCGACTTCCGATCCGACACATGCGTAGATGTGTCGGCTTATCAACGGTGTGATTCGCCGACCGGAATACAGGCGCGGGCCGGCGCAGGAAGGACGCAAACCGCGCCGGTCGGGTGATCGGGGGGCTGTCTCGCGACAATGGCGGCAGGTCGCCAGTGCGTTGGTGGCGATCTCTTATGGATTCAACTGCAACGGGCGGATAGGGTGAGCGGGAAGCCGCTCAAAGCGGCAACAAGAAACGACATTGGGACAGGCGGTTTTTGATGCAATTGCGCGATTTACTGAATACATACCGCTAGGCGGCAAAGAGCGAATCCGAAAAAGGCAGCTACTTCGAACGGGTCGTTCGGGTCTTTCTCGAAAATGACGATATCCAGAAGCAATATTATTCGGCCGTCGTGCCCTTTGCCGAATGGGCCAAGGTGCAGGGCTGGAAAAAGACCGACACCGGGATCGACCTTGTTGCGACCATGGCGGATGGGTCGGGCTATGCGGCGATCCAATGTAAATTCTACGCACCAGAGCACAGGATCCAGAAACCCGATATCGACAGCTTCATTTCGGCCGCGTCCAACGATCTGTTCACTCGCCTGATCATTGTCGATACGACCCAGAAAGAGTTCGGCAAGAACGCCAGTGAGACACTTGACAAACTGTCAAAGGACTGGAGCCGGATCGGGATCAACGAGCTTGAGGCCAGCCGCATCGACTGGTCGCAATTCCTACGCACCGGTACGATCAGCCTTGAGCCCAAAAAGCAGCTGCGCGATCACCAGCGCGATGCATTGAAGGCGGTTGTCGACGGACTGGCAGAGGATAACCGCGGCAAGCTGATCATGGCCTGCGGCACCGGCAAGACCTTCACCGCCTTGCGTATCGCCGAAACCATGGGCGGCCCCGGAAAGCGGGTGCTGTTCATGGTGCCCTCGCTCGCGTTGATGTCGCAGACCGTGCGCGAGTGGAAAAACGACTGCGAGGCCGAGTTCACGGCGTTTTCGGCTTGTTCGGATACCAAGATCGGACGCAATGCCGATCCTGACAGCCTTGATCTGAACGTGCATGATCTTGCCTTCCCGGCAACTACCGATCCTGAAAAACTGGCGGGGCAGGTGGCCGCTGCGCCGAATGACCGGATGACAGTGGTCTTCTCGACCTATCACTCGATCGACGTTCTTACCCGTGCGCAAAAGCACCACGACCTGGCGGAATTTGATTTGGTGATCTGTGACGAGGCGCACCGCACCACCGGCGTGACGCTGGCGGACGAGGACGACAGCACCTTCGTGCGCATCCACAGCAATAATCATATCGCCGCGAAAAAGCGCCTCTACATGACGGCGACACCGCGCGTCTATGGTGAGGCAGCGCGGCGCAAGGCCGATGATCACGATGCCGAACTGGCCTCTATGGATGACGAGTCCAAGTTCGGTAAGGACCTGTTCCATCGCGGTTTCGGCTGGGCGGTAGAGAATAACCTGCTGACCGATTACAAGGTCGTGGTGCTGGCGGTGGACGAAGGGTTGATCTCGACCACCATCCAGAACCGCCTCAAGGACGGGCCGGAACTGACGCTGGACGATGCGACCAAGATCATCGGCTGCTACGAGGCGCTGACCAAGGCCGACCTGACCGAAGACTTGGCATTCGATCCCCGCCCGATGCGCCGGGCGCTGGCATTCTGCCAGAGCATCGACAAATCGAAGATCATCGAGGAGGAGTTCACTGCGGTCGTCGATGAATACACCGATAGCGACCTGATTGATGACAGCCGCCACCTGAACACTGAAGTCCGCCATGTCGATGGCACCTTCAATGCGACGTCGCGCGACGAAATGTTGAACTGGCTCAAGGCCGATGCGGGCGAGGACACCTGCCGGATCCTCACCAATGCCAAGGTGCTGTCCGAGGGCGTCGACGTCCCCGCGCTGGACGCGATCATGTTTATGCATCCGCGCAAGAGCCAGATCGACGTGGTGCAATTGGTCGGCCGCGTGATGCGCCGGGCCGAGGGCAAGAAGATGGGCTATGTCATCCTGCCCGTCGCCATCCCGCCCGACACCACGCCCGAGGACGCGCTGAAGGACAATGAGCGCTATAGCGTCGTCTGGCAGATCCTGAACGCGCTGCGCGCCCACGACGAACGCCTCGATGCCCGCATCAACCAGGCCAAGCTGGGCGAGGATATCAGCGACAAGGTCGAGCTGGTGCGCATCTCGTCCGAGACCGAGCTGCGCGAGCTGACCGCCGTGGTCGACGACATCAACATCAACAAGACCCGCGCGGAAAAAACCGGCGCCAATATCGGCAAGGAAGACCGCGACTCGACGATCACGGACCTCGGCCCCGACCAGGGAAGCTTCGTCTTTGATGAGTTCACCCGCGCCATCATGGCAAAGATCGTCGAGAAATGCGGCACCCGCGATTATTGGGACAGCTGGGCCAGGGACATCGCCCAGATCGCCCAGACCCATATCACGCGCATCACCACCATCACGGCCAAGCCCGGTCCCGAACAGGAGGCCTTCCGCGCCTTCCTGGAAGAATTGCGCGATGACCTTAACCCCGAGATTTCCGAGGCCGACGCGATCGAGATGCTGGCCCAGCACCTGATCACGAAGCCGGTCTTTGACGCGCTGTTCAAGGATAGCGAGTTCACCAAGGAAAACCCGGTCTCGCGCGCGATGGAGACCGTGCTCGGCCAGTTGCACGAACACAACCTCGCGAAGGAATCCGAAAGCCTCGACAAGTTCTATGCCAGCGTCGCCCGCCGCGCCGAGGGCGTGAAGACCGCGCAGGGCCGCCAGACCCTGATCACCGAGCTTTACGACCGCTTTTTCCGCAACGCCTTCCCGCGCCTGACCCAGCGCCTCGGCATCGTTTATACCCCGGTCGAGGTGGTGGATTTCATCATCCACTCGGTCAATGACGTGCTGAAGGACCAGTTCGGCCAGACCCTCGGGTCCAAGGGCGTGCACATCCTCGACCCCTTCACCGGCACCGGCACCTTCATCACCCGGCTGCTGCAATCGGGCCTGATCGCGTCGGATGAGCTGGAGCATAAATACAAGCACGAGATTCACGCCAATGAGATCGTGCTGCTGGCCTATTACATCGCCGCCGTGAATATCGAGACAGTCTATCACGAGCTGACGCAGGGCGGGCTGAACACGGACGTGCCCTATCACCCCTTCACCGGCATCCTGCTGACCGACACCTTCCAGATGTATGAGCAGGAGCGCGACATGGTCGCCAACCTCCTGCCCGACAACTCGGAACGCCGTGCCAGGCAGAAGGCGCTGGATATCCGGGTGATCATGGGCAATCCACCTTACGCTACCAAACAGGAAGAGGCCAGCGATGGCACCGCGCGAATTAGCTATCCTAATCTAGATAAAAAGATTTCCGACACTTATGGTGCGCGCTCTAGCGCAACTTTGCAGAATGCACTTTACGACAGTTATGTTCGGGCCATTCGCTGGGCCAGCGATCGACTGGAAAATTCTGGCGTGTTAGCATTTGTCGCCGGTAGCGCTTGGATCGAGAAATCATACGCTGATGGGCTGCGTCTTTGCCTCGCTGAGGAATTTTCGTCGCTCTACGTCCTGAACTTGCGCGGCGATGTCCGTAAGGATGTGTTGGCAAACGGTATGTATCGTGAAGGTCAGAACATCTTTGGCGCACGAAGCATGACCGGAATTTCTCTTTTTGTTTTTGTTAAGGGGGGGGTGACGACGGCGGAGGTCATATTCACTATTTCGATATTGGCGATGATCGAACTGAAAGAGATAAGCTGGGAATTCTGCGGGATCTTGGATCAGTAAATTCGCTTCTTGCAGATGAAAGATTTTCGGTAATTGTTCCGAGCGATGACGCTGACTGGATCAATCAACGGGATGCCTCGTTTGATGCATTCAAAGAGATAGGGAATAAAAGGTCCAGCGCTAGTGAAAAGATATTCCTCGACCACACCAATGGAGTAAAAACGCAGAGAGATGTGTGGTGTTACAATTCATCCGCGCTAAAGTTGGCGAGAAACATTGGTCGCTTCATTGAGTTTTACAACTCAGAGGTTGAGAGATATGCGGCGAATGGGATCGGGACGGGCGTTGATGAATTCATTAATACCGATCCAAAGTTGACTAATTGGACCAGATCGTTAAAGCGCGATCTTTCGAGAGGTAAGAAAGCTGCATTTGGCGAGGGTTTTATCAGGAAAAGCGCCTACCGCCCATTCTTCAATACGCACATCTACTTTAGCAGACAGTTAAACGAAGAAGTTGGGCAGATTCGAAGGGTATTTCCATGTGATGGGGCGGAGAATGCACTAATCTGCGTTTCTGGCATTGGCTCTCAACGCGGCGTTTCGGTCTTCATGGCAAACAAAGCGCCTGACCTTCAGTTTGTTCAGAACGGTCAGTTTTTTCCCCTCTATCTTTATGAGGCATCCACGCCCGATGATGGTCTCTTCGCCGCTTCAAGCGATCAGGCCGGCGAGCTCACCCGCCGCAACGCCATCACCGATGAGGGGTTGGCTCATTTCCAAGCGGCCTATTCGGGGCAGGAGATCACCAAGGAAGACCTGTTCTACTACATCTACGGCCTGCTGCACTCGCCCGACTATCGTGAGCGGTTCGCCAACAACCTCGCTAAGCAACTCCCCCGCATTCCGGCGGTGGAGACCTTTGCCGATTTCGCTGCCTTCCGCGACGCCGGCCGCGCCCTCGGCCATCTGCATGTGAACTTCGAGAGCGTCGATCCCTAGATGGTCACCTTCAAGGAGGGCGACCACCGCCTGATCCCCGAGGCCCAGGCCGACCCGGTGAGGTTCTACCGCGTCAAGAAGATGAAGTTCGGCGGCAAGGGCAAGGAAAAGGACCGCACCACCGTCATCTACAACGACAACATCACCATGCAGAATATCCCTCTCGAAGCCTGGGACTACGTCGTGAACGGCAAAGCCGCCCTCTATTGGGTGATGGAGCGCCAGGTGGTCAAGACCGACAAGGCCAGCGGCATCACCAACGACGCCAACGACTACGCCAACGAAACCATCGGCGACCCCCGCTATCCCCTCGACCTCTTCCGCCGCGTCATCACGGTAAGCATCGAGACGATGACGATCGTAAATGAGCTTCCGGCTCTAGACCTGAACTAAATCACGATGGTTGGATTGCTGAATATAAGCTCTACAACGAAAGCGCTGTCTCAGAGGACAGCGGCCATAGGTGATCCAATTCTCTGCCTTACTGACGATTTTCGGGAAAGACATGCTGGGCCCTGTATGAGTGATTTCTTGACTCAGTTTGTCGAGAAATATTATGGATGATCGTATTTTCTCAAGGCTGCTGGGTAATATAATGCCGGGCGCAGTCCATGTAATCACTGGACAAAATGGCTCCGGAAAATCTCGATTCTTCGAGTTTTCTACTAGGGAAATTTTGAAGAGTCTCAATACGACGAGCGCTAAATTTTCCCAACTTCTTTGTATGGCTGGCACCATGCATGATAAGTATCCGCGAGATATTTATATGGAAAAAGTTCGCGAGGACGTAATTTATCTCGGAAATAAAGTAAACAATAATATGGTGTCTGATATTTCCCCATTTAGGACGCTGGCGCCTCATGTCCTTGATGCCGAGAATGGAGCGTATGAACATCATCAATTGCTAGAAGCATTTCTTTCTGCATTAAGTTTTGGAAAAATGGTGAGGTTGAGGTTCCGGTATGGAAAGGGACGCAAGGCGGATGTGATTGGTTCTGTTGGAACGGAGCTTACTATCGACCTAACAGAGCCCCTAGAGTTAGAGGGAGACGCTAAGGCTTTCAAGGAGCGCGCTGCTAAGGGAGATATATTGCTCTCCGATTTTATGTTCGAGCGTCAAGGGCACTTTTATGGTCTTTCTGATCTTAGCTCTGGTGAGAAGCAATATTTGCTTTCCCTGTTTGGTGTGCTGTTTTGCGCGCGACCCGGGACAATTATATTTTTTGATGAGCCGGAGAACTCTCTTCACCCATCGTGGCAGTTAAAAATTGCGCGCGATATTACACGAGCTGCTGCTGAACTCCAAGCGACGGCTACCGTCGTAATCGCAACTCATTCACCGCTCGTTGCTAGCAGTCTTTCAAATGACGGTATCTATCTTTGCGATTTTCCGAGTGGGCAAGCATGGAGGTCAGTAACGCTCCATGGACGTAGTGCAGACATTGTTCTGAGAGATCAGTTTCATCTATTTTCAGCCCGATCTCCGGAGGTATCGGCGATCCTAAATGCATGCCTGTCACTTATTTCTGAAGGTCGGGAGAACGGCGAGGAATTTAGAAGTAGGCAGGTGGCGCTAAGGGAAATGAATCTCAATCTAACCGAAGACGACCCATTGTCGGATGTGGTTTTGACCATTCTTGGGATTTGATAGCTGATGGCGGCGCTTCGGCCAGTATCCCGGATAATTCTTAACCGGCGAGAGTCTAAGAAGCTAATCAGGCTGTACAATCGTGGTGACTTGAAGTGGAGCGATGTGGCGCTCTCTAAATTGAAGCTGATGGTGAGGCAGGTGCTCCGCAAGGAGCAGGGTGGAATGTGTTTGTATTGTCAGCGAACCATTGTGGTGGAGCGAAGGAATGCAGCGGAAGACATTGAGCATTTTTTGGATAAGTCGCGCGATGCATATAAAAGGTATGCGTTTAACGCCACTAATCTGCTATTGAGCTGTCATGCGTGCAACTTCGAAAAGGGTACGCGAGACTTGGGTACGCCTGCGATTCGCGCCGCTCGCTACTTATTGCCTCCGATGGGTCCTTTCAGATGGCCTCACCCTTATTTTGACGACATGCAAGCATATATCGAGAAGAGGCGTGGACCTGTATATATACCTATTTCCGATTCTGGACGAAGGGTGCAGGCGATAAATCTAATAAAAGATTTAAAGTTAAACGATATTAAAAATATCGAATCGAGGCATAATTTTCTCACACAGAGGTCCATGAGAATAACAACTTTGGCCGGAAAGGCGGCAAGAATTGGTGGTGAAAGGAATAGGCGGAGAATTATATTCTTGATGAATGAGCAGGAGAGAATACAGGCGGAGTTATACTGATTCCATGCCATATGAAAGGTTACTTTGGGCTGTCGCTCCTGAAAAAATAGGTTGTGCACGATGCTGCGAACACTCTTGGCTTCGGGTTTGACTCAACGCTGACTCAACAGATGAAGGCGGAGCATGGCAAGAAGACCGGCTTCTGGTCGCGGATTGACGGATGATGGCCATGCTACCGGAAAATCATGCTGCCACCCGTTGGAAGCATGGTGGAAGCACGAGAGTGAAAACCGCTGCGCAATCCCGAGAATCCGCGCGCAGGCCGCACCGGTTGGCCCGCCTCGCAACTGGCGGAAACCGCGCAGCAAATCGCGATCCTGCGCGATTGTTCATGGTTTGTTCGACACGACTCATAACCTGAAGGTCATAGGTTCAAATCCTATCCCCGCAACCAAAATATCTTGTAAGAACAAACTCCTACGCCCCGCCCCACCGCGGGGCTTTCGCATGCCCGCAATCCACATCAACGCCACATCAACGTTCGGCGTACCCCCTGCGCGGGGAGCCATGATCGTGGCCAAGGGCCCTCACAGCACCATCTCGTAATGCGTGCTGCGCCCTACACCTTCTCCTTTCCGCAGAAGACCAAGGTCAATCAGTGCCGCGATGTCCCGGTTCGCCGTGTCCTGCGAACACTTGGCAATCGTGGCCCATTTCGACGATGTCATCTTGCCCTCGAAGCCGTCGAGCAGACGGTTGAGCACCTTGATCTGGCGTTCGTTCAGCGCCAGCGCCAGCACTCCGGCCCGTTCCCAGAACTGCGCCTTGGCGATCACGGCCGCCAAGCGAGGAACGGACCTGCGAGGCGTCCAGCTGCTCCCCCTCGATCTCGCTCGTCTTGACGACATCCTGAGTCAGGGTCTGCAGCACGGCCTCTTCGCGTAGCTTGAAGCCCAGCGCCTCCATGCGGCCGATCAGACGGCCTTGGTCATGGCGCACCGCTGCCAGCGGCGCTGCGATGGTCGCGTCCTGCCAAGTCAGCTTTGGCCAGTCCGGCTGCTCCCAGATGTACATAACAATCTCCGCATTATACGCGGTGATTGTGCAGTGCATTCTCCGCAAGCGCAAGGACGAACGCCGCAGAAAGCGCGGAGTATAGAGGGGCTATTCTCCGCAGGAGCCGAGATTCACCCATGTGCCAGTCTACGGATCCAAGTCAGGCGGTGGGGCCGGCCTGCTCCGAAAGGCCCCAGACGGCTCTGGAAAGCGTCACAAGGGAACGCTGCCGTTCATGCAGGGATTCCTCGTTCCAAGAGGCGTAAGGCACGATGGAAGCTGCAGCCTTGTCGATGCGGGTATTTGCGCCCACCTTTGGCCGTTCGCTCAACGCCCGCGTCAACAGCAGCTTGGACTGTTGATACACTGGCCGCTTCTTGCTGTAGGGCCGATTGCCGAGAGAAGTGTTGATAGATTTCTCGACGAGGACGAGGTTGCCCAACCTCTGCACAACCTCCGGGTCGCTGATCGGTCCGAACTCTGCGGCAGCTTCGGCACTCGGGATCTGCGGGAAGATATGTTCGACCTCATATCCGCCGCTGACATAATTGGTGAGCCACCTCGTGCCCTCGGTTTCGCCATAGGCTAACAAGTCAACCTGCTGGGTCAGCTTGGCGAGGACGTACTGGAAGCGGTAGAGCTGCAGGCTGCGGAGCGCGAGACGCCCCACCGCGTCATCGAACCGGTTCGAAAGGTCCGCTTTCGCCTTGTCGAACCGAGCCACGATAAAGGCGTCCAGTTCTTCCTCGCTCCTGATGGCCCGAAGCTCCGTCGCCCATTTCGCAAAGTTGCGCTCGAAGTCACGCGTCGGCTCACGCGTGATGACGTAACAGAAGAAGAGATTCTCGACCTCGGCCGCCAGCCGGTCGAACAGTGCCGGACCAAGATGGCGGCCCGCCAGCAGCAGGATCAGATGCTGCCGCGCTGCCTGGCCCCCGAGTAGCCGAATGTTGTCGAGGAACCGGTTGCGATCACCTTTCTCGTTCTTGCCTTCACGGAAGCACTCATAGGCCCGAGCCGCCGCGACGAGCTCCTTGGCGAAGCCGACGGGATCGCGACCGTAACCGACCAGTCCGTCGTTCTTCGAGAACCAGCCATAGATCTCGTCTTCGCGCAGAAGTTCGACGTCGTACCGGCTAAAGATGAAGTAGCGCAGAAAGCGCAGAGGTTTTTCGCCCATGCGGAAGATCGTGTCCTGCAGCTCTTTCCAAGTGTCCTTGAGCCGATCGAACTCGCCCTTGGGCGTCCTCATGAACAGCAGGTTCTTCAGGAGGTCCATCGAGTTCAGGCCGACACCGCGATCATTGATCGTCTCGAATATCTTCAAGGCCTTCGCCACGTCTTCGGTCTGGATGCGGATCAATTTCACTCTGTTGGTGAGATAGCCGTAGAACTTTTTGACCGCGGCGATCTCCGACCCGAACTCCGACACCAGGAACCGGGTGACGACATGATGGGCGTTGTGCATATTTCGCATCGACTGGGTCGAGGCCTTGTTGATAACGTTTCCATCGGCAAGGCGTGTCAGTGCGTCGCCGCTGTCTTCGTACTGCAGGTCCAGCCGGTATCGCCGACGTTCTTCGCCCGAAACGTCCACTGCGGCATCGGCAATCTGGGAGTTCAGCACGGCCGAAGGTGGCGCACCAAGTTCTGCCAGCCGGTCGCGGAGCGCGCAAAGTGTGATGTAGAGGGTCGTCATGCGCTGCTGGCCGTCGATCAGGTCGAGCACGCCGTCTGGGCCCGGGCAGACAACGATGCTACCGATGAAGTATTCTGGTGCATCCTGAGCGGCACCATCGCCCATCTCTTCGCGAACGTCTTTCAGAAGCTGTTCGACCTGGTCCGTATCCCAGACATACTCCCGCTGATAGTCAGGGACGGCGTAGAAGGACTGAAAGAGGCTGGCGACCGAGCAGTCTTCGCTCTGAATCCTTTGAATAACCATGCAGCCTCTCCCTCACGATCGTACAGATGACACCTCGCAAAATCGGAGGAGCTTTTCTAGGCCCAAGTTGTCGTGGTATTGCGGAATTCGGGAAACCGGTCTTCCCACAGCGCGCTGCGGCGCAAGGGTCGCCGCCAGATTGACGGCGGCGGCGTTCAATCCCAGTGCTCGATTGTGCCCATCGCCAGACGCGACAGACGCCGCCCCGCCATGTCATCATCCAGCGCCAGCCGGGAGGGCGGCAGGCGGAAGACGGCGGTTTCCCGGCCCACCCAAGCCTCCATCAGGGCGCGGCGGCAGCGTCGCTCGGCTTCTTCGGGCGGCACCGCCATGGGGAAGGCTTCCGCGGCGATGCGGGTTGTGTCGACGGTGATGCGCCGCGCCTCGACCTGCGCGGCGTCGTAGTCCTCGTCGGCCCGCGCGACCTGCCACTTCAGCGCCTGGGGCAGTTCGGTTTCCTGCGCGCGGGTCAGCTCGAAGGACTCGCCCTCTCGCGATGCGACCAGATCGTCGATCGCCAGCGTCGCCACCGACGCCCGACCGCGCATGATGAAGCGGATGCGCCCCTCGCTCTCGACGGCATCAAAGCCGAAATGCCGCGCGAGGGTCTCCTCGCGGAAATCCGTCGCCCAGATGATGTTGCCGCCGATCCGCGTCTGGCCGTAGAGCCGGGCCGAGATGACCGATCCGGATCAGCAGCGGCGCAGCACCGGCGGCGACGCGGGCTTCAGCGGCCCCGCTGACAGCTCGTCCTATCTCAAGGCTCGCACCGCGCTGACGGTCTATCAGGCGCAGGAACGCCAGCTGGCGATCCAGAAGAAGAAGGGCGTGCTCGTCGACCGTGCCCGTGCGGAGACGCTGGTGTTCCGCCTCGCGCGGCAGGAACGGGATGTCTGGGTGACCTGGCCCAGCAGAGTGGCGGCGCTGATGGCCGCCGAAGTGGCAGCGGAGGTGGAAAGGCGAACGGCGAAACCGGTGACGATCGAGGCCGCGATCCTGCAGAGGGCGCTGGAAACCCATGTCAGAGCGCAACTCGACGCCCTCGCCGATCTCCGGGTTTCCCTCGGATGACGATGGCGACCTGACCAGCAGCGATCTGACGGGCGATCTCGATCTCGGCTTCGAGGGCGCCGAGGATCTGCTGCGCGCCTGGCGCCGGGGCATGCGGCCCGATCCGGACCTGACGGTGTCGGAATGGGCGGATCAGCACAGCAAGCTGTCGTCGCGGGCCTCGGCCGAGCCGGGCCAGTACCGCACCGCCCGCACGCCGTATCCGGCCTCGGCCGACGAGGAAGGCGATCCGGTCACCCTGGCCGAAGCCCGAACCACCACTTTCTCGCACCGGCGCAAGGTGTTCATGGTCTCGACCCCGACGATCCGCGGCGTCAGCCGGATCGAACGGGAATTCGAGGCATCTGACCAGCGGCGGTTCTTCGTGCCCTGTCCGCATTGCGGGGCGATGCAATGGCTGCAGTTCGAACGCCTGCGCTGGGCGAAAGCGCAGCCGGACACGGCGGCCTATCATTGCGACGGCTGCGAGCGACCCATCGCCGAGCATCACAAGACGCAGATGCTGGAGCGTGGAGAATGGCGTCCGACGGCCGTCTCCGCCGATCCGCATGGGGATGAAGGCGAAGGTCAGCCCCCCTTCCCAGTGCTGGGCGGTGCGGATCGCCTTGGGGATCGAGATCTGGAACTTCGAGGACAGGGTTGCGGTCTCGGCCATGGTCATGCGCCTTCCTGATCGATACCATTAACGCAAGACGCTCGCCGGGCTGAGACAAGGAAACCCGGTATGGCCGAGAAGCGTGTGTCTGTCCGACGGCTCAACCCACCAGCGTGCGCTGGACGATCTGCGGATCCTTGTCGATCAGCGCCAGAAGCACCCGCGCGGGTCCTTCAGGGCTGCGCCGCCGCTGCTCCCAGTTCAGGAGCGTGCCCTTCTTCACCCCGATGCTGCGGGCGAATTCGGATTGGGAGAGCCCCGTGCGGGAACGGATCGCCTGCACATCCGGCTCGGGCAGCTCGATCTCGTGCGCCGTGCCGGGTCCTTCGCCGCGGGCATGCGCCAAGGCTTCCTTCAGGCCCTTCTCGATGCTCGTGAATGCGTCGCTCATCTCGTCCTCCTGTAGCTTGCGGCCAAGGTCGCGCCCAGTTGCTTCACCGCTTCCGTCTCCACCGGTGTCAGGTTCGCCTTCTCGTTCTTGGCGAAGACGGTGATCAGGAAGATCGGCGTGTCGTCCTCCGGGCTGAAGAAATGGATCACCCGGTAACCACCGCTCTTGCCGCCACCCTCGCGGGCAAACCGGAACTTCCTGACGCCGCCGCCGATGGACACCCCGGTCATCGGGTTCCGCGCCACGAAATCGATCAGCTCGAGCCGCTCGGCCTCGGACATGAGGCTGCGCGCCCGTCGCTGGAATTCCGGTGTCTCGACGACGGTCACGATGGCCATGCCACAATATGTGCGCCATTGGCGCATAAGTCAATGACGCATCAAACGAGGAACAATCGCCAGGGCCGAAAAGCGTGTATCCCTCCGCCTCGTGACGGAGGGCGGCCGTCAGGTGCGCGCCGAGCTGGAAGGGGTCGGTGACGCCGGCGCGAGGGGCTTCGGCCGCCTGTCGCGCGAGATGGAACTGGCGAACACCCGGCTGGGCGGCTTCGCCCGTCGCGCGGGCGTGGCGCTGTCAGCCGCAGCGGCTGCAGCCACCGCCTCGCTGGGGCTCATCGTCCGCTCCACGGCCGAGAGCGCCGCGGAAATCCGGCAGTTCGCACAGGTCGCCAACACAACGCCCGGGGCGCTGCAGCGCTGGTCGGTCGGGGCCCGCACGATCGGGGTCGAGCGGGAGAAGCTCACCGACATCCTGAAGGACGTGAACGACCGGGTCGGTGACTTCCTGCAGACCGGCGGCGGGCCGATGGCCGATTTCTTCGAGAACGTCGCCCCAAGGGTCGGCGTCACGGCCGACCAGTTCGCCCGGCCGTCGGCATCGGTTACGGCGTGAAGTTTGGTATTCATGCGGCCCTTCGTCCGGCCGATCAGCCGGCCCCTTTGGTCGCCAGGGCCCCCTTTTTCGACCGCAGGCTGGTCGCCGTGCGATGCACCTTGAGATAGGTCGCATCGATCATCACCGTCTTTGGGGTGGTGGCCTCGGCAGCCAGACCTACCAGCATCCGGGCAAAGACCCCTTTGTCGCTCCACCGCTTCCAGCGGTTGTAGAGGGTCTTTGGCGGGCCATATTCCCTCGGCGCATCGCTCCAAGGTAAGCCATTGCAATTGACGAAAATTATGCCGCTCAGAACACGCCGATCATCGACACGCGGCTTGCCGTGGCTCTTGGGAAAGAAGGGCGCGAGACGCGCCATCTGCGCCTCGGTCAGCCAGAAAAGGTTGCT
>JAUNUO010000168.1 GCA_030538135.1 Paracoccus sp. (in: a-proteobacteria)
CCCGATGGCGCCCCCAGCACCGCCGCGGATTTCTTTGATCTGGAAAAATACCCCGGCAAGCGCGGCCTGCCGTCCAGCGCGAAACGCACCCTGTATCTGGCGCTGATCGCCGATGGCGTTCCCGGCGATGAAGTGCTGGACACATTGGGGACTGCCGAGGGCGTGGACCGCGCCTTTGCGAAGCTAGACACGATCAAGCGCGACGTGGTCTGGTGGGAGGCGGGCGCACAGCCGCTGCAACTGCTGGCCGATGGCGAGGTGACGATGGCGACCGGCTATAACGGCCGCATCTTTGACGCGATCTATGCGGAAAACCGGCCGTTCGAGATCATCTGGGACGGGCAGTTCATGGAAATGAACAGCTTTGCCATCGCCAAGGGCGCGCCGAACCCGGAACAGGCGCTGGAATATATCAAATTCGCCACCGCGACCGAACAACTGGCCGAACAGGCGAAATATATCAGCTATGGCCCGACGCGGAAATCGTCGCTGCCGCTGGTCGGCACCTACCAGGACGGCAAGACCGAGATGGCGCCCAACATGCCCAACGCGCCCGAGCATATGGCTAACGTCGTGATGGACAATCCCGAATTCTGGGCCGACCATGATTCAGAACTGACCGAACGGTTCCGCAGCTGGATGGCCGCGAACTGATGAAGCGCCGTCGCCGCCCCGCAGTCCGGGGCGGCGGTTTCCCGGCTTTCAGGCCGATATTCTGCCCCGAGGTTTCCGATGGCGAACGCCCTTGATCCCCATGCTGCCGTTGTTGCCACCGCATCCGGTGCCAGCCCCGATGGTGTGATGCGCACCGCCGATGGCAAGCCGTTGCGCCGCGCGCTGATGCGGTCGCAGGCGCGGGCTCGGCGACGAGCCTTTCTGCTGGTCATGCCGCTGTTGCTTTTCGTGGTGCTGACCTTCGTGGTGCCGATCGGGCAGATGCTGCAACGGTCGTTCTACAACGCCGATTTTGCCGACAACATGCCGCGCGTGACGGAATGGTTCGCCAATACCCCGGCCGGCACCGCGCCGGACGAGGCCGCATGGACCGCCCTTGGCGAGGATATCAAGGAAGCCGCGGCGAACCGCACCATCGCGCGGGCGGGCACGCGGCTGAACTATGACATGTCGGGCGCGCGGTCGCTGTTCACCTCGACCGGGCGGGCGGCCCGCAACATGGAGCCGCCCTATCAGGACGCCCTGCTGGAAATCGACGAACGCTGGGGTCAGCCGTTGCTTTGGTCCAAGATGCGGCAGTCGTCGAACGCGCTGACCGGCGATTTTTATCTGGCCGCGCTGGATCGCACCCGTGACGAGGCGGGCAACATTGCTTCGGTGCCGTCGCAGCAACAGATCTATGTCAAGCTGTTCGTGCGCACCCTGATGTTGTCTGCGGCGATCACGCTGACCACCTTCATTCTTGGTTTTCCGATTGCGCATCTTCTGGCCACGCTGCCGATGCGGAAATCGAACCTCCTGATGATCCTTGTGCTGCTGCCTTTCTGGACCTCGCTTCTGGTGCGCACGACAAGCTGGATCGTGCTGTTGCAGCAACAGGGCGTCATCAACGATCTGCTGATCTTCTTCGGCATCATCGGCCAGCAAAGCCGGTTGCAGATGATCTATAACATGACCGGCACGATCATCGCGATGACGCATATCCTGCTGCCCTTCATGGTGCTGCCGCTGTATTCGGTGATGCGCACGATCAACCCCTCCTATGTCCGCGCCGCCAAAAGCCTTGGTGCGACAAGCTGGACAGCCTTCCGTCGGGTCTACTTCCCGCAGACCCTGCCGGGGCTGGGGGCCGGAGCGCTGTTGGTGTTCATCCTTGCGGTCGGTTACTATATCACGCCCGCGCTGGTCGGCGGTGCCTCGGGCCAGCTGATTTCCAACATGATCGCCATGCACACGACGCAGACGCTGAACTGGTCGCTGGCGGCGGCGCTGTCCACCATCCTTCTGGTGATCGTGCTGGCGCTATACTGGCTGTATGACCGTCTGGTCGGCATCGACAATCTGAAACTGGGGTAATCACCATGGCTCTGCCTACCTATGCCTCGCCGCTGGA
The DNA here is from genome assembly GCA_030538135.1 of Paracoccus sp. (in: a-proteobacteria). GTDB lineage: Bacteria > Pseudomonadota > Alphaproteobacteria > Rhodobacterales > Rhodobacteraceae > Paracoccus. Next base: position 2,069 of record JAUNUO010000168.1, read on the forward strand.
AAAGCTCTGGCACGCCGCCTATCTGGTGATCTGCACCGCGATCTTCATCTTCCTGATCGCGCCGATCCTGGTGTTCATCCCGCTGTCCTTCAACGCCGAGCCGTATTTCACCTTTACGGAAAAGATGCTGACACTGGACCCCGAAGGCTACAGCATGCGCTGGTATCAGACGCTGTTGTCCTTCGGGATGCAGAACCCTGAGGGCAATACCGGCTGGGCGTGGTGGCAGGATGCGTGGAACAACGCGCATTGGGTCAAGGCGGCCAAGAACTCGATCATCATCGGCGTCTGTTCGACGCTGGTGGCGACCTTTCTGGGCACACTGGCCGCGCTTGGCCTGTCGCGGCCGGAAATGCCGTTCCGGCGGGCGATCATGGCGATGCTGATTTCGCCGATGATCGTGCCCGTCATCATCTCGGCCCTCGGCATGTTCTTCTTTTACTCGAACCCCTGCGCCATCCTGGGAATGACCACGCCCGACGGCGGCGCCGCATGCGGGCGGCTGACCGGCACCTATGCTGGGATCGTGCTGGCCCATGCGACACTTGGGATTCCTTTCGTCATCATCACGGTGACGGCGACGCTGGTGGGCTTTGACCAGTCGCTGAACCGGGCCGCCGCATCGCTGGGGGCCAATCCGCGCACGACGTTCTTCAAGATCACCCTGCCGCTGATCCTGCCCGGCGTGATTTCCGGCGCGCTGTTCGCCTTTGTCACCAGCTTTGACGAGGTGATCGTGGTGCTGCTGATCGCCGCGCCCGAACAGCAGACCATCCCGCGCCAGATGTGGAACGGCATCCGCGAACAGATCAGCCCGGCCATTCTGGCCATCGCCACGTTGCTGGTGATCTTTTCCATCGCGCTGCTGACCACGGTGGAACTGCTGCGTCGCCGGTCGGAACGCATCCGCGGTGTGACCCCCTCGTGACGCCCGAGGAACTGGAAGACGACGGCGCCCGCCCCAAGGCGCCGTTGATCCCCGGCCTTACGCCGATGCAGCAGGCGCAGGGCCAGCATCTGGCCCGCATCCATGACATGTATCGGCGCGAACTGACCGGGGTGGAACGGCTGATGGCCGACATCCGCGCCGGGATCGCTGATCCGGCGCAACTGCCAGCGGCGATCTCGCGTATGTCGCTGACGCAGAACCTGATGCTGTTCGGGTCGGTCTGCGGCCGCCAATGCGCGCTGTTGCAGAACCACCATGATTTAGAGGAACAATGGATGTTCCCCGCTATCGGCGAATATGCCGACAGCGGGCTACGGGCGGTGCTGGACCGGCTGAAGGCGGAACACAAGCTGATCCACGCGCTGATCGTCGAGTTGTGGACCCTTGCCCAACCGCTTGCGCAGGAGCCGTCCGACGACGGGTTCGAGGATTGCGCCACGGCCTTTGCCCGCCTGAACCGCGCCGTCAGGTCGCATTTCGGTTATGAAGAGGTCGAACTGGCCCCCGCCATCGGTGCCTATGGGATCGGCGTTTAGGGCAGGATTTCCAGCCACATCCAGATGGTCAGCATCGACCCGGCGGTGGCGATCAGCACGCTTGAGGCCGCGACCCGCCGCGCCGCGCCGTAAAGGTTGGCGAACAGATAGGCATTGACGCCCGGGGCCATCGCCGCCGTCATAACCGCAGACCGCATTCCGGCCACGTCCAGCCCCATCAGGTGCCCCAGACCAAAGGTGATCGCCGGATGCAGGATCAGCGCGCAGCCGCAGCACATCAGGATCGCGCCCATATCGCCCTCGGGCCGGTAACGGAACAGCACGCCCCCCAAACCGAACAGCGCGGCGGGCAGGGCGGCGCGGGCGATCATGTCCACGGCGGCCCAGAACCCTTCGGGCATGACCAACCCGGCATCGGTCAGCAGGTTCATCGCCAGCCCCGACAGGATGCCGATGACCAATGGCGTGCGCAGCACCCCTTCCAGCGCGCGCAGGGCGACACGGGCAACAGACAGATCAGACCCGCGCGCCCGCGTGAACTCCATCACGGTGATGCCGAATGTATAAAGCAGCGGCGAATGCAGTGCGATGATCGCCCAGTTGCCGGCCAGCGCGGCGGTGCCAAAGGCGCGTTCGGTGATCGGCACACCCAGCAGCAGGCTGTTGGAAAACAGGCAGACGAAGCCGATGGCGACGCAATCCTGCGGCGGGCGGCGAAAGATGAACCGCGCACCGGCCCAACCGGCGGTAAAGCTGACAAACGCGCCGATATAGAACGACACCAGCAGCGGCGCGGAAAACTCGGTCCCCAGATCCAGTCGCGCCATGGATGAAAACAACAGCACCGGCACCGCGAAATTCTGGGCGAACCGCATCAGCCCGTCCACGGCCTCACCGCCGAACCAGCCGCGCCACGCCGCCAGCCAGCCAAAGCCGATGACCAGAAACACCGGCAGAATGACGGTGAACAGCGCGCTCACGGCGTTTCGCCCGAACTGGCCCAGACCGCCGCGACCTGCACCTGCATCCCGTCATGGGCGGCGCGGATATGGGGCGGCGTTTCCGATTCCACCGCGGCATGGTCCAGATCAATATGCATGTTGGTCAGCACACCCTGTGCCGCGCCGGATCGCTCGATCCATTCCAGCGCAAGCGCCAGATGCGCGTGGCTGGGGTGCGGCGTGCGGCGCAGGGCGTCGCAGATGAACACCTCGGCGCCCATGATCTCGGGCCAGGCGGCGTCGGGAATGGACGACACATCGGGCAGATAGACCAGCCCGCCGATCCGAAACCCCAGCGCGTCGATTTCGCCATGTGCCACGCGAAAGGGGCGCAATTCGATCACGCCGCCCGGCCCGTCGATCACAACCGGACCCTCGATCCGGTTCAGCGCGCAGACCGGCGGGTAAAATGACCCGACCGGCGTTTCAAAGATATAGCCGAACCGGTCCAGCAGCGCGACAGAGGTCGGCGCATCGGCCCAGACCGGCACCATAGCGCCCATGTTATAGGCGATCTGGCGCAGGTCATCTATGCCGTGGATATGATCGGCATGGGCGTGGGTATAGACCACCCCGTCCAGCCGCCCGACCTCTGCGTCCAGCAGTTGCGGCACCAGATCGGGGCCGGTGTCGATCAGCACCTGCGTGGTGCCGTGATCGGCCACCCGCTCCACCAGCAGGGAACAGCGCCGCCTGCGGTTCTTGGGGTTCGACGGGTCGCATTCGCCCCAGCGACCACCCAGCCGCGGCACCCCGCCCGACGATCCGCAGCCAAGGATCGTCGCCCGGATCACGTCGCCGCCTTCCAGAACAGCCGGTCGAAATTGGCCGAGGTCAGCGCGGCGAATTCGGCATAATCCATGCCGAACAATTCGGCGCCGACGCGGGCGGTATGGGTGACATAGGCGGGTTCGTTGCGCTTGCCGCGAT
>JAUNUO010000169.1 GCA_030538135.1 Paracoccus sp. (in: a-proteobacteria)
GTGTTCAACTTCATCCCCTCGGTCGGGTCGATCGTGGCGACGGTGATCGCCTTTCTGCTGGCCTTTGTGCTGTCGGGCGACCTGACACTGGCCGTGATCGTGGGCGCGGCCTGCACCGCGCTGCAATTCGTGATCGGCAACATCCTTGACCCGATGCTGCTGGGTCAGACGCTGCGCCTGTCCAGCTTTGGCATCATCATCAGCCTGGCGTTCTGGGGTTCGGTCTGGGGGGTGCCGGGGATGTTTCTGGCGGTGCCGATCATGGTTGCGCTGATGATCGTCTGCGCGCATATTCCTTGGCTGCAACCCGTGGCCATCATGCTGTCGCGCGAGGGGTTGCCCGAACTTGCGATGACCGAAGAAGGCACCCAGACGGATCGCGCCGCCTGATCCTGGTGGCATCCGTCACCCCTTATTCGTCGTCGTCGCCGTCCAGAACCGGCAGATCATCCAGCCGCGGATCAATCTTTTCTGGCGTATGGCTCCGTGTGCCCATCGGAGACGCTGCGGGATTGACCCGCGCCTCGATCAGTTGTTCAGGGTTTCGCAGCCAGATGTCGCGCTGCGCAAATGGAATTTCGATCCCTTCTTCGGCAAAGCGTTCGACAACGCGGTGCAGAACTTCGGACGTGACCCCGACACCACCGCCGATATCAGACAGGATCGCGCGGATTTCGAAATTCAGCCCATCCGGCCCAAGCGCCCGCAGCACGACGACCGGCGGCGGGTCAATGGTGACGGTCGGCTGATCCTCAATGATTTCGCGCAAGATCTCGGCAACCTTGCGGCTGTCGCTGCCATAGGCGACGCTGACGGGGATGATGATCCGCCCCGACTGGCTGACACGTGTCCAGTTGATGACCGGCTGAGAGATCAGATCGCTGTTGGGTACGATCACCTGCGTTCGGTCAAAAGTTTCCACCTGCGTGGACCGGACCGAGATGCTTTTGACGATGCCCTGTTGCCCGCCCGCGCTGATCCAGTCGCCGACGCTGATCGGCCGTTCGATCAGCAGGATGATGCCCGACACAAAGTTGGACACGATGTTCTGCATCCCGAAACCGATGCCGACCGACAGCGCACCGGCAACGATGGCCAGCGAACTGAGGTCGATCCCGGCCGAGGTGATCGCCAGCACCGCCGCCAGAAAGATGCCGATATAGCCGATCCCGGATACCATCGCGTTCTGGCCGCCCGCATCCAGCCGCGTCTTGGGCAGAATGGTGCTGCGGAACACGCCCTGCACAAAGCGCGTGCCCGAATAGCCGATCGCGAACACGATCAGGAACATCAGAACCGCGCCCGGCGACAGAGTGATCCCCCCCAAGGATACGCCTTGTGCGATCCGCGCCCACCATTCCGACAGGTTGGAATAGCGCGCGCCCCAGATCAGCGCGAACAGCGGCGCGGACAAAAGGATCAACGCAAAGCCGATCAGCACGGGGCCAAGCCCCTCGCGCGCACCCTCGCGTCCACGGGTGAACATCTCGAACAGGTCGGCGGTCAGGTCTTGCAGCAGGATCAGCAGGCAGATCAGCGCCAGCGACATGATCCACGGCCACAGCACCGCGTTGACGCCGGTTATCAGCCCCGCCGCCCCCAGGACCAGCGACAGGACCGCGACCACCCGCGAGAAACGCCCGGCCAGCGACAGGATGCGGGCGCGATAGGGAGGCTGATCGCCGTCGTCCCATCGCATCAGCCGCCTCAGGATGTTTCCCAGGCGGAACAGCAACAGCGCGGCAGGCACGATCAGAATGAAATGCAGCACCCCGGCTGCGGTTTCATCGAATTCATAGGGAACCCGCCCGGCCATGTCGGTGCCGTTGTTCAGCCCGGACAGCGGCAGAATGGCCGTCGCCGAAACGTGATGCACCGCCGTCAGCGCCGCCAGAATGATGGCGGTCAAGCGCACTGCATCGCGCTTGTCCTCGGGCAGGTTCACTGTGGCATAGGCGATGGGGACGCGCGGAAAGGCCTGCCGGACGATCCAGCGACCCCCGAACAGGATCAGCCCCGCCATCGGCAGGGCGTGAAGGATCGGCGTGGTGTAATCACCAAAGATGCCGGTTGCGTTCAGCGCGGCAACCGCCAGCACGATCCCCAGCAGGGGAATCACGATCTGACCCAGCGACACGACAAAACCCAGAACCGCCCGCGAATGCACCGATGCCTGAGCCGACAGCCGACGGGGCAGAGAATCGATCCAGCGGCGACCAAAGGTCAGCAGAACCAGCGCCGCCGCCAGATAGGCCAGCGCCCTCGGCAGATTGCCTTGCAGATTGTTCCAGCCACCGCGCACCGTCGCCCGGTCGCGGATATCGGCGGCAATGGCGCGGGTCAGATCGACGCTTTGCGCCCCGGCTTTGGGCCAGTTAGCCGGGTTCAGCGGGCTGGGCGACACCCGCGTCAGTTCACCCGCCTGCCGCTGCGCGGTCAGCGAGTCGATGGTTCGCACGATGGCGTCGGCGCGGCTGTGGGCTTCGTTCGCGGTGGCGCGGGGGGCCTGCAATTCCGACAACTGCTGGTTCAGCGTGGCGCGCCGCGCGGCGATTTCCTCGTCCTCGGTTTCGCCTTCTGCGGGGGCGGGGCCAAGCGCCTCGATCTGGCCGCGGACGGTGGCGATGCGGCTGGCGTTGACGTTCTGCCCCCCGGCAAAGCGTTCGCGCCATTCGACCACCGATGCGCGCAGCTCGGTCAGATCGGCGATGCCGATGGCGCCGGCCTCGATGTCGTTCTCGGCCCGTTCGGCCAGACGATCCCATGCCGCATAGTCGATGGGTGCGGGCGGTCCCTGCCATTGGGCCAGCGCGGCACTCGACCATAGCAGGAAAACCGCCAGAATGGCGCAAGCGGCGCGGCGGATCATCGGGGTCAGTCCTCGTAAACCTCGGGCAGGTCGGGTTTGTCGGCAACCAGCCATTGCGGCACCGGCAAGCCTTTGGCGCGCAGGAATTCGGGATTATACAGCTTGGTCTGATAGCGCGAACCGTAATCGCACAGCACTGTCACGATGGTATGCCCCGGCCCCATTTCACGGGCCATGCGGATCGCTCCGGCCAGATTGACGCCCGACGATCCGCCAAGGCACAGCCCTTCGTGTTCGACCAGATCGAACAGGATCGGCAGCGCCTCGTCATCGCTGATCCGCCAGCTGAAATCGGGGGTGAAGCCTTCCAGATTGGCGGTGATCCGGCCCTGACCGATCCCTTCGGTGATCGAGGTGCCGGGCGCATCGAATTCGCCCGTTGTATAGAAGGAATGCAGCGCCGCGCCCTCGGGGTCGGCCAGCCCGATCTTGACGCCTTTGGGCTGCAACGCCTCGGCCACGCCGGTCAGTGTACCGCCCGAACCGACGGCGCAGACGAACCCGTCAACATTGCCGCCGGTCTGGTCCCAGATTTCCGGCCCGGTGGTTTCCACATGCGCCTGACGGTTGGCCACGTTGTCGAACTGATTGGCCCAGACGGCGCCGTTGGGTTCAGTCCGGGCCAGCGCCTCGGCCAGACGACCGGAATAGCGCACATAGTTGTTCGGGTTCTTGTAGGGCGCTGCCGGCACCTCGACCAGCGTGGCCCCGGCCAGCCGCAGCATGTCCTTCTTTTCCTGACTTTGCGTTTCGGGAATGACGATCACCGACCGGAACCCCATCGAGGCCCCGACCAGCGCCAGCCCAATCCCGGTGTTGCCCGCCGTCCCCTCGACAATGGTGCCGCCCGGTTTCAACTGCCCGCGCGCCACCGCGTCGCGGATGATATACAGCGCGGCGCGATCCTTGACCGACTGGCCGGGGTTCATGAATTCGGCCTTGCCCAGAATCTCGCAGCCGGTTTCCTCGCTGGCACGTTTCAGACGGATCAGCGGCGTGTTTCCGATGGCGGCAGAAAGATCCTTGCAGATACGCATGACGGGCTGATCCTTGGTTCGAGGTTTCCCCCTGATTACACGTCCCGCGCCAACGGGGGCAACCCCGGCTGCGGTTTCCTGTTCGTTGGGCTTTCGTCTATTATGATGAGGGCGGAAATACAGCCCAAGGATATTCAGCCATGTTCCACTATACCCGGCCACAGATCCTGCTGCATTGGGCGGTCGTCGTGCTGCTGCTGATACAATATCTGTTCAACGAAGCCATGGGGCAATCGTGGCGCGCGTGGGCGCGCGACGGCGTGGTGCAGGTCAGCACGGGACATGGCTTCACATCATTGTTGGCGCGACGATCCTGATACTGGTGCTGTGGCGGATCGCGCTGCGGCTTTCCAGCCCGCCAGCCCCGCCCGTCACGACGCTGGCCGAACGGGTCGGCGGCGTGGTGCATTGGGCGCTCTATGCGGTGCTGATCCTGACCCCGCTCAGCGGCGGCGTGGCGTGGTTCGGCGGGCAGGAAGGCGCGGCGGAGGCGCATGAAACGCTGACCGGTGCATTGCTGGCGCTCACGGGGCTGCATGTGACAGGGGCGCTGTATCATCAGTTCATCGTGAAAGACGGGCTGCTATCGCGCATGTCGCCGCATTAAGGGGCGTTACATCTTGATGCCGGGCAGGTTCGCCGCCTGCCGCACCCAGTCAGCAAACTGATCGGCGTCAAAGCCGGTTTCGGGAATGTCCAGATAGCGGATGTCGGCCTGTTTCGAGGCGCCGGGCGGCATTGGCGTCAGGCCGCTGCCGCGGAAAAAGCCGATCTTCACATAGCGGGTGAAACAGTGGATCGACAGGAACCACAACCCCTCCTCGACCCCATAGAGCGGCGAGTTCCATTTCACCGCCTTGCGCACCTCTGGCACCTGTTCGGAGACGATGGCATCGACCCGGCGCACGATGTCCTGTTTCCAGCCCGGCACCGCGTCGATATAGGCACGCACCGGGGCCTCGCCGTAACCCTTGGCGATCTGCGGATTGCCGCCGGACAACAGCTTGACGGGCGGTTTGCTCATCTCTCGGTTTCCTTATTCGCCAGCTTTTCCTCGATCGCGATCAGTCGGGCAAGAACCTCATCGCGGTAAGCCTCGGTCTGGGCGTTATCGTCCGACTGATGCGCCTCTTGCAAGGAATTGACGATCAGACCGATGACAAGGTTCATCACGGTAAAAGTGGTTATCAGCACGAAGGGGATGAAAAACAGCCAGGCCCAGGGGTAGACCTCCATCACCGGGCGCACGGTGCCGGATGACCAGCTGTCCAGCGTCATCAGTTGGAACAGCGAATAGGCGGATGCCCCCATACTGCCGAACCATTCGGGGAAGGCCGCGCCGAACAGCTTGGTCGCCATCACCGCGAAGATGTAAAAGATGATCGCCATCAGCAGGAACACCGAGGCCATGCCCGGCAGCGCGGCCAGAAACCCCTCGACCACGCGGCGCAGCCGGGGCGAAATCGACACGATGCGCAGCAGCCGCAGAATGCGCAGCGCCCGCAGCACCGACAGCCCCTGCGTGGCGG
>JAUNUO010000170.1:0-2798 GCA_030538135.1 Paracoccus sp. (in: a-proteobacteria)
GCCGGGGCAGGGCGGCACCGCGTCGGCGGATCATGTCGGCCAGCGATGGAAATTCGCCCCGCTGCGCGCCGCCGAAACGGTCGGCCATCAGCCGCGCGACCTCATCAGCCATACGGCGAAGATCTTCGGGTGTGTGCGCCTGCTTCATGGCGTCAGCATAGGCGGTCGATTTGAACAAGACCAGCAGTTCAGAAAAACTTTGCCTGCCGGTCGCGCCTGTTCTTGCAAATGGCCCTGCATTCCGTGAAGAGAATGGCTGAATTGGGCGGCGCGCGCGTTGCAGAAGCGAAAGCCCCTGAACCCTTGGGTTTTGAATTGAAACGGATCGTTTCGGTGTTTGCAGATTTCATGTCTGCACTTTACGCTGGGGCAGGAAAGGAAGGAAAATGCTGAAGACGTATGAGATCGGCGACAGCAATGGCAAGCCGGTGGTCATGGTCCACGGGCTGTTCGGTCAGGCCCGCAACCTGGGCGCCCTTGCCCGGCGTCTGGCGCAGGATGGGCGGCGCGTGGTGTCGGTTGACATGCGCAATCACGGCGACAGTTTCTGGTCCGACGATCACAGCTATCACGCCTTGGCTGGCGATCTGGCCGAGGTGATCGAAATGGTTGGTGGCCGGTCCGATCTGGTCGGGCATTCCATGGGCGGCAAGGCGTCGATGACGCTGGCGCTGACCCAGCCCGAAATGGTCGGCCGTCTGGTGGTGATGGATATTGCCCCTGTCGCCTATACCCACGATCAGATCGGCCTGATCGACGCGATGGAGGGGATCGATCTGTCGGGCATCCGCTTGCGGTCGCAGGCAGATGCGCTGCTGGCCGAGGCGATTCCCGATCCGGGGGTCCGCGCCTTTCTGCTGCAATCGCTGGATGTCAAGCATGACCCGCCGCGCTGGAAAATGAACCTGCCGGTGCTGCGCGCCAGAATGAGCGAACTGGTCGGCTGGCCGACCGATCTGAATGGCCTGCATTTCTATAACCCGACCATGCTGTTCACCGGCGAGGAATCGGATTACGTCACCGAAGAAGGCCGCGTCGCAATGCGCAACCTGTTTCCTTTGGGCCGGATCGTCCGGGTCAAGGGCGCGGGTCACTGGCTCCATGCCGACGCGCCCGAGGCGACGGCGGGCGGGCTGGCCGCCTATCTGGCGGGTCCGGGCTGACGCACGCCCTTGCACCCGTCCCCGTCGCGGGGCTATGTCGCGGCATGGAAAACCGCCCCGCACTCCCGCTTGAAATCGCCCGCCGACGGACCTTCGCGATCATCGCACACCCCGATGCCGGCAAGACGACCCTGACTGAAAAATTCCTGCTGTTCGGCGGGGCGATCCAGATGGCCGGGCAGGTCCGCGCCAAGGGCGAGGCGCGGCGCACCCGGTCGGACTTCATGAAGATGGAACAGGACCGGGGCATTTCCGTCAGCGCCTCGGCCATGTCCTTCGAATATGGCGAGTTCCGGTTCAATTTGGTCGATACCCCCGGTCACAGCGACTTTTCCGAAGACACCTATCGCACCCTGACCGCCGTGGATGCTGCGGTGATGGTGATCGACGGCGCCAAGGGTGTCGAATCTCAGACCCGCAAGCTGTTCGAGGTGTGCCGGCTGCGCGATCTGCCGATCCTGACCTTCTGCAACAAGATGGACCGCGAGGCCCGCGACACCTTCGAAATCATCGACGAAATTCAGGAAAACCTGGCCATCGACGTTACCCCCGCGTCCTGGCCCATCGGCATGGGGCGCGATTTCATCGGCGCCTATGACCTGCTGAACGACCGGCTGGAAATCATGGATCGCGCCGACCGCAACAAGGTCGCGGAATCTGTCAAGATCAGCGGGTTGGACGATCCGAAACTGGCCGATCACGTCCCCGCTGACTTGCTGGAACAGTTGCGCGAGGAAGTGGCGATGGCCCGCGAACTGCTGCCCGCATTTGACCGTAAGGCCTTTCTGGAAGGGCATCTGACGCCGATCTGGTTCGGTTCGGCGATCAATTCTTTTGGCGTGCGCGAATTGATGGAGGGGATCGGCCATTACGGTCCGCAGCCGCAGCCGCAGAACACCGCCGAACGCCAGATCGCGCCCGAGGAAAGACCCGTCACCGGTTTCGTGTTCAAGGTTCAGGCCAACATGGACCCGAAACACCGCGACCGCGTGGCTTTCGTCCGGCTGGCAAGCGGCCATTTCACCCGCGGCATGAAACTGACCCATGTGCGCAGCAAAAAGCCGATGGCGGTGACCAACCCGGTGCTGTTTCTGGCGGCCGACCGCGAATTGGCGGACGAGGCATGGGCCGGCGACATCATCGGTATCCCCAACCACGGCCAGTTGCGCATCGGCGACGCTCTGACCGAGGGCGAGGCACTGCGGTTCACTGGCATCCCGTCCTTTGCGCCGGAACTGTTGCAGAACGTCCGCGCCACCGACCCGATGAAGGCCAAGCATCTGGAAAAGGCCCTGATGCAATTCGCCGAGGAAGGCGCGGCCAAGGTGTTCAAGCCGATGATCGGATCGGGCTATATCGTTGGCGTCGTCGGCGCCCTGCAATTCGAGGTGCTGGCCAGCCGGATCGAACAGGAATACGGCATCCCGGTGCGGTTCGAGCCGTCGCAATTCACCTCGGCCCGCTGGGTTTCGGGCACGCAGGACAAGATCGACGCTTTCGCCAATACCAACAAACAGCACATGGCCACGGACCACGACGGCGACCCCGTCTATCTGACCCGCCTGCAATGGGACATCGACCGCGTGGCCCGCGATTACCCGGACCTGACGCTGACGGCGACCAAGGAAATGATGG
>JAUNUO010000170.1:2898-5429 GCA_030538135.1 Paracoccus sp. (in: a-proteobacteria)
TCTTCGGCATCATCGCTGGCAATCATCTGGCGCAACAGCCGGTCGTTCTGTTCCCATAACGCTTCGGCGTTCTCCTCGGCGGCGGCGCGGGCAAGTTGCAGGCTGGCACCCAGCGACAGCGGCGCATTCGCGGCGATTTCACGCGCAAGCTCCAGCGCGGCACCAAGGGGTTCGCCCTCAACCACCCGGTTCACAAGCCCACGGGCCGCCGCGAGGTCTGCATCGAACGGCGCGCCAGTCAGCAGGATTTCATTGGCAATCGCCTTTGGCAGCAACTGCCCCACGCGAAAGGCCCCTCCCGCTCCGGCGACAAGACCGCGCCTGGCCTCGGGCAGGCCAAACAGCGTGCCCTTGGCCGCGACGACCATATCGCAGGCCAGCATCAGTTCAAATCCGCCGGCAAGGGCTGCCCCCTGCACGGAGGCGATCACTGGCTTGGAACGAGACCTGCTGACAAGGCCACCGAACCGACCGGGGCCGAACAGAATTTCCTCAGCCTCACCGTTCACGAATGCCTTGAGGTCCATGCCGGCACAAAAGATCGGACCGGCGCCTTCCAGCACGGCGATCCGCAGGTCAGGCTCGGTCTCTATCCGGTCAAAGGCGGCGCGCAGGCCCCGGCAGGTGTCGGCGTCGATCGCGTTGCGCTGTGCGGGGCGGTTCAGGGTGATGATCGCGACCGGCCCTTCGGTGCAGAACAGGACTTTGTCGGCTTCGCTCATCGCGGTTCCTTTCGCTGAAATCACGGGTCAGGCTTGCGCGCCTCTTCGATGGCCTCGGCTTCGGCCATTTCGCGCAGGCGGGCGCGAATGATCTTACCGGTCGTCGTCATCGGCATCTGGTCAATAAAGCGCACGACGCGGGGGTATTCATGCGCGGCAAGGCGCGCCTTCACATGCTCGGCGATCTGCTGCGCAAGCGCATCCGACGGCGGGAAGCCCTCGTTCAGTACGACATAGGCGGCGATCACGCTTCCGCGCAGATCGTCGGGTTTGCCCACCACGCCTGCGAACTGCACCGCCGGATGGGCGATCAGGCAATCCTCGATCTCGGAAGGACCGATCCGGTAGCCTGCGGAACTGATCACGTCGTCATCCCGCCCGATGAACCAGAAGCGACCGTCCGCGTCCTTCCGGCCCCGGTCGCCGGTTAAAAGCCAGCGCCCCTCGGGCCCATCAACGAATTTTTCCGCAGTGGCGTCGGGGCGGTTCCAATAGCCAAGGAACATCACCGGGTCGGGCGAAAGCACCGCGATTGCGCCCTCGATTTCGGGGGCTTGCACCGCACCGGTCAGGCTGTCCACGATCTCGACCCTGTGGCCGGGCACAGCGCGCCCCATCGAACCCGGCACCGGAGCGTCGATCGCCGCGCAGCACGACACGACCATGTTGCATTCGGTCTGGCCGTAGAACTCATTGATCGTGGTGCCAAAAACTTCGCGCGCCCATTGGGTCAGCTCGGTCCCCAGAGTCTCGCCGCCGCTGGCGACCGAGCGTAGCGACAGCCCATAATCGCGCGCCTCGGGGAACTGCTTCATGATCTTGAGCGCGGTCGGCGGCAGAAAAACGTTGCGGACGGCAAAGATCTTCATCAGGTCGAACGCGGTCCGCGCCTGAAATTTGGGCAGGCGACAGGCGATCACCGGGATGCCGTGGTGCAGCCCCGGCATCAGCACATCCAGCAAGCCACCGATCCATGCCCAATCGGCAGGGGTCCACAGCCGGTCGCCGGGTGCGGGCAGGAAATTATGGCTGACCTCGACCCCCGGCAGGTGACCCAACAGCACCCGATGCGCGTGCAGCGCACCCTTGGGGTTGCCGGTCGTCCCCGAGGTATAGATCAGGATCGCCGGGTCATCCGCACGGGTGCTGCGGGGGGTAAACTCTGCGCTTTCGCCATCGCACAGGGCATGAAAGTCGAGGGCACCATGCGCCGCGCCGTCGATGCACAGCACCACCGTCAGATCGGGCAGGCTGTCTCGGATCAGGGCCAGCTTGGCCGCGCCCTCGGAATTTGTGATCACGGCCTTGGCCCCGGAATCGCGCAGTCGATGCAGCAGGGCCTCTTCGCCGAAAAGCGTAAACAGCGGGATCGAGATGCAACCCATCTTCAGCACCGCCACATGCGAGACGGCAGTTTCGAACCCCTGCGGCAACAGGATCCCGACACGGTCGCCGACATCGCCGTCGTGGCGGACGCCAAGGCGCCTCAGCGCGTTCGCCAACTGGTTCGACCGTCGCTTGAGATCGAGAAAAGTATACTCGCGCCCAACCAGGTCATGATCCACGTCAATGATCGCCAGCCGGTCGGGGTCTGCCTCGGCCCAACGGTCGCATATATCGACGCCGATGTTGTAAAACTCGGGCACGCGCCAGACGAACGTCCCGTAAAGTTCGGAGAGGCTTTCAGGTCGTTCGATCATGCGCTTAATCCTTCGCTCTCACGCGGTTCCGCCCAGAAGTCCTTGCCCGCCGCAGGCAGAGTCTCCCTGTCCCGCGCAATCTTTCCCCGTGCAGTAGACGTCAGGCGAA
>JAUNUO010000008.1:0-9731 GCA_030538135.1 Paracoccus sp. (in: a-proteobacteria)
GTCATCACTCGATGATCTTCGCAACCACGCCGGCGCCGACGGTGCGGCCGCCTTCGCGGATCGCGAAGCGCAGCTTTTCTTCCATCGCGATCGGGGCGATCAGCTCGACCTCGAACTTCAGGTTGTCGCCCGGCATCACCATTTCCGTGCCCTCGGGCAGCTTGACCGTCCCGGTCACGTCCGTCGTGCGGAAGTAGAACTGCGGGCGGTAGTTCGCAAAGAACGGCGTGTGGCGGCCGCCTTCTTCCTTGGTCAGGATATAGGCCTCGGCCTCGAATTTGGTGTGCGGTTTCACCGAACCCGGTTTGCACAGCACCTGGCCGCGTTCCACGCCGTCACGGTCGACGCCGCGCAGCAGCGCGCCGATGTTGTCGCCCGCCTCGCCGCGGTCCAGCAGCTTGCGGAACATTTCAACGCCGGTGCAGATGGTCTTTTTCGTCGGACGGATGCCAACGATCTCAAGCTCGTCGCCGACGTTGACCGCGCCACGCTCGACCCGGCCGGTCACAACCGTGCCGCGGCCCGAGATCGAGAACACGTCCTCGATCGGCATCAGGAACGGCAGGTCCACGGCGCGCTCGGGCGTCGGGATGTATTCGTCAACCGCCTTCAGCAGCGCACGGATCGAGTTCTCGCCGATTTCCGGGTCGCGGCCTTCCAGAGCAGCCAGCGCAGAGCCCTTGACGATCGGAATGTCGTCGCCCGGATAGTCGTAGGAGGACAGCAGCTCGCGCACTTCCATCTCGACCAGTTCAAGCAGTTCCTCGTCATCGACCTGATCGACCTTGTTCAGGAACACCACCATATAGGGGATGCCGACCTGACGGCCCAGCAGGATGTGTTCGCGCGTCTGCGGCATCGGGCCGTCAGCGGCGTTCACGACCAGGATCGCGCCGTCCATCTGCGCCGCGCCGGTGATCATGTTCTTCACATAGTCGGCGTGGCCGGGACAGTCCACATGCGCATAGTGGCGCGAATCGGTCTCGTATTCCACATGGCTCGTCGAGATCGTGATCCCCCGCGCCTTCTCCTCGGGCGCGCCGTCAATCTGGTCATAGCCCTTGAATTCGCCGAAATATTTCGTGATCGCAGCCGTCAGCGTCGTCTTGCCGTGGTCAACGTGACCAATCGTGCCAATGTTGACGTGCGGTTTCGTCCGTTCAAACTTTGCCTTTGCCATGGGCTTTTTCCCTTAATTCTATTGTTGCGTCAGGGGCGGGGGATGCCCCCGCCCTGCCCTTGTCAGGCGTATTTCTTTTGAATCTCGTCCGAGATGTTCTGCGGCACGGCCTCGTAATGGTCGAACTGCATCGTGAACACTGCGCGGCCCGAGGACATCGAGCGCAGGTTGTTGATATAGCCGAACATATTGGCCAGCGGCACCATCGCGTCGATGACGTTGGCGTTGCCGCGCGAGTCCTGCCCGCGGACCATGCCGCGACGGCTGGTCAGGTCGCCGATGATCGAACCCGTGTATTCCTCGGGCGTCACCACCTCGACCTTCATGATCGGCTCGAGCAGTTTGGCGCCGGCCTTGCGCAGACCTTCGCGCATCGCGGCGCGGGCCGCGATTTCAAAGGCCAGCACCGACGAGTCGACGTCGTGGAACGCACCGTCGATCAGGGCAACCTTGAAGTCGATCACCGGGAAGCCGGCCAGCGGACCGGAATCCATCACCGACTTGATGCCCTTTTCGACACCGGGGACGTATTCCTTGGGAACCGCGCCACCGACGATCTTGGATTCGAAGGAATAACCTTCGCCCGGCTCGGTCGGGTCGATCACCAGCTTGACGCGCGCGAACTGACCGGTGCCGCCGGTCTGTTTCTTATGCGTGTAGTCGATCTCGGCCGAGGTCGAGATGGTTTCACGATAAGCCACCTGCGGGGCGCCGATATTCGCCTCGACCTTGAATTCCCGCTTCATGCGGTCAACCAGGATGTCGAGGTGAAGTTCGCCCATGCCCTTCATGATGGTCTGGCCCGATTCAATATCGGTTTCGACGCGGAAGGACGGATCCTCGGCGGCCAGGCGCTGAAGGGCGAGGCCCATCTTTTCCTGGTCGGCCTTGGATTTCGGTTCCACGGCGATCTCGATCACGGGTTCCGGGAAGGTCATGGTTTCCAGAACCACCGGCTTGGCCGGGTCGCACAGGGTGTCGCCCGTGGTGGTTTCCTTGAGACCGGCCAGCGCGATGATATCGCCGGCGAAAGCCTCGTCGATTTCCTCGCGGTTGACGGCGTGCATCAGCATCATCCGACCGACACGCTCGCGCTTGCCCTTGGTCGAGTTCAGCATCGAATCGCCCTTCTTGATCTGCCCCGAATAGATCCGGGTGAAGGTCAGCGAGCCGACGAAGGGGTCGTTCATGATCTTGAAGGCCAGCGCCGAGAACGGGTCGGCATCATCCGCCTTGCGGGGAATGTTGCGCTCTTCCGTTTCGTCGTCGGGCGAAAAGCCCATCAGTTCCGGAACGTCGGTGGGTGCCGGCAGGAAGTCGATCACCGCGTTCAGCAGCAGCTGCACGCCCTTGTTCTTGAAGGCCGAACCCGCCATGACGGGGAAGAAGGACATCGACAGAGTGCCCTTGCGCAGCAGTTTGCGCAGAGTGTCCTCGTCAGGCTCGTTGCCTTCGAGGTATTGCTCCATCGCGTCGTCGTCCATCTCGACCGCGAGTTCGATCATCTTGCCGCGCCATTCTTCGGCAACGTCCTGAAGCTCGGCCCGGATCGGCTGGCGGACCCAGCTTGCGCCGACGTCATCGCCTTTCCAGACCCATTCTTCCATCTTGATCAGGTCAATGGCGCCTTCCAGCGTGTCCTCGGCGCCGATCGGCAGGGCGATCGGGCACGGGGTGCCGCCGGTGCGGTCCTTGATCATGTGGACGCATTTGAAGAAATCGGCGCCGATCTTGTCCATCTTGTTGACGAACACGATCCGCGGAACCTTGTAACGGTCGGCCTGACGCCACACCGTTTCGGTCTGCGGTTCGACGCCGGCGTTGCCGTCCAGCAGGCAGATCGCGCCGTCCAGAACGGCCAGCGAACGTTCCACCTCAATGGTGAAATCGACGTGGCCGGGGGTGTCGATGATGTTGAACCGATGGCGCTGCTCGGGGTCCGGCGTGAAGTCGGTATCCTCGTGCTTCTGCCAGAAGGTGGTGGTGGCAGCCGAGGAAATGGTGATCCCGCGTTCGGCTTCCTGTTCCATGAAGTCCATGGTCGAGGCGCCGTCATGGGTCTCGCCCATCTTGTGGTTCTTGCCGGTATAGAACAGGATGCGTTCGGTCGTCGTGGTCTTGCCCGCGTCGATGTGGGCCATGATCCCGAAGTTCCGATAGCGCGTCAGCGGATATTCGCGTGCCATAAGGGGCCTTCCTTCCGGTTACCAGCGGTAATGGCTGAACGCTTTGTTCGCGTCGGCCATCTTGTGCGTGTCTTCGCGCTTCTTGACCGCGGTGCCGCGGCCCTGAACGGCGTCGGACAGCTCACCGGCCAGACGCTCTTCCATGGTGTTTTCGTTGCGGTTTTTCGCGGCGGTGATGAGCCAGCGGATGGCCAGAGCCTCGCGGCGGGTCGGGCGGACCTCGACCGGAACCTGATAGGTGGCACCGCCGACGCGGCGCGAACGCACCTCGACCGAGGGTTTCACGTTATCCAGCGCCTCGTGGAAGACTTCGATCGGCTCGCGCTTGAGACGGGTCTGAACGCGGTCCAGCGCGTTATAGACGATCCGCTCGGCGGTCGATTTCTTGCCGTCAACCATCAGGTTGTTCATGAATTTGGTCAGCACGCGATCGCCAAATTTGGCGTCGGGCAGAACTTCGCGCTTTTCAGCGGCGTGACGACGGGACATTCCGGTCTCTCCTTATTTCGGACGCTTGGCGCCGTATTTCGAACGACGCTGACGACGATCTTTGACGCCCTGGGTATCCAGAACACCGCGCAGGATGTGGTAACGGACACCCGGAAGGTCTTTCACACGGCCGCCACGGATCAGCACGACGCTGTGTTCCTGGAGGTTGTGCTTTTCGCCCGGAATATAGGAAATCACTTCGAAACCATTGGTCAGGCGCACTTTCGCGACCTTCCGCATGGCCGAGTTCGGCTTTTTCGGCGTCGTGGTATAGACGCGCGTGCAAACCCCACGTTTCTGAGGGTTGCCTTGAAGGTGCTGCGACTTGCTGCGCTGCACCTTGGGCTGCCGCGGGTTGCGGATCAGCTGCTGGATCGTCGGCATTCGGTTCCCCGTCTTGCTCTTGTCAATACTCGCAGCCGGTTGGCTGCGCCACTTCTCGACGGCCAGATGCGCGAATCGCAAAAGGCCAAACCCGTCCTGCCCCGATGTGGGACAGACGGGCAATTTTTTCCAGAGGATCAGGGGTTCGGGCCCGGATCTTGACCATCAAGGTTCTGGTCCCCACTGCGGTTTCCCGCCGGGTAGCGGGGCGTATAGGCGGAATCGCCCGGCCTGTCAACCAAAGCCCCCGGTGTCCGCAGGTCGCGGTCCAGATCGTCCAGGCGGATACGGAACCGCCGCCATATCTGCGCCTGATACTGTTCCGGGTTTGCGGGCCAGGGGTGCCCCGGCCCCATGGCCGAGCCGGAATCGCTGTCCTCGTGCATCGTGCGCAGGAACATCAGCGGGCGGGTGATGCTGACTCCCGGCATCCATGTCCCCAGCTTTGAATGATCGTAATGCAGCGCCGTCACCGGCTGATCGGGGCGGGCAAAGATCGTCAGCGCCACCCCCATGTTGTGGCACATGCGCGGGATCAACTGCACCCCCGCACCGCCCGCGCGCAGCATGAAGCCCCGCGCGTGGTCCAGCGACAGCAGGCCGTCGCGCGCCCACAGACCCTGCACCGGCGCGAAATCCTGCCGCGCGCCGGCGATATAATCCACCGCCACGGCATCGTCGTCATCATGGCGGAAATGCCCGATGACCTCAGCCGCCGGGTCGATATGTGGCTCGATCGCGGCGCGGCACGCCGGCAGGTGCCGTTCCATCGGGGGAACAAGCGACAGCCGGAATTGCGGCACCGCAGCGCACAGGTCGCGCAACTGCGACAGGTAAGGCTCGGGCAGGTCGGGGCCGGCCATGATGACCAGCGTGAAATCCGGGTCGGTCTGCGCCTGCCACGCCGGCAGGGCAATGCGGGTGAACAGGAACCAGCGCCGCGCCAGTCGCGCCGGATCATACAGAAACGCCCGGCGTTCATCAAAGCTGGCGTGATCGGTCTGATACCCTTTCAGCCCGACATAGGAAAACCTGCACAGGCCCAGCATCTGGATACGCATCAGATGCGACCCGTTCGAACCAGCCGCCGCTCGCGCAGGATGGTATAGACCCCTGCCCCGACCACCAGCGCCGATCCGGTCCAGGTCCACAGGTCCGGCCATTCCCCGAACACGATCAGCCCCAGCACGATGGCCACCACCAGCGACACATAGCGGAACGGCGCGACAAAGCCGATCTCGCCCACGCGCATGGTGGCGATCACGGTGATATAGCCCACCGTCAGGAACGCGCCCGACAGCAGCAGCAGCCCCGCCTGCATCAGCGTCGGCATCTGCCAGCCCTCACCAAGGCTGAACACGAAGGCCGTCGCCGTCACCGCCGCGGCCGCATAGAAGGCGATGGTGGTCGAAGTCGCCCCGCGACTGAAGGTCCGCGTCGCCAGGTCGCGCAGCACCACGCCCGCCACCGAGGCCAGCGCAACCGCGGACCAGATGTCGAACGCCTCGGTCCCCGGACGCAGGATCATCAGCACACCCACCAGTCCGACCGAAATCGCCGCCATCCGCCGCAGGCCCAAGGTTTCGCCGAACCACATCGCGGCCGCCAGCGTCACCAGCAGCGGCAGCGACTGCATGATCGCCGACAGATCCGCCAGCGCCATCTGCTTCAACGCGTTCAGAAACAGCACGGTCGAACTGACTTCGCCAAGGGTGCGCAACGCCATGGGCCAGCGGTTCTCGGGCGCAACGCGCAGATTGAGTCCACCCTCGCGCCGGGCAGCCAGCGCCAGCAGTGGCATGATCGTCAGCCCGCGCAGGGTGATCGACTGATACAACGGCAGGTCCTGCGTCACGAACTTCATCGCCGTATCGTTCATGGTGAACGCGGCCATCGCAGCGCACATCAGCATCGCGCCTTGGAAATTCTCGGCCGGGGTCGCGGTGCTGACGGCCTTGGCGCCGCGCGGGATGGGTTGCGTCAGGGTCGGCATGGCGGTTCCATGGGGGCAATTTTCACCACGGATAGGCCGGGCGCCGACGAAAGGGAATAGGTCAGGCGACGCGGATGCCGGCACCCTCTGTTGCCCGGCCGACAATCGACGCCAGCGGATATCCGGCGGCCCGGATGCGCGCCAGCGTCGTCCCGGCGGCTTCGGGCGCCACGGCGATCAGCAACCCCCCCGAGGTCTGCGGATCGGTCAGCAACGCCTGCGCGTGATCCGGCAGACCGGGGGCCAGCGTCACCTCGGCCCCATAGCTGGCCCAGTTCCGGCCCGAAGCCCCCGTCACGAACCCCTGCCCCGCCAGTTCATCTGCCCGCGTCAGCAGCGGCAGCGCCGCATATTCCAGCGCCAGCGCACAGCCGGATGCCCGCGCCATTTCCAGACCGTGGCCCAGAATGCCAAAGCCGGTCACATCGGTGATCGCGCGAACCCGAGGATCGGCGGCCAGTTCCATGCCGATCCGGTTCAGCAAGGTGGCCGAAGCGATCATCTCGTCGATGCCGGCCTGATCCAGCGCGTCCTTCTTGATCGCCGCCGAATAGATTCCGACACCCAGACCCTTGGTCAGGATCAGCGCGTCGCCGGGCTGCGCCCCGCCATTGCGGCGCAGGTTTTCGGGCGACACCAGCCCGATCACCGCCAGCCCATAGATCGGCTCGACGGAATCGATGCTGTGCCCGCCCGCGACGGGAATCCCCGCCTCGGCACAGATCGAGGCGCCCCCTGCAAGAACCTGCCCGATCGTGTCATGCGGCAGCACGTTGATCGGCATACCCACGATCGCCAGCGCCATGATCGGCCGCCCGCCCATGGCATAGATGTCGGAGATGGCGTTGGCCGCCGCGATCCGGCCGAAGGCATGTGGATCATCGACCATGGGCATGAAGAAATCGGTCGTGGCGATGACACAGGTCTTGTCATCGACCTGCCAGACCGCCGCATCATCCGATTCCGCGTTACCGACCAGAAGTTGCGGAAAGGCCGCCGCCAGGGGCTGATCGCGCAGGATCGCCTGCAAAACCGAAGGCGCGATCTTGCACCCACAGCCGCCGCCATGGGCAAGCTGGGACAGGCGGGGGGCGGCGGTATCGGTCATGGCATGTCTCCTGCAAATCAGCCCGACCGTTATCGGTCATCTGATTGCAAAGCAAAAGGCCCGGCGTTTCCGCCGGGCCTTTCGTTCATGTCGCCGGGATCATTCCTCGGCCGTGGTTTCCACGACCTCGGGGGCGATCAGCGCGGCGGCTTCTTCGGCCTCGGCCTTGCGGGCCTCGATCACGGCATCGTCGCGGTCGGCGGCGATGCGGCGCACGCGCGCCGTGGCCCCGCCGGTGCCCGCCGGGATCAGCCGGCCGACGATGACGTTTTCCTTGAGCCCGACCAGCTTGTCGCGCTTGCCCTGAACGGCGGCCTCGGTCAGCACGCGGGTCGTTTCCTGGAACGACGCGGCGCTGATGAAGCTGCGGGTCTGCAACGACGCCTTGGTGATGCCCAGCAGAACCGGCTCGCCCATGGCGAGACGACCGCCCTTGGCTTCGATCTTGGCGTTTTCCTCGTCGAACTCGTCCTTGTCGACATGCTCGCCCTTCAACAGGGTCGTGTCGCCGGAATCGAGGATTTCAATCTTTTGCAGCATCTGCCGCACGATCACCTCGATGTGCTTGTCGTTGATCTTCACGCCTTGCAGCCGGTAAACGTCCTGCACCTCGTCGATGAGATAGTCGGCCAGCGCCTCGATCCCCATGATCCGCAGGATGTCATGCGGAGCCGGGTTGCCGTCCATGATATAGTCACCCTTCTGCACGAAGTCGCCTTCCTGCACCGGGATGTGCTTGCCCTTGGGCACCATGTATTCGACCGGCTCAAGCCCCTCGGCCGTGGGTTCGATGCTGATGCGGCGCTTGTTCTTGTAGTCCTTGCCGAACCGCACATAGCCGTCGATTTCCGCGATGATCGCGTGATCTTTCGGGCGGCGCGCCTCGAACAGTTCCGCCACGCGGGGCAGACCCCCGGTGATGTCCTTGGTCTTGGCGCCTTCGCGCGGGATACGGGCCACGACGTCGCCGGGACGGATGTCCTGACCGTCCTCGATGGACAGGATGGCATCGACCGACATCGGATAGCTGACAGGATTGCCCGCGTCGTTCCGAACCGGCTCGCCGTTTTCATCCATGAGGATGATCTCGGGCTTGAGATCGTTGCCTTTCGGCGCGGAACGCCAGTCGGTCACGATCTTCTGCGTCATGCCGGTGGCATCGTCGGTTTCGTCCCGCACCGAAATGCCGGTGACAAGATCGACAAACCGCGCCACGCCGCCCTTTTCTGCGAGGATCGGCAGGGTGTAGGGATCCCATTCGAACAGCTTGGCACCGCGCGCGACCTTTTCACCCTCTTTCACGAACAGCTTGGAGCCGTAGAACAGTTTGTAGCTGGCGCGTTCCTGACCCTGATCGTCCATGATGAGAACCTGCATGTTGCGGCCCATCACGACCATTTCGCCATTGGCGTTGGTCAGGGTGTTGGCGTTGCGGAATTCCACGGTGCCCTCTTGCGAGGATGCCTGGAACGACTGTTGACCGCCCTGCGCAATGCCGCCGATGTGGAAGGTCCGCATCGTCAGCTGCGTGCCGGGTTCGCCGATGGACTGGGCGGCGATGATGCCGACCGCCTCGCCGATGTTGACCAGCGTGCCACGGGCCAGATCGCGGCCATAGCACAGCGCGCAAACGCCATCCTCGGATTCGCAGGTCAGCGCCGAACGGATGCGCACCGACTGCACGCCGGCATTTTCGATCTCGTCCGCCTTGCGTTCGTCGATCAGTTCGTTCTGACGCAGAATCATCTCGTCGGTGCCGGGAACCAGAACGTCCTCGGCCGCGACACGGCCCAGCACACGTTCCGACAGCGGCGAGATGATCTCGCCATCGTTGACCGCCGCCTGCGCGGTGATTGCCCGGTCGGTGCCACAGTCGTGTTCGCGGATGATGCAGTCCTGCGCCACATCCACCAGACGCCGCGTCAGATAGCCCGAGTTCGCGGTTTTCAGTGCCGTGTCAGACAGACCTTTCCGTGCCCCGTGAGTCGAGTTGAAGTATTCAAGAACGGTCAGACCTTCCTTGAAGTTCGAGATGATCGGCGTTTCGATGATCTCGCCCGACGGCTTGGCCATCAGGCCGCGCATCCCGCCAAGCTGTTTCATCTGGTTGACCGAACCACGCGCACCGGAATGCGCCATCATATAGACGCTGTTCGGCTCGACCTCGGCGCCGTTCTCGTCCTTGCGGGCGGCCGAAATCGTATCCATCATGGCGGCGGTCACGCGGTCGTTGCATTTCGACCAGGCGTCCACGACTTTGTTGTATTTCTCGCCCTGGGTGATCAGACCGTCCAGATACTGCTGTTCGAACTCTTTGACCTGATCCTGAACCTCGCCCACGATGTCCCACTTGTTTTCGGGGATCACCATGTCGTTCTTGCCAAAGCTGAT
>JAUNUO010000008.1:9831-31713 GCA_030538135.1 Paracoccus sp. (in: a-proteobacteria)
CCACGATGTCCCACTTGTTTTCGGGGATCACCATGTCGTTCTTGCCAAAGCTGATGCCGGCCTTGAACGCCTCGCGGAAGCCAAGACCCATGATCTTGTCGGAAAAGATCACCGCTTCTTTCTGGCCACAGTAACGATACACCGTATCAATGACGTGCTGCACGTCCTTCTTGCGCAGCAGACGGTTCACCAGATCGAACGGTGCCTTGGCGTTCAGCGGCAACAGCGCGCCAAGCCGCAGACGGCCCGGCGTGGTTTCGAACCGCTTCATCACCTCGTTGCCGTTCTGGTCGATCTGGTTCAGGCGCGCGGTGATCTTGGCATGCAGATGCAGCGCACCCGCGGCCAGCGCGTGTTCGACCTCATCGACGTTGGCAAAGGCCATGCCTTCACCCTTCATGCCGTCACGCTGCATCGTGGTGTAATACAGGCCCAGAACCATGTCCTGCGACGGCACGATGATCGGCGCGCCGTTGGCGGGCGACAGCACGTTGTTGGTGGACATCATCAGCACGCGCGCCTCAAGCTGCGCTTCGAGGCTGAGCGGGACGTGAACGGCCATCTGGTCGCCGTCAAAGTCGGCGTTGAAGGCCGAACAGACCAGCGGGTGCAGCTGAATCGCCTTGCCTTCGATCAGGATCGGTTCGAATGCCTGAATGCCCAGACGGTGCAACGTCGGCGCGCGGTTCAGCAGAACCGGATGTTCGCGGATCACCTCGTCCAGGATGTCCCAGACTTCGGGGCGTTCCTTTTCGACCAGCTTTTTCGCCTGCTTGACGGTCGAGGACAGGCCCTTGGCCTCAAGCCGCGAATAGATGAACGGCTTGAACAGTTCCAAGGCCATCTTTTTCGGCAGACCGCACTGATGCAGTTTCAGTTCCGGCCCGGTCACGATGACCGAGCGGCCCGAAAAGTCCACGCGCTTGCCCAGCAGGTTCTGACGGAACCGGCCCTGTTTGCCCTTCAGCATGTCGGACAGTGATTTCAGCGGGCGGCGGTTGTTGCCGGTGATGACCCGGCCGCGGCGGCCGTTGTCGAACAGCGCATCGACCGATTCCTGCAACATCCGCTTTTCGTTGCGCACGATGATGTCGGGCGCGCGCAGTTCGATCAGCCGTTTCAGACGGTTGTTGCGGTTGATGACGCGGCGATACAGGTCGTTCAGGTCCGAGGTGGCGAACCGGCCGCCATCCAGCGGCACCAGCGGGCGCAGTTCCGGCGGGATGACCGGAATCACGGTCAACACCATCCATTCCGGGCGGTTGCCGGATTCCAGGAACGACTCGACGATCTTCAGCCGCTTGATGATCTTCTTCGGCTTGAGTTCGCCCGTCGCCTCTTTCAGATCCTCGCGCAGTTGTTCCGCCGTCGAAGCCAGGTCGATGTTCGACAGCATCGTGCGGATCGCCTCGGCCCCGATATCGGCGCTGAACGCGTCGGCGCCGTATTGGTCCTGCGCGTCAAGGAATTCTTCTTCGGACAGCAATTGACCATAGGACAGGTCGGTCAGACCCGGTTCGATCACGACGTAGTTTTCGAAGTAAAGGATACGCTCCAGATCGCGCAGCGTCATGTCCAGCATCAGGCCGATCCGCGACGGCAGCGATTTCAGGAACCAGATATGCGCGACAGGCGCGGCCAGTTCAATATGGCCCATCCGTTCGCGGCGCACCTTTTGCAGCGTGACCTCGACACCGCATTTCTCGCAGACAAGACCGCGATATTTCATGCGCTTGTATTTGCCACACAGGCATTCGTAATCCTTGACCGGGCCAAAGATGCGCGCGCAGAACAGACCGTCACGTTCCGGTTTGAACGTGCGGTAGTTGATGGTTTCGGGCTTCTTCACCTCGCCGAACGACCACGCGAGGATTTCCTCGGGCGAGGCCAGCGAGATGCGGATTTCGTCGAACTGCCGCGGCGAGGCCAGCGGGTTCAGGGGATTGGTGGCCAGTTCCTGATTCATTTCTGGTTCCTTTCGCTCGAAGCCGGGGCCGTCACCCGGTCCGAAGGTAATTCTGTCAACTGCCGGATCTGAACATGCATGTCAGATCCAAAGCCGGGGAAAGAGGCGGTTTGCCGTAACGCGAGCCATGAATTTGGCGCGATAGGCCAGCCCGTCGTAACTGGCGGAATCGCTGCCACGCACACCCGAGAAATCCGGGATCGCCGCGAAACGCTGTGCGACACGGATATCATCGAACGATCCGCCGTCGATCATCTTGCGGATGATGCTTTCGTCCAGACGTTCGACATCGGGCCAGTCCAGCACCCGCCCGATCAGTTCGGTCGCGCGGTTGCGCCGAAATCCGGCAAGGCCGAAATCGACAAAGCGCGAGGGGCGATTGCGGCAATGCACGATCAGATCACTGTCGCCGTAATCGGCCGAGATGATCCGGCCAAGGTTTCTGACCACGTAACGTCCCGTGACTTTCCAGACATGCGAAGCCGTCGCCGTCAAAATCATCCGGGAGTTCTGGAATGCATGGGACAGCAGCTTGCATTCGCCTGCGAAACGGGTCTGAACGTTCTTGTCAAGCTGCGCATCATACGAGATCAGCTCGACCTTTCCGGCCAGATCGCCCGGTTCATCGGCAACCGTTTCCTGCATTTCTGCCGTGCCATGACCGGAATTATCGACAAAGACGACACCCGACACCACCCCGGCGCGAACGAGCGCCAGATTGTGCCGAAGCCCTCTGCGATAATCCTCAATCCGCGCGCCGACATGCGTTCTGGTCAACAGAAGCGCATTCGATGGCGGCTTGATGGTGGCGGTCATGACCAACAGTGTCACGGGTCAACTTTCCTGTTCGTGGCTGCGTTCGGCCAAGGCCCCGCAGGGCCTTGCACCTGTTCGGTTATTCTTCCTCCTCCGAATCCAGGAGTTCCATGTTGAGGCCCAGACCCCGGACCTCCTTGACCAGCACGTTGAACGATTCCGGCACGCCGGCCTCGAAATTGTCCTCGCCCTTGACGATGGATTCATAGACCTTGGTGCGGCCCGCCACGTCGTCGGATTTGACCGTCAGCATTTCCTGCAAGGTGTAGGCGGCGCCATAGGCTTCCAGGGCCCAGACCTCCATCTCACCCAGACGCTGACCGCCGAACTGCGCCTTGCCGCCAAGGGGCTGCTGCGTGACAAGGCTGTAAGGCCCGGTCGAACGCGCGTGCATCTTGTCATCGACAAGGTGGTGCAGTTTCAGGACATATTTCATCCCGACCGTGACCGGACGCGCGAACTGTTCGCCCGTGCGACCGTCGAACACGATGGACTGGCCCGAGGTGTCGAACCCGGCGCGGCGCAGCGCGTCGTCCACGTCAACCTCTTTCGCACCGTCAAAGACAGGCGTGGCAACCGGCACACCGGCGCGGACCGTTTCGGCATGTTCGACCAGCGTGTCGTCATCCATCCCGGCGAAGGTTTCGGCATAAGTTTCAGCGCCGTAACCATTTTCCATCGCTTCGCGCACCGGGGTCATATCGCCATTGCGGCGGTAATCATCCAGCGCCTCGTCGATCTTGATGCCGAGACCGCGGCTGGCCCAGCCCATATGCGTTTCCAGAATCTGGCCGACGTTCATGCGCGAGGGCACGCCCAGCGGGTTCAGAACCAGATCGACGGGGGTGCCATCGGCAAGGAACGGCATGTCCTCCATCGGCACGAC
This sequence comes from Paracoccus sp. (in: a-proteobacteria), assembly GCA_030538135.1. GTDB lineage: Bacteria > Pseudomonadota > Alphaproteobacteria > Rhodobacterales > Rhodobacteraceae > Paracoccus. The sequence goes on from JAUNUO010000008.1 coordinate 13,500, forward strand.
CTTGGACACGACGCCCTTGTTGCCGTGACGACCAGCCATCTTGTCGCCTGCCTGAAGCTTGCGCTTCACCGCCACGAACACCTTGACCATCTTCATCACGCCGGGGGGCAGATCGTCGCCCTGACGGACTTTTTCGACCTTGTCCTCGAACCGGGCCTCAAGGGCGCGCTTCTGGTTGTCGTATTGCTGGTTCAGCGCCTCGACTTCCTTGGCGGTGTCCTCGTCCGCGACGGCAAGTTGCCACCACTGGCCGCGCGACAGTGTGCCCAGAAGTTCGTCGTTGATCTCGGACCCGGCCTTGATGCCTTTCGGACCCTTCACCGCCTGCTTGCCGAGGATCAGCGATTTCAGGCGCGCATAGATGTTGCGATCCAGAATCGCCATCTCGTCGTCGCGGTCGCGGGCCAGACGTTCGACTTCCTCGCGTTCGATCTGAAGCGCGCGTTCGTCCTTGTCCACGCCATGGCGGTTGAACACCCGCACCTCGACGATGGTGCCATAAGCCCCCGGCGGGAGGCGAAGGGAAGTGTCGCGCACGTCCGACGCCTTTTCGCCGAAGATGGCGCGCAGCAGCTTTTCTTCGGGCGTCATCGGGCTTTCGCCCTTGGGGGTGATCTTGCCCACCAGAATGTCGCCCGGCCCGACTTCGGCACCGATATAGACGATGCCGGCCTCATCCAGATTGCGCAGCGCCTCTTCGCCCACGTTCGGAATGTCGCGGGTGATTTCTTCCGGCCCCAGCTTCGTGTCGCGGGCCGCCACTTCGTATTCGTCGATATGGATCGAGGTGAACACGTCGTCGCGGTGGATGCGTTCCGAAATCAGGATCGAGTCTTCATAGTTGTAGCCGTTCCACGGCATGAAGGCGACGACCACGTTCCGGCCGATGGCCAGTTCGCCCTGATCGGTGGACGGCCCATCGGCGATGACCTGCCCGGTCTGCACCTTGTCGCCCACCTTGACCAGCGGACGCTGGTTGATGGTCGAGGACTGGTTGGACCGCTTGAACTTACGCAGACGATAGATGTCCACGCCCGCATCGCCCGCGCCCAGATCTTCGGTCGCGCGCACGACGATCCGCTGCGCGTCCACCTGGTCGATGATGCCGCCCCGGCGTGCCATGATCGCGGCGCCGGAATCGCGGGCCACGATGGCCTCCATCCCGGTGCCGACAAAGGGCGCCTCGGCGCGGATCAGCGGCACGGCCTGACGCTGCATGTTCGAGCCCATCAGTGCGCGGTTGGCGTCGTCGTTTTCAAGGAAAGGGATCAGCGCGGCGGCAACCGAGACCAACTGCTTCGGCGACACGTCGATCAGGTCGATGGCATCGACGGGGTTCAGCGTGAAGTCGCCCGCCTGACGGGTCGAGATCAGCTCGTCCACGAAGCGGCCATCCTCGTCCAGCGTCGCGTTGGCCTGCGCCACGGTGTGCCGCATTTCCTCGGTCGCGGACATATAGACCACATCATCGGTCACCTGACCCTCGATCACCTTGCGGTAGGGGGTCTCGATGAACCCATACTTGTTCACACGAGCAAAGGTCGCCAAGCTGTTGATAAGGCCGATGTTCTGACCTTCGGGCGTCTCGATCGGGCACATCCGGCCATAATGGGTCGGGTGAACGTCGCGCACCTCGAAACCGGCGCGTTCGCGGGTCAGACCGCCCGGCCCAAGCGCCGACAGACGGCGTTTGTGCGTTACCTCGGACAGCGGGTTGGTCTGGTCCATGAACTGGGAAAGCTGCGACGAACCAAAGAACTCGCGCACCGCAGCAGCCGCCGGTTTGGCGTTGATCAGATCCTGCGGCATCACCGTATCGATCTCGACGCCGGACATGCGCTCGCGGATCGCGCGTTCCATGCGCAGCAGGCCGACGCGATACTGATTCTCCATCAACTCGCCCACGGAACGGACGCGGCGGTTGCCCAGATGGTCGATGTCGTCGATCTCGCCCTTGCCGTCGCGCAGTTCGACCAGCCCGCGGATACAGGCCACGATATCCTCGTGACGCAGGGTCCGCTGGGTGTCGGGCGCGTCCAGATCAAGGCGCATGTTCATCTTGACCCGGCCCACGGCGGACAGGTCATAGCGTTCGCCGTCAAAGAACAGGCTTTCGAACAGCGCGCTGGCGGCCTCGACCGTCGGCGGCTCGCCGGGGCGCATGACGCGATAGATATCCATCAGCGCGCCGTCGCGGTTCATGTTCTTGTCGGCCGCCATGGTGTTGCGGATATAGGGGCCGACGTTCACATGGTCGATGTCCAGCACCGGAATGTCGGTGATGCCATTGTCCAGCAGAACCTTCAGCAGACCACCCGACAGATCGCCGTCCTTGTCGTAATCGGCAGTGATTTCATCCCCGGCCTCGGCATAGATCAGGCCGGTCTGTTCGTTGATGATATCCTTGGCGACAAAGCGGCCGACGATGCGCTCGAACGGCACCAGCAGGTTGACCGCCTCGCCCGTTTCCAGCAGCTTTTTCACCAGACGCGGCGTCACCTTGTCGCCCGCCTTGGTGATGACCTCGCCGGTTTCGGCATTCACCAGATCATAGGACGGGCGCGTGCCGCGAACCCGTTCGGGGAAAAAGCGCGTGACCCAGCCCTTGCCCTTTTCCAGACGGTAATCGACGGTATCATAGAACGCATCCATGATGCCTTCCTGATCCATGCCCAACGCATAAAGCAGCGTCGTCACCGGCAGTTTCCGGCGGCGGTCGATGCGTGCGAAGACCAGATCCTTTGCGTCAAATTCAAAGTCCAGCCACGACCCGCGATAGGGGATGATCCGGCAGGCGAACAGCAGCTTGCCCGAGGAATGGGTCTTGCCGCGGTCGTGGTCGAAGAACACGCCGGGGCTGCGGTGCATCTGGCTGACGACGACCCGTTCGGTCCCGTTCACGATGAAGGTGCCGTTCTGCGTCATCAGGGGCATGTCGCCCATATAGACATCCTGTTCCTTGATGTCCTTCACCGACCGGGCGCCGGTGTTTTCATCGACATCGAACACGATCAGACGCAGCGTCACCTTAAGCGGGGCCGCATAGGTCATGTCGCGCTGCTGGCATTCGTCCACGTCGTATTTGGGGCGCTCCAACTCGTATTTCACGAATTCCAGCGTGGCGGTTTCGTTGAAATCCTTGATCGGGAACACCGACTGGAAAACGCCCTGAATCCCCTCGCCATCATGATGGCCTTCGCCCTCACCCGAGTTCAGGAACAGGTCGTAGGAGGATTTCTGAACCTCGATGAGGTTCGGCATTTCCAGCACTTCGCGGATATTGCCATAATAGCGCCGGATGCGCTTCTGGCCGACATAAGCTTGCGCCATGGGGTCTTTGCACCTTTCGTCCTAGCCCGCCCGCCCGTCTGGGTCACGGGGCGCGCGGCCTGCGAATAGTCAGGAGTTCCGGTTCCATACCTGCCGCGCGTCCCACCGCGCAGCGCCCGAACCAAGAACATGCCCTGAAGGAGGCTCTCGCCATGTAGGCAGCCGGAAAGCACCCTTCAAGACAGGTTCGACAACGTTGTCAAGTTATTTTTACGCAACTTTCCTCTTATCGCGAATCTGCCCGAAAACGTCAAACAGTGCCCGCCTTCGCGCCGCATCGTCATAATTCCGGCGGATATGCTGCGCGGCCTGATGGCGCATGGCATCCAGACGCATCGGGTCGTTCCGGTATTCGGCTACAACCTGTTCGATCATGCGCACCATCGCCGGCAGATTTCCGTCGGAAATGGGGATCGAAATGTCTGGCGAAAAGAACTCGTCACCGCCGACACCGGTGAAACCGATCACGATACAGCCTGCCGCCATAGCTTCGGCTGGGGGCAAACCGAAGCCCTCGGCATGAGAGAAGGCCAGAAAGATCAGCGATTCGCGCAGTATTTCGGCCGCCTGCGGTTGCGGCAGCCCGTCGATCTCAACCACGTCGAAATCGGTCACCCGCCCACGATCCCTTAACGCCTTGACGACCAGTTCGACTTCGCTGCGGCGTTTGCGCGGCATATAGGAGATCTGCCGTTTCTTGACGTCGCCCGGATGAAACATGGCAGAATCAATCGCCAAGGGCACCCGCAACGGCACGCCGAACCCCGCCATCTCCGTCATGCCGGCACAGATTTCCGAGGTGGCCACCACCGCGTCAAGGCGAACGGTCCGCACGCGTTTCAGCCAATCGTCGCGCAGCAACCACGGATAAGTCTGCACCAGCATGACGCGCGGGTTTTCAGGAAAGGCCGCAACCAGAAGCGGAACGGCATATTCCGGCATGACGATGATGTCGTCAGGGCGGACAGCAAACCCCGCCTTCGCGGCTGGCTGCCAAGGTGCGGGTCTGGCAAGGTTCTTCAGGCGCGCTTTAAACGATTGCCGCGACCGAACAGCCCGACCGATGGCCGGCACATGATATACCGTCTGAGATTGTTCAAGAAAGTCGTATGAGAAATCGACAGCATCGGTGATCGGCTCTGCCTCAAAGCCGTTCTGACGCAAAAGAGCGATCCATTCGAAAATTACGTTCACACCGCCAACGGGTCGCGAAACACCGGGCACATAGAACAAGAACCTCGACATGGCCCGCCCTGCTGAAACGCAAAACTGCCGCCGGGTCGCCCCGGCGGCATCATTGTCAGGCCGAAATTACTTCAGTTCGACCTTGGCGCCGGCTTCTTCCAGCTTTTTCTTCATCTCTTCGGCTTCGGCCTTGGCCACGCCTTCTTTCACCTTGCCGCCAGCTTCGACCAGATCCTTGGCTTCTTTCAGGCCCAGACCGGTGATGGCGCGCACTTCCTTGATCACGTTGATCTTGTTGGCGCCGGCTTCGGTCAGAACGACGTCGAATTCGGTCTTTTCCTCAGCGGCTTCGGCAGCACCGCCAGCAGCGGGACCAGCCATCATCACGGCGCCACCGGCGGCCGGTTCGATGCCGTATTCGTCTTTCAGAATAGTTTTCAGTTCCTGGGCTTCCAGCAGGGTCAGGCCCACGATTTCTTCGGCGAGTTTTTTCAGATCAGCCATTTTTCCGTTCTTTCAGTTAAGGTTCCAACGTCGGGCTTCATGCCATCAGTCGGGAAAGGGGTTGCTTATGCAGCCTCGCGCTCTTCCAGAGTCGAGAGGATGCCCGCGATGTTTGCAGCAGGTGCGCCAATGGCACCGGCAATGTTCGAAGCAGGCGCGCCGATGCAGCCGACGATCGAAGCGATAAGCTCCTCGCGCGACGGCATGGCGGCGACGGCTTTGACACCGGCCGGGTCCAGAGCCGTGTCACCCATCGAACCGCCCAGGATTACGAATTTCTCGTTATCCTTCGCGTATTTATCGGCAACCTTGGCCGCAGCCACGGGGTCGTCCGAATAGGTCAACACGGTCATGCCCTTGAGCAGCCCGCCGATGCTTTCGCACGGCTTGCCTTCGAGGGCGATCTTGGCGAGCCTGTTCTTGGCAACACGGACGGACCCGCCCTGTTCGCGCATCCGCGCGCGTAGGTCCTGCATTTGCGCAACCGTCATTCCCTCGTAATGGGCAACCACCACGACGCCAGAGCGTTCAAAGATCTGGCCGAGTTCTTCGACCACCTGTTCTTTTTGTGCTCTATCCACGGTTCACTCCAAGTTGGGGGTTTCCCCCCGGCTCTAATTTCCCTTGGCCTTTCAGGGGCCGCGGGCCTTGGTCCGATCAAGGGCAAGATCGCCCGAAGGATACCTTCGGAAAAATGCTTCCCCATCTCAGGAAGGACATTAAGCGGGAAACCCGCACCCTCCGTCTCGGACAGGACGGGGCCTTGCAGGCCCCGCCATCCCCGGCTTGCGCCGGGAGATCTTGTTACGCAGAGGTCGCGCTGCTCAGGTCCAGCGACACGCCCGGACCCATGGTCGAACTGATCGAGACCTTTTTCATATAGGTGCCTTTCGCGCCCGACGGCTTGGCCCGGTTCACCGCCTCGACAAAAGCGCGGACGTTCTGAGCCAGCTTGTCCTCGTCGAAGGAGACCTTGCCGATACCGGCGTGGACGACACCCGCCTTTTCGGCCTTGAACTGCACTTCGCCGCCCTTTGCGGCCTTGACCGCATTGGCTACGTCAACCGTCACGGTGCCGACCTTGGGGTTCGGCATCAGGTTGCGCGGACCAAGAATCTTGCCCAGACGGCCGACCAGAGGCATCATGTCGGGGGTCGCAATGCAGCGGTCAAAGTCGATCTTGCCGCCCTGAATCGCTTCCATCAGATCTTCGGCGCCGACGATATCCGCACCGGCAGCCTTGGCTTCGTCAGCCTTGGCGTCACGGGCGAATACGGCGACGCGCACATCCTTGCCGGTGCCCGCAGGCAGGGTCACGACACCACGGACCATCTGATCGGCATGACGCGGATCGACACCCAGATTCAGCGCGATTTCAACAGTTTCGTCGAACTTGGCCGATGCTGCGGATTTCACCAGCCTGACCGCATCTTCGACCGACAGGTTGGTCTTGCCGTCAAAGGCTTCGCGGGCGGCGGCTTTTTTCTTGGACAGTTTTGCCATGGCTTAGCCCTTCACCTCGATACCGATCGACTTGGCGGAACCAAGGATAATTTTCATCGCCTGATCGACATCATTGGCCGACAGGTCCTTCATCTTGGCTTCGGCGATCTCGCGCACCTGCTTGACCGTCACGGTGCCGGCGCTGGCGCGGCCCGGTTTTTCCGAACCCTTTGCGCGGTTGCGCTTGCCCACCGGCTTCAGGCCCGCGGCCTTTTTCAGCAGGAAGGACGCGGGCGACGTCTTGGTTTCAAAGGTGAACGACTTGTCGGCGTAATAGGTGATCACGACCGGAACCGGGGCGCCCTGTTCCATTTCCTGCGTGCGCGCGTTGAACGCCTTGCAGAATTCCATGATGTTGATGCCGCGCTGACCCAATGCCGGGCCGACGGGCGGGGACGGGTTCGCCTGCCCCGCCTTGATTTGCAGCTTGAGGCTGCCGATTACTTTCTTGGCCATCTGGCCTCTCCTTCGTCGTCAGGCCCCGAAAGGCCGATCTAGCGGTGCGGCACCATGCCTCCCGCAAAAATCACACGGTCTTTGCGACCTGCGTGAATTCCAGTTCCACCGGCGTCGGGCGGCCAAAGATGGACACCGTGACCTTGATCCGGCTGGACGCTTCGTCCACCTCCTCGACCATGCCCGAGAATCCCTCGAACGGGCCGTCGGTGACGTTGACCTTTTCGCCCACGTCAAAGCGGATCAGGTTGCGCGGCGCGGCCGGTTCGCCATCGCCGGTCCGGTTGAGGATCACGTTCACCTCGTCGTCGCGCATCGGCATCGGCCTGCCCTGCGCGCCCAGAAAGCCGGTGACGCGGTTGATCGAGTTGACCAGATGATAGGTGCGATCCGACATATCCATATGGACCAGCACATAGCCCGGCATGAAGCGACGCTCGGACGTTACCTTCTTGCCACGGCGGATCTCGATCACCTCTTCCGTGGGGACCAGAACTTCGTCGATCTGATCCTCAAGACCCTTTTCTGCCGCAGCCTGACGGATCGCCTCGGCCACCTTCTTTTCAAAGTTCGACAGGACGCTGACCGAATACCAACGCTTTGCCATGTTCCGATCGACCCCTGTTCGTCTTGCGGGAAACACGCCGCGCGGCGCGCGTCCCAGTGAAATGTCATGCGCCCGTCAAAATTGAAATCGGCGCGCATACCGAATCGATGCACGCCGCTGTCAGGGCAGGTCCGGCGCGTTTACCGCCGCCGACCCATGATTGCAACCCCGCAGTTAACCCGCGATCAGGCGCAAACCCTGCGTGATGCCGGTGCGGATGACCAGATCGACCAGAAAGAAAAAGATGCTGAACAGCGTCGCCATGATGAACACCATGATGGTGGTGGTCACGACTTCGCGGCGGGTCGGCCAGGTGATCTTGGCGACTTCGGCACGGACCTGGCTGATGAACTGGACGGGATTGGCCACGGCTGGCTCCTTGAGGTGCAGCGGGTCAGATAACGCGGCTTGGCGGCCAGATCAAGGGGCGGCACGCCCTGCGGCCGTGCGGGACGCCGCAGGGGTCGGCGATCCGGGCGATTATTTCATGTATCTGCTCCATCAAATAATCCGGTCTGAGCGCATCGCTTCGTCGTTACGCATTTCATGGATGATGCCGCCGATATTACTCTGGTTATAATCCGCGGCAGAATAACCATTTCCGTCCGCATCCTAAAGCATTATCGCCCCGTCCGGGGCAAAATCGATCAGCCTGCCAAAGCCGGTCAGGCTGAAGGGGAAGGCCCTTCGCCTCGTTCTCTTAGGCGGAAGAGGTGACGGCGGTGGCGTCAAAACTGAACTTGATTGCAGGTGACGCGCCCGCAATTTCCATTTCGCGCATAGCCGTCAGGCTACTGTCATGGCGAAACGTCTGCTTGTCCCCGTCATAAAAATGAAATTCACCGTTTGCCGAAACGCCCGCCACCCGCCCCCCATCAATGAAGTCAGCATTCAGCCAATCCATGTCGCGTGCCACATCGCGGCTTTTTTTCAGAGAACTGCTTGCCGAAGTGATAAGCAACCGTCATGGCGTCGCGACGGTCCGTATAGGCCGCAGCGACCGGTGGAACCTTCATCCTCATAGCCGGAATCTGTCCATGCCCTGCGACGAAAATGCCGGGCGGTTCAAGCTCAGGATCAAGAAATCCGACAACGGCGATTTAGGTGCATTTTAATTGATCCGGCATAAACCAGGAAATGGTGAAAATAGATATGCCCCGCGCACAACCGCGCGGGGCTTTATCTCGACACGAACCGACAGGATCAGTCCTTCGCGCGTTCCACATAGGAATTGTCTTCGGTATTGATGACGATCCGCGTGCCGACGCCGATATGGGGCGGCACCATCACCCGCAAGCCGTTGTCGCAGATGGCGGGCTTGTAGGAGGAGGACGCCGTCTGGCCTTTCACCACCGGCTCAGTCTCGGTGATCTCCAGTGTGATCTTGGCGGGCATTTCAATCGAAATCGGCACGCCGTTATACACTTGCAGGAAACAGCTTGCGCCCTCTTGCAGGTAAACCGCCTGATCGCCGACCACATCGTGCGACACCACGACCTGCTCATAGCTTTCAGGTTCCATGAAGTGATAGCCTTCGCCATCCTCATAAAGATAATTATACGACCGCTCGTCCACATGGGCGCGCTCGACCTGTTCGGTGGTACGCCAGCGTTCGCTGACCTTCACCCCGTCGGAAATGCGGCGCATATCGACCTGGGTGACCGGCGTGCCCTTGCCGGGGTGGAAGTTCTGGGCGGTGAGAACGACATAAAGCTTGTCGTCCAGTTCGACGACATTGCCCTTGCGCAGGCTGGAGGCTATGACCTTCACGAATGGCTCCTTGACCGTAATTCCGGGCGCGCCTAAGGGCGCGGTGTGCCCCGCCATAACGCGGGCAGATGGATTTCGCCAGACCCGAGGTTGCGGATGAACGATTGGTGGCGGCCTGAACGGCACGAGGGGCGGCGCCCTGCCTTGCTGGCGCGCAACCGGATTCAGCGGGCGATCCGGGGCTGGCTGGAGGATGAGGGCTTTACCGAGGTCGATCCCGCCGCGCTGGCTGTCTCGCCGGGGAACGAGGCGCATCTGCACGCCTTTGCCACGGATGCGGTGGGCAATGACGGGGTGGCGCGACGGATGTATCTGCACACCTCGCCTGAATTCGCGATGAAAAAGCTGCTGGCGGCGGGGGAAACGCGCATTGCCGCCTTTGCCCATGTCTGGCGCAACCGCGAACGCGGCGTGCTGCATTCGCCCGAGTTCACCATGCTGGAATGGTATCGCACCGGCGCGCCCTACGAGGCGCTGATGGCGGATTGCACCGATCTGCTGCGGCTGGCGGCGCAGGGCGCGGGGGGGGCGGAACTGCGGTTCCGCGACCGGGTCTGCGATCCCTTCGCCGCGCCCGAACGGCTGTCGGTGGCGGATGCCTTTGCCCGTTACGCCGGCGTCGATCTGGGCGCGAGTCTGCGCGCGGATGGCACGACCGATGCGGCGGCACTGGCCGGGCAGATGGCGGCGGCGGGGCTGCGCGCGGCGGCGGATGACACATGGTCCGATATGTTCAGCCGCGTTCTGATCGAAAAGATCGAGCCGCAGCTTGGCATGGGGCGCGCCACCATCCTTGACCGCTACCCCGTGGCCGAGGCGGCGCTGGCCCGCCCCTGCCCCGACGATCCGCGCTTTGCCGAACGGTTCGAGCTGTATGCCTGCGGGGTGGAACTGGCCAACGGTTTCGGCGAACTGACCGATGCCGCCGAACAGCGCCGCCGATTTACTGCGGAAATGGATGAAAAGGCGCGCGTCTATGGCCACCGCTATCCGCTGGACGAAGATTTCCTTGCTGCGCTGGCAATCATGCCCGCGGCCAGCGGCATTGCGCTTGGGTTCGACCGGCTGGTGATGCTGGCGACCGCCGCGCCGTCGATAGATTCGGTGATCTGGGCACCGGTTCCGCACGGTTGACGCGCCCTGCGCCGCGCGTCACCATGGCCGCAAAAAGGGGGATCACATGACCAATTGCCTGTTCTGCCGCATCACATCCGGCGAACTTCCTGCCCATAAGGTGGCGGAAACCGAAAATCTGGTCGCGTTTCTGGACCTGCACCCGATCCGCCCCGGTCATACCCTGATTGTGCCGCGCGCCCATCACGTCTGGTTCGAGGACATGCCCGCCCCCCTTGCCGCCGAAGTGATGGAGATGTGCCAGCACATCGCCCGCGCCCAGAAAAAACTGTATGAGGTCGAGCGTGTGGCCATGTTCTTTACCGGCATCCATGTGCCGCATGTTCACGCACACGTCCTGCCCATGCATCACGTCCATGACGTGACATCCGCCGCCTATATGAAGGACGGGCCAGAAGGCTATTCGGTGCCAACCAGCCTTGCCGCCGAAGACATGACAGGTATCGCGCGGGAATTGGCTGCCGCACTGTGATCCGCCAAGGCGGATGATCCCGGCGCAGGCCGGTTCAGCGTCCGGTAATAGATCGCGATCATCCGGTCGATCTTCTTGGCCCAAGCGTAATCGCGCAACGCGATCTTGCGCGCGGCATGGCCCATGCGCCGCCGCCGTTCGGGATCATCGGCCAGCGTGATCATAGCGGCGGCCAGACGTTCGACAAAACTTTCGCGCGGGACAGGGTGAACCAGAATTCCGCTTTCCCTGGTCACATAATCCGCCGGCCCGCCCCAGTCGCTGGCGATCACCGGCAGGCCCATTGCCATCGCCTCCAGCACGACGGCACCACCACATTCCTTGAGAGAATTTAGGATCAGCGCATCGGCGGTGCTGATGACGGCAGCGCAGGCGTCCTGCGGGCGGAAGCCATGGAAAACAACGCTGCCGCGCAGCCCAAGTTCGTCGGTCAGTGCTTCGAGCGCGGGGCGCGCCTCGCCGTCCCCCAGAATGTCCAGCGTCACGTCCACCCCCTGCTGCCGGGCCAGCGCGATCGCCCGCAGGGTGATGTCCACGCCCTTCAACCGGATCAGACGCCCCATGAAGGCCAGCCGCAGCCGGCCGGGCCGGGAATTGCCACCGGGCACATCCGGCGCCGGCCACATCTTGGCGTCGATGCCGTTTTCCACCAGAGTTTCCACGCCGGGATGGGTCGGATCAGGCAAGGCGCGCCGCGTCCGGTCATTCGCGACCAGCAGGACATCGGCGCGCAGCTTGCCCGGTTTCAGCCAGTTCAGCAGTTTCGCCCCCGCCCTGCCCAGCCGAATGGCCAGACGGGTCAGGCGGCCTTCGTAATCCTCATAGCCGGGGGGATAATCCATTCCGCCATTCATCGGCCCGACGATCAGCGGCACCCCGAATTTGTGCAGCCCCGTCGGGGTCAGCGGCGACACCGGGCTTGGCTGATGAATCAGGTCAACCCCATGTTCAGCGATAACGCGACGGATCAGGCGCGCCTGACTGCGATCATCCAGCGCATTCAGGATGGCCCCGCCGATCAGGTCGCGCACCCGGTCGGGCGTCCGCGAAAAAATGCGCCACACCAGCCTATGCCACCGGGTATCCGGAACGAACAGAACCGATCCTGGGCGCTGCTGCGCCAGTGGGAACAGCTCCTCCCGGTTGCGATGATGGACGATCATGCGAACCGGAAAGCCGAGCTCGGCCAGAAAGCGATAATAATGCAGCGGCAAGATCGCCTCGCCACCGAAACGGGCCGAGGCGTTGGGTGCCACGATCAGAACCTTTGGCAGCGCATCTGCGGGCATGAAACCTCGACAAAACAGACAATTACAAACAATAGGTTCATAGCATAATTGTCTGGCCCGCGAAACGGCTGTAAATCTGGCTATTTAGTCAATTGGCAAGGCTACTTTTGCATTGAGCCGAAAAAACAACGGCCTACACACAATGGTTGCGCTGGCAATATTGCCCCAAGCGGCGCGCAGCGCCAAGATCGTCAGATCTTCTGAAACCGGCCTGGCAGGGGCAGAGGGACTCGAACCCCCGACCCTCGGTTTTGGAGACCGATGCTCTACCAACTGAGCTATACCCCTAGGCCGGTCGCCTGATTACGGCGGATGGCGCCGCGACGCAAGAGGGGTCAGCGCGTCGGCACCGGGATTTCGCCGGAATAATCATAGAAGCCGCGCCCGGTCTTGCGACCCAGCCAGCCTGCCTCGACATATTTGGTCAGCAACGGACAGGGACGATACTTCGTGTCGGCCAGCCCATCATGCAGCACGTTCATGATGGCAAGGCAGGTATCCAGCCCGATGAAATCGGCCAGTTCCAGCGGCCCCATCGGGTGGTTGGCACCCAGTTTCAGCGATTCGTCGATGGATTTGACGCTGCCGACGCCCTCATACAGCGTATAGACCGCCTCATTGATCATCGGCATCAGGATACGGTTGACGATGAAAGCCGGGAAATCTTCGGCGCTGGCGGCGGTCTTGCCGATCTTTTCGACCACGCCAAGAAGCGTCTTGTAGGTGTCTTCATCCGTGGCGATGCCGCGGATCAGTTCCACCAGTTGCATCACCGGCACGGGGTTCATGAAATGGAACCCCATGAACTTGCCCGGCCGGTCGGTGCGGCTGGCCAGCCGCGTGATCGAGATCGACGACGTGTTCGAGGTCAGGATCGTGTTCGGTTTCAAATGTGGCAGCAGGTCTTCAAAGATGGCCTGCTTGACGGTTTCCCTTTCGGTCGCAGCCTCGATCACCAGATCGGTCTGTCCAAGATCGGGCAGGTTCAGCGTCGTTCTGATCCGGCCCAGGGCGGCGGATTTGTCGTCGGCGCTGATCTTGCTGCGGCTGACCTGGCGTTCCAGATTCTTGTCGATGAGCGCAACGGCCTTGTCCAGCGCCTCGCGGCTGATGTCCGTCATCAGCACATCGAATCCCGCCAGCGCGAACACATGGGCAATGCCGTTGCCCATCTGACCCGCACCGATCACCCCGACCGATTGAACCGTCATATCCGTTCCCTTCTGTGGTTGCGCGGACGATAGGGCGGCGGGCGGCGCGGATCAATGACGAAAGGCGGCAGAGATCGGCCGCCGCATATTTATCACGAACGGAACACCTCGATGGTGGGCAGGTCGGTCAGCGAAATACCCAGCAATTGCAGGGCAGGCAACGAAACCTGACTGCCGCCGCTTGCCGGACCGTCCAGAGGAATCAGATCGACCTTGGCCGATTTTCCGTTCGCCGGGTTCACGATACGGCCCACGGCCTTGGTCTTGACCAGCGGCGTCTTGATCCAGAAACCGGGCTGCGTCGCATCGCCCAGGGATGCAACCGTGGTCCCAAGCCGGGCTTCGCCGGCAGCCGCGGGCTTTTCGGCCGCCGCCGCACGCTGAGCCGCCGTGGTGGTGTTCAGTTGCGTCGCCGTCGCGCGGGCGGAGGGGCGCGGCGCGGGCGCGCGGGTGACGGCGGCGGCGGCCTGCAATACCTCCGGCGCCTGCGGGGTTTCTGGCGCGGTGCGGGTGGCAGCGGTGCTTGCCGGTCGGGTCGTTGTCTGCGTCGTGGCCGTCGCGCAGGCGGACAACGCCAGCACGGGCAGGATCAGGGCCAACAGCTTGGCTTGGGTGGGGACGGGCATCAGGCTCTCCGTAGCAGTTTGCACGCAGCCTAGCGGGGTGCGCGCGACAGGTCCACCGACACCCGCGTGATTGCGTCGTGCTTGTGCTGCGCCAGCCACGGCCTTACATCGTGGGAATGACCTGCGCACCCTTGATCGACCCCTTTGCCCGGCCCATCACCTATCTGCGGGTGTCCGTCACCGACCGCTGCGATTTCCGCTGCACCTATTGCATGGCCGAGCATATGCAGTTCCTGCCCAAGGCCGAACTGCTGACACTTGAGGAACTGGACCGGCTGTGTTCGGCCTTCATCGGTCTTGGCGTGCGCAAGCTGCGCGTGACCGGGGGCGAGCCTCTGGTGCGGCGCGGGATCATGGGGTTCTTCCGTGCCATGTCGCGGCATCTGGGCGCAGGGCTGGACGAATTGACCCTGACCACCAACGGCAGCCAGCTGGCGCGGTTTGCGGGCGAACTGGCCGATTGCGGTGTGCGGCGGGTGAACGTATCGCTGGATACTCTGGACGAGGCGAAATTTGCGCAGATTACCCGCTGGGGTCGTCTGCCGCAGGTGCTGGACGGGCTGCGCGCGGCGCAGGATGCCGGGTTGCGGATCAAGATCAATACCGTGGCGCTGAAGGGCTTCAACGACAGCGAATTGTTCGATCTGGTCGATTGGTGCGCGGGCCGGGGCTTTGACCTGACGTTCATCGAGGTCATGCCGATGGGCGAGATGGGCGAGGAATTGCGGTTGGATCAATACTGGCCGTTGGTCGATCTGCGCGCCCGGCTGGCCGAAAGGTTCACGCTGACCGATTTGGCCGAGCGCACCGGCGGCCCGGCGCGCTATGTCCGGCTGAACGAGACCGGGCAGAAGATCGGCTTCATCACTCCGCTGACGCATAATTTCTGTGAAAGCTGCAACCGCGTGCGCGTCACCTGCACGGGCGAATTGTTCATGTGTCTGGGGCAGGAAGATCGCGCCGACCTGCGCGCGCCGCTGCGCGCCAGCGCGGGCGACGCGGCCTTGGTCGATGCGATCCGCGCGGCGATCGCGCGCAAACCCAAGGGGCACGATTTCGACTATTCCCGGCAGAAGGTCTCCGGGCAGGTGTCGCGCCACATGAGCCACACCGGCGGATAGCAGCCGGGGGCGCTTCGCCCCCCGGACCCCCTGAGGATATTTGCAGACCGAAGATGCCCTATACGCGGCCCAGAATATGATCGGCGGCCTTTTCGCCGGTCATGATCGAGGGGGCGTTCAGGTTGCCATTGGTGACGCGCGGGAAGATGGAACTGTCGGCGACGCGCAGGTTCTGCACGCCGATCACCCGCAGATCGGGATCAACCACCGCCAGCGGGTCGTCCGCCGCGCCCATGCGGGCGGTGCCGCAGGGATGGAAGGCGCTTTCGGCGTGGTCGCGGATGAAGGCGTCGATTTCCACGTCTGTCTGGATCGCCGCGCCGGGTTGAATTTCGTCACCCTTGTAGGGGGCGAAAGCGGGCTGGTCGAAGATGTCACGCGTCAGACGAACGCAGGCGCGGAATTCGGCCCAGTCATCGGGATGCGACATATAATTGAAACGGATTTCCGGCGCCGCGGTGGGATCGGCGGACAGCAGCCGCACCGTGCCGCGCGATTTCGACCGCATCGGGCCGACATGGGCCTGAAACCCGTGGCCCTGCGCCGCCGATTTCCCGTCATATCGCACCGCCAGCGGCAGGAAATGATACTGGATGTCGGGGTAGTCCACCGCATCCGAGGACCGGATGAAGCCGCAGCTTTCGAACTGGTTCGAGGCGCCAAGGCCGGTGTGGCGCAAGATCCATTGCAGCCCGACCTGCGCCTTGCCGCGCGGGTTGAAATAGGAATACAGCGTAACCGGCTGAAGCGATCTGTATTGCATATAGATTTCAAGGTGATCCTGAAGGTTCGCGCCGACGCCGGGCCGGTCGGCCAGCACATCCAGCCCGTGGTCGCGCAGGTGATCCGCCGGGCCGATCCCCGACAGCATCAGCAGTTTCGGCGTATTGATCGGGCTGGCCGAGAGGATGACTTCGCGCCCCGCATGGACGATCTGCACACGGCCCTTGACCTGCACCTCGACCCCGGTGGCGCCGGTCCCCTGAAACAGGACACGGGTGGCTAGACCGCGGGTGATCCGGACCCGCCCGGTTTTCAGTGCGGGGCGCAGATAGGCGTTGGCGGCGGACCAGCGGCGGCCGCGCCAGATCGTCGCCTCCATCGGGCCGAAGCCTTCCTGCTGCGCGCCGTTGTAATCCTCGGTCCGGGGCCAGCCGGCCTCGACCCCGGCTTCGATGAAGGCGTTGAACAGCGGGTTCCTGCGCGGCCCGCGCGTCACATGCAGCGGCCCGTCCGTGCCGCGCAGGGGCGAGGTGCCGCCGTGCCAGGTCTCCATCCGCTTGAAATAGGGCAGCACATCGGACCAGCCCCAGCCGGTCGCGCCGGTATCCGCCCAATGGTCGTAATCCTTGGGGTTGCCGCGCACGAAGACCATGCCGTTGATGCTGCTCGATCCGCCCAGAACCTTGCCGCGCGGCGTAACCAGGCGGCGCCCGCCCAGATGCGGTTCGGGCTGGGTGGAAAAGCCCCAGTCGTAGCGGGCCATGCTCATCGGATAGGACAGCGCGCCGGGCATCTGGATGAAGGGGCCGAAATCGGACCCGCCATATTCGATCAGATGGACGGAACGCCCTGCCTCTGCCAGCCTGTAGGCCAGCGCGCATCCGGCCGATCCGGCCCCGACGATCACATAATCTGCAACCATGACAATACCTTAGTAAGGGGATTCCACCGGGCCCATGCCGACATAGACGGATTTGAGCTGGCTGTAATGCTCGATCGCGGCGGCCGAGTTTTCGCGGCCCAGACCCGATGCCTTGACCCCGCCGAAGGGCATCTGCACCGGCGTCAGGTTATAGGCGTTGATCCAGCAGGTGCCGGCCTCAAGCGCGGCGATCACCCGATGCGCACGGGTCAGATCGGCGGTGAACACCCCCGCCGCAAGGCCGAAGGCGGTGGCATTGGCGCGGGTGATCGCCTCGGCCTCATCGTCGAAGGTCAGCACGGTCATCACCGGGCCGAAGATTTCCTCGCGCGCGATGATCATGCCGTCAGTCGCGTCGGCAAAGACTGTGGGCGGGATGAACGGCCCCTCGCCCGGCCCGCCGCAGACCAGCCGGGCGCCTTCGGCCTGACCGGCGGCAATCGCGGCGCGGATTTTTTCAGCCTGCGCGACATTGATGATCGGGCCGTGCTGGGTATCCGGGTCCAGCGGGTTGCCCATGCGGACCTCGGCGCAGCGTTCGGCCAGCCGCGTCAGGAAGGCATCGGCAATCCCGCGCTGCACGAAAACCCGCGTGCCGTTGGAACAGATCTGCCCCGAGGAATAGAAATTCGCCAGAATCGCCGCGCTGACCGCATCGTCAAGGCTGGCGTCGTCGAACACGATCAGCGGCGATTTGCCGCCCAGTTCCATCGTGACATGGCGCATCCCTTCGGCCGCCGCCGCATAGACGCGCCGCCCGGTCGGCACCGATCCGGTCAGCGAGACCTTGGCCACGCGCGGATCATTGATCAGCGCCGCACCGACCGCGCCGCGCCCCTGCACCACGTTGAAGACGCCCGGCGGCAGACCGGCCTCGGTCAGGATTTCCGCCAGTTTCAAGGCGCCAAGCGGCGTTTCCTCGGACGGCTTGAACACCATCGCATTGCCCATGACCAGCGCGGGCGCGGCCTTCCAGCAGGCGATCTGGCTGGGATAGTTCCACGCCCCGATGCCCGCGCAGACCCCAAGCGGTTCGCGGATCGTATAGGCGAAATCGCGGCCGAGCGGGATGTGATGGCCGGTCACGCTGGCGGCCAGCCCGGCGAAAAACTCCAGCGCATCGGCGCCCGAGGGCCAGTCCGCGACCGAGGTTTCCTGAATTGGCTTGCCGGTATCCAGCGTTTCCAACCGGGCCAGTTCATCCGCGCGGTCGCGAATGATCGCGGCGGCGCGGGCCAGAATGCGACCCCGGTCCACCGGGGCCAACGCCGCCCATGCGGGTTGCGCATCCGTCGCCGCCGCGCAAGCCGCCGCCACCTGATCGGGCGTGGCCTCGGACAGCAGGGCGATGCGCGATCCGT
>JAUNUO010000008.1:31813-42695 GCA_030538135.1 Paracoccus sp. (in: a-proteobacteria)
GCCGCCGCCACCTGATCGGGCGTGGCCTCGGACAGCAGGGCGATGCGCGATCCGTCATAGGGATACAGCACCGGCAGGTCCGCCCCCTGCCCCTGCACGTAGGTTCCACCGATATAGAGGCTGCCTTCCGGCTGAGCATTCATCATGATCTTATCCCAGCGTTTCATCCAGATAGCCCGACACGATGCGGATCGCCGCCATCGCATCCGTCGGGCCGGGGGTCAGTGCCGCGCGCAGGTAAACCCCGTCGATCAGCGCGCCAAGCGCCGTCGCCACCGCCTGCGGCCGCCCGGTCAGCGGGCGCAGCGCAAAGACCAGATTCGAATGCAGCCGCCGGTGATAAACGCGCAGCAGCCGCGCCGCCTCGTCATTGACCAGCGCCATCGCGTAGAAATTCAGCCAGGCGCTGACCACCTCGCGGCGAAAGTTCTGTGGCCCGAAACTGGCCGAAATGATCGCATCCAGTCGCCCGCGCGGGGTGGTATGCGGCAGGCCCGCGCCGATCGAATCGCGAAAGACGTTCAGGATGTGACGCATCGCGGCCAGAAAGATCTGATCCTTGGACCCGAAATAGTGATGCGCCAGCGCTGGCGACATGCCGGCCGCACGGGCAATCTGGGCCACGGTCACGTCCAGCGACCCGGCCTGACCGACTTCGCTGATCGCGGCGTTGATTAATGCCGCCTTTCGGATAGGCTCGGCTCCAAGTTTGGGCATGTTCGAAACTTTGATTGACGCGAGGGGATTAGCTGTTGCAGTTTCGTGCCTACGACCATTTAATTGACCGGTCAATCAAAATAACAGGGAGAAAATAATGACCCTTACCCGCTTTGGTGCCGCTTTGGCACTGACAACCGCACTGGCAGCCCCGGCATTGGCCAGCGATCCCGAAAGCTGTCAGGCTATCGTGCTGTCGGATGTCGGCTGGACCGACATCACCGCCACCACCGCGCTGGCCAGCACGGTTCTGGACGCGATCGGATATCAGACCGAAATCAAGGTGCTGTCCGTGCCGGTGACCTATACCGCGCTGGCAACCGGCGATGTGGACGTGTTCCTGGGCAACTGGATGCCCACGATGGAGGCCGACATCTCGCCCTATCGCGACGCGGGCACCGTGGACACGGTGCGCACCAATCTGACCGGCGCGAAATACACGCTGGCCACGAACAAGGCCGGGGCCGATCTGGGCATCGTCAATTTTTCCGACATCGCTGCGCACAAGGATGCGCTGAACGGCCAGATCTATGGGATCGAACCGGGCAATGACGGCAACCGTCTGTTGCTGGACATGGTGGCCGACAACAAATTCGATCTGGGCACGTTCGAGATCGTCGAATCCAGCGAACAGGGAATGCTGGCGCAGGTCAGCCGCGCCGATGCCGCATCGAATCCCATCGTGTTCCTTGGATGGGAACCGCATCCGATGAACAGCCAGCACGAACTGACCTATCTGGCCGGCGGCGACGACGTCTTCGGCCCCGATTTTGGTGGTGCCGAGGTGCGCACCAACACCCGCGCCGGCTATGTCGCGGAATGCCCGAACGTCGGAAAGTTTCTGGAGAATCTGGCCTTTAGCCTGCCGATGGAAAACGAGGTCATGGGCAAGATCCTGAATGACGGCGCCAATCCTGCCGCGGCGGCCAAGGAATGGCTGCAAGCCAACCCCGATGCCGCGACCCCGTGGCTGGACGGCGTGACCACGTTCGACGGCAACGACGCGCAGACGGCGCTGACCGCTGCCCTGGGCAGTTGACCGGCGGCGGCGCGACAGACAACCGGGGCGGGTCTGACGTCTGCCCCGGCTCCACAAGACAGGGGGCCGTATGGAACAACTGACCGAACTGTTCACCGGGACCAAAATTCCGGTCGGACGAACAGCCCGCCAGATTGTTGACTGGCTGATCGCGAATGCCACATGGTTCTTTGATGCGATCTCTGACGGGCTGCGAGTGTTGACGAACGGCATCCTCTGGCTGCTGAACGCGCCGCATCCCCTGATCTTCATCC
This sequence comes from Paracoccus sp. (in: a-proteobacteria), assembly GCA_030538135.1. Lineage (GTDB taxonomy): Bacteria > Pseudomonadota > Alphaproteobacteria > Rhodobacterales > Rhodobacteraceae > Paracoccus. Next base: position 33,824 of record JAUNUO010000008.1, read on the forward strand.
TGCTGGCCGTCGCGCTGACATGGGCATTGCAGCGCAACTGGCGCACCTGCCTGCTGGTCGCGCTGGGGTTCCTGTTCATTCTCAATCAGGGCTATTGGAAGGAAACGCTGGACACGCTGACACTGGTTCTGGCGTCCTGCGTTGTCTGCATGGGTCTGGGCGTGCCGGTGGGTATCGCCGCCGCACACCGCCCCCGGTTCTATGCCGCGATCCGGCCCGTGCTGGACCTCATGCAGACCATGCCGACCTTCGTTTATCTTATTCCCGCGATTGTGTTTTTCGGCCTCGGCATGGTGCCGGGACTGATTGCTACGGTGATTTTCGCGGTGCCTGCCCCGATCCGGTTGACGCATCTTGGCATTTCCTCGACATCGCTGGCCCTGCGCGAAGCCGCGACCGCCTTTGGCGCCACCCCCCGGCAACTCTTGTGGAAGGTCGAACTGCCAAGCGCGATGCCGCAGATCATGGTCGGTCTGACGCAGACGATCATGCTGTCGCTGTCAATGGTGGTGATCGCCGGCATGGTCGGCGCGCCGGGGCTTGGGGTGCCGGTGGTGCGGGCGCTGAACTCGGTCAACACGGCGCTCGGGTTTGAATCGGGGATCGTGATCGCGGTGCTGGCCATCGTGCTGGACCGGATGCTGCGGATGGAGCGGATGCAATGAATGCCGTTGAATTCGACAATGTGAACATCGTCTTTGGTGAACGCCCCGAACGCGCCCTGCCGCTGATGGATCAGGGGCGGGATCGTGGTCCCATCAAGGCGGAAACCGGACAGGTTCTGGGTGTCCACAACTGCGCGCTGAATGTCGCACATGGGGAAATTCTGGTGTTGATGGGCCTGTCGGGGTCGGGCAAATCGACCCTGCTGCGCGCCGTGAACGCGCTGAATCCGGTCTGCCGGGGCGAGGTGCGGGTCTGGGACGGCAATCGGATGATTTCCGTCACCCACGCCAGCAAAGCGGAACTGCGCAAGATCCGCCTGAATCATGTGGCGATGGTGTTTCAGCAATTCGGCCTTCTGCCCTGGCGGACGGTGCGCGAAAACGTCGGTCTCGGGCTTGAACTGGCCGGAGTGCCCGCCAACGAACGCGCCGCGCGGGTGGACCGACAGTTGGAAACCGTGGGGCTGGCCGATTGGGCCGACCGACGCGTCGGCGATCTGTCGGGCGGGATGCAGCAGCGCGTCGGCCTTGCCCGCGCCTTTGCGACCGAAGCCCCGATCCTGCTGATGGACGAGCCGTTTTCGGCGCTGGACCCGCTGATCCGGTCGCGACTTCAGGACGAACTGCTGGAACTGCAAGCCAAGGCGCGCCGCACGATCATCTTTGTCAGCCACGATCTGGACGAGGCGTTCAAACTTGGCAACCGCATCGCGCTGATGGAGGGCGGCCGCATCGTGCAGGTCGGCACCGCGCGGGAAATCATCGCCAATCCGGTGAACGAATATGTAGCCGATTTCGTGCGCCACATGAACCCCCTGGGGGTGCTGACCGCCGCAGATGTCGCCCTGCCCGGCGACGCCCCGGCGACGGGCGCCGCCGTCGCGCGCGAAACGCCGGTGCGACAGGTGATGGAAATGCTGCGCGACGGCGCCGGGGCCCTGGCGGTCGAAGGCGGCGGGCATATCACCCGTGACGCAGTTCTGGCGCGGCTGATCGACCCGCAGGGACAGGGCGAGGCCTAGCTGTTCAGCAGATCGCGGTGATACCGCGCCAGCAACAATATGCCGACGGTCAGGCTGATGATGCCAAAGCCGAACACATAGGCCGGGCTGACATACCAGCCGGAATAGCTGGGATAAAATCCGTGCCGCACCTGCCCGACGATATGCACCAGCGGGTTCCACCACAGCCAGTCCCGATAGGGCATCGGCACGGAATCGAACGGAAACAGAATACAGGCCAGAATGAACATCGGCCGGTTCAGCACGCTCCAGATCTTGTTCCAGGTGGGAAAGGCCGTGCCAAGAAAACAGTTCAGTGTCCCGACCCCCGCCGCCAGAACCGTCGCCATGGCGAAACCAAGCGCGATCTGCGAAATCTGCGGATCGGTGCGCGTGTCCATCGTCAGCACGATGCCGGTCAGCACGACATAAGCCACCAACAACTGCGTGATGGTATTCAGCGCCAGCCGCGCCACCAGCGCATCGACAAATGTCACCGCCGGATAGGCCAGAAGCCGTTGGGAATAGCGAATCGAGTCGGCGATGGCCGAACCGATATGCGCATAGAACAGAAACGGCACCATGCCGCTGGCATAAAAGATGGCGAAATTGGTGCCGATGGGCGGGCTGCGCAGCGCCAGCGAAAAGATGGTGACCAACAGCGCGATCCCCGCCACGGGTTCCAGCACCGCCCACAGATAACCACCTGCGCTGCGGCCATAGGTGGTGGACATCTCGCGCAGCATCAGCGCGCCGACCGCGCGCAGGGTCGGCCAAGGACGGCGAAGGCTGTTGATCTCGCGCAGGTCCGGCTTGGCGGCAGGGCCTGATCGCTGAGGCAAGGCGGTTTTCATGGCGCGGACTGCCGGTCGGGGACTGCGTGACAAGGACGGGGCACAGCCGATCACGGACAGGTGGCCGGTCCGTGCTGGAACTGTGCCGTCAGTTTATGTATGACAGGCAACCAGAGATCAACAGACAGGCAGGCAAGATGGCGGTGCCCCCCCCTTCCTCTGACGGCAAGCCCGACAGCCCGTCCACCACCGATCAACGCCCCGGCTTTGTCACCGGCAAGGGACTTGCCAAGGCGTCCGAGCCGGCCGACCCCGCCTCACCGCCACTTAAACCCAAACCCGCAGCGGCCCGTCTGGGCGTGGTAGAAGGCGGTGTTGCAGCGACTGATGGCGCACAAAAGCGCAAGAACAATCCGCCCAAACCCGCCGCGCCCGCGCGCCCTGCCGCGCCTCTTGCCCCGGTCCCGCCGACCGCCCGCCCGGCACGGCTGGCATCGCGCCATGTGATGATCGCGGCCAGCTTTGTGTTGGGTGTCATTCTGCCGGTCGCTCTCGGCGCTTGGTATCTCTATGCCCGCGCTGTCGATCAATATGCCTCCTATGTCGGCTTTTCTGTGCGCAGCGAATCCGCCGCCGCCCCGGCGGAACTGCTGGGTGGTTTGGGGAATATGCTGGGCGTGTCCGGCAATTCCACCACCGACAGCGACATTCTGTATAAATTCATGGCCAGCCACGATCTGGTTGCCCGCATCAATCAGCGGCTGGACCTGCGGACGATATGGTCCAAGGCGCCGGGCGATCCGATCTTCGGCTATCGCGGCGATGCCTCGCTTGAGGATCTGCGCAAGAACTGGGAACGCAAGGTCCGGGTCTATTTCGACAACGGCATGATCGACCTGCGGGTGTTGGCCTTCGATCCGACCGACGCGCAGGCGATCTCGCAGGCGATTCTGGACGAAAGCACCGACATGATAAACGACCTGAACGCGGTCGCGCGCGAAGATACGCTGCGCTATGCCCGCGCCGAGGTCGAACAGGCGGTGGAACGGGTCAAACAGGCGCGTCAGGATATGAACGCCTTTCGAAACCTGCACCAGATGGTCGATCCCGCCGCTGACGTGCAGATGCAATCCGGTATCGTCGCATCCCTGCAAGGGCAGTTGGCCGAATCACTGATCGGGCTGGCGATGCTGAAATCGAACGCCCAGCCCAACGACCCGCGCGTCGGGCAGGCCGAATTGCGTATCGCCACCATCCGCGAACAGATCGAGGACGAACGCCGCAAGCTGGGGTCCAGCACCTCGTCGGGCGAGGTGCTGTCCGATGTGGTCGGCCAATACGAAGGGCTTCTGGTTGACCGGCAGTTCGCCGAACAGACCTATACCGCCGCGCTGGCCGCGCTGGACCTGGCGCAGGCCGAGGCACGGCGTCAGTCGCGCTATCTCGCGGCCTATGTGCGCCCGACGCTGGCGCAGCAGGCCGAATATCCCGAGCGCGGCAAGCTGCTGGCCATCATTTCGGGCTTTCTGGTGCTCAGCTGGCTGATCGGGGTGCTGATCTATTACAGCCTGCGCGACCGCCGCTGATCCGCCATGGTGGTTCTGGAAAACCTGACCAAGACCTATGTGCTGCAAGGCAAGCGGAAAACCGTCGCGCAAGACGTCAACGCCGTGTTCCCGACCGGCGTTTCGGTGGCGCTGCTGGGGCGCAACGGCGCGGGCAAGTCGTCGCTGCTGCGGATGATCGCGGGAACCATGCTGCCAACCTCGGGGCGCATCCTGTCCACCGGCACGATCAGTTGGCCGGTGGGATTCGCCGGATCGTTTCACGGTGACCTGACCGGCGAACAGAATTGCCGCTTTGTCGCACGCATCTATGGCGTCGATACGGATGAGGTGATCGACTTTGTGCAGGATTTCGCCGATATCGGGCAGCATTTTTACCTGCCGCTGCGGACCTATTCATCGGGGATGCGTTCGCGACTGGCATTCGGCGTGTCGATGGCCGTGCCCTTCGACACCTATCTGGTGGACGAGGTGACGGCAGTCGGCGACGTGCAGTTCCGTGAGAAATCCAACCGCGTTTTCAATGCCCGGATGGAAAAGGCCGGCGCCATCGTCGTGTCTCACAACCTGCGGTCCCTGCGCGATATCTGCGAAGCCGGGGCGGTTCTGGAAAACGGGCGTCTGACCTATTTCCATGATCTCGCCGAGGCGATCGAACACCATCGCGCGAACATGAGTCTGGCGGGCCAAGTGTAACAATTTTATGTCCGCATCCTTGACCCTTTCTTTCCGGTTATTGCCCGGATAAGGTCGCCAAGACCTTGGCAAAGAACAGGAAGCTGCACGATGAAAGTCATCGTTCTGGGAGGCGACGGGTTTTGCGGATGGCCCACTTCACTGCATCTCTCGGCCCGCGGGCACGAGGTGCTGATCGTGGACAACCTGTCCCGCCGCAAGATCGACGTAGAACTTGAAGCCGGTTCCCTGACACCGATCCGCCCGCTGGGTCAGCGGCTGGCGGCGTGGGAACAGGTGTCGGGCAAGACGATCCGCTTCGTGAACCTCGACGTGGCACAGGATTACGACCGGCTGCTGGCGCTTTTCCGCGACGAAAAGCCCGATGCCGTGATCCATTTCGCCGAACAGCGTGCCGCGCCCTATTCGATGAAATCCAGCTGGCACAAGCGTTATACGGTCAGCAACAACCTGAACGCGACAAACAACGTGCTGGCCGCCATCGTCGAATCCCGTCAGGACATCCACCTGCTGCATCTTGGAACGATGGGGGTCTATGGCTACGGCACCGCCGGGATGCGCATCCCCGAAGGCTATCTGACCGTGCGCGTCGCCACCGAATACGGTGATGCGGAACAGGAAATCCTGTATCCCGCGAACCCCGGCAGCATCTATCACATGACCAAGACGCAGGATCAGCTTTTCTTCTTTTACTACAACAAGAACGACAAGCTGCGCATCACCGATCTGCATCAGGGCATCGTCTGGGGCACCGAGACCGAGGAAACCCGCCGCGACGAACGGCTGGTCAACCGCTTTGACTATGACGGCGATTACGGCACGGTGCTGAACCGCTTTCTGATGCAGGCGGCGGTGGGGCATCCGCTGACGGTTCACGGCACCGGCGGACAGACCCGCGCCTTCATTCACATTCAGGACACCTGCCGCTGTATCGAACTGGCGCTGCTGAACCCGCCCGCGAAGGGTGACCGGGTCGCGATCCTGAACCAGATGACCGAAACCCACCGCGTCCGCGATCTGGCGCAGATGATCGCCGATCAGACCGGCGCGGAAATCGCCTTGCTGGCCAACCCGCGGATCGAGGCGGACGAGAACGACCTGCATGTCGTCAATGACCAGTTCCTTGATCTGGGGCTGGACCCGATCCGGCTGGCCGACGGTCTGATGGCCGAAGTCACCGACATCGCGCGCAAATACGCCGACCGCTGCGACCTGTCGAAAATCCCCTGCGTGTCAAACTGGCGCGGGTAGGATTGCGTCCCGCGATGGCCGGGGGTTTCACACCCCCGGACCCCCGTGGGATATTTATGCACAGAAGATGAATCCGCGCGGCTCACCCAGGCCCGGCCGCTTCCTGTTTGTCCAAATACGCATCTTTGGGCACAGCGATGCCGTCAGCCTTGCTCGGCGAGTTCGAGGTTTTCCAGCGCGGTCATCCAGATGTTCTCGGCCCGCGCCATCGCTTCGCGCGCCTCGGCATGTTTTCGGCCCCATCTCTCGGCCTCGGCCGGGCTGCCATACACCGCCGGATCGGCCAGCTTGGCATCCAGCTTTTCCAGCATCTCGGTCAGCTTGGCCACCCGCTCCTCGGCCCGGCGGACTTCTGTTCGCAACGACAACAACTCGTCACGCGCCGGGCGTTTGGGCCGCCGTGGTTCTTCGGCGGGGACGACCACGGGCGCATCGCCCTTCAGCAGAAAGGTGCGGTAATCGTCCAGATCACCATCCCAAGGGCTGACGGCGCCGTCCTTGACCAGCCACAGCCTGTCGGCGACCAGCGACAAAAGATGCATGTCGTGGCTGACCAGCACCACAGCGCCGGTATAATCGTTCAGCGCCTCGGTCAGCGCCTCGCGGGATTCGATGTCCAGATGGTTCGTCGGCTCGTCCAGGATCAGCAGATGCGGGGCGTCGATGGTCGCGATCAGCAACGACAGCCGCGCCTTTTGCCCCCCCGACAGTTGCCCGACCAAGGTTTCGGCCTGCGCCTCGAACAGACCGAAGCCAGCCAGCCGGGCGCGCAGCCGGGCCGGCGCCTCGTCCGGGCGCAGGCGGCGGATGTGGTCCAGCGGCGTTTCATCCAGATGCAGTTCGTCCACCTGATGCTGGGCGAAATAGCCGATGCGCAGTTTCTTGCTGGCGGTTAGGCGGCCTTCCATCGGGGCCAGCCGCCCGGCCAACAGTTTCGACAGCGTGGATTTTCCCTGCCCGTTCCGGCCCAGCAATGCGATACGGTCGTCCTGATCCAGCCGCAGGTTCAGCCGACGCAGCACGGCGCGATCGCCATAGCCGACCGCCACCCCGTCCAGCGCCACGATGGGCGGTGACAGTTGATCGGGTTGCGGAAAGCTGAAACGGAACAGCTTTGCCTCTTGCGGGGCGGTGATCGGCTCCATCTTTTCCAGCATCTTGACACGGGCCTGCGCCTGCCGCGCCTTGGTGGCCTTGGCGCGGAACCGGTCCACGAAGGATTGCAGATGCGCGCGGCGCAGTTCCTGTTTTTTGGCCTCAGCCGCTTGCAGGGCAAGACGCTGCGCGCGCAGCCGGGCAAAGCTGTCATAGCCGCCCGAATACAGCGTCAGCGCGCGGTTTTCCAAATGCAGGATATGCCCGACCGCCCGGTTCAGAAGGCCGCGATCATGGCTGATGACGATGACGGTATGCGGATAGCGCGCCAGATAGCCTTCCAGCCACAGCGCGCCTTCAAGGTCCAGATAGTTCGTCGGCTCGTCCAGCAGCAACAGGTCGGGCTGCGCGAACAGCACCCCGGCCAGCGCGATCCGCATCCGCCAGCCGCCGGAAAAATCGCGTGTCGGCCGGGTCTGATCGGCGGTGCTGAACCCCAGCCCGTCCAGGATCGTGGCGGCCCGCGCCTCGGCCGACCAGGCGTCGATATCGGCCAGACGAGTCTGGATTTCGGCAATGCGCGCCGGGTCGGTGGCACGCTCAGCCTCGTTCAGCAGGGCGGCGCGTTCCGTATCCGCTGCCAGAACAGTAGCAAGAACGGTGTCGTCGCTGGAGGGCGATTCCTGTGCCACTCCGCCGATCCGTGCCCGCGAGGGCATTTCGATACTGCCGCCATCCAGCGTCAGTTCGCCCCGGATCAGGCGGAACAGTGTCGTCTTGCCCGCGCCGTTCGGGCCGACCAGCCCCACCTTGTGCCCCGCCGGAACCGTGGCCGAGGCCTGTTCGAACAAGGGCCGGCCCTGAATGGAAAAAGATATGTCGTCGATGCGCAGCATGGGCGCGGCATGACTGATCACCGTCACCACGTCAATGGGCAGCACCTTCATTAAAAGCTGGCTAAAGTTTTATGTGCGAGGTAATATAGGACCATGATGCAGTGACCAGCCGCACGGGGACAAATGGCCGTCATCGAGATCGCTGTTTACAAGACACGCGTTGAGAATGGCATCGTGATCGGTGCATCGGAAATGGTCACTCTTTCTATTCCCGACACGGACGGCGACGGCAATATCGGTCGCATGGAATGGACAGCCTATATCGGCGGCACGCTTGGCCACAACAGCGGTTCCGGCGTCGGTCTGCTGTGGAAGGGCGATCAGGCCGGAAACAAGAAGGCCGGCTATCTTTACAGTTCGGAATCCTACACCAACGGCACGAATATTCAGCCGCAGATCAACCTGCTGAGCAATTCGTTCCCCCCCATCGACCCCGATGCCGTTGCCATCTGTTTTCTGGCCGGCACCCGGATTGCCGTGCCGGGCGGGTATCGTCCGGTCGAGGATCTGCGCCCCGGCGATCAGGTGCTGACGCGCGATGCAGGGCCGCAGCCGCTGGTCTGGACCGCCGCAACCAAGGTGGACGGGGATCGGCTGGATCGCAATCCGAACCTGCGCCCGATCAAATTCGCGCGCGGGTCGCTTGGACCGGATTGTCCGCACCGCCCGGTGTTCGTTTCACCCCAGCACCGGGTGATGATGCGCGATGCGGCGGGGGCCGAGGTGCTGGCCAGCGCGCGGCATCTGGTGCAGGCCGGCTTGCCCGGCGCGCGGGTGATCCGGCGTCCCGGCGAATTTACCCTGTGCCATATCGCCTTTGCCAGCCATCACATCGTGCTGGCCGAAGGCGCGCTGATGGAATCCTTTTTCCCCGGCAGGATGGCGATGCTGGCGCTGGACCCGGCTGAC
>JAUNUO010000171.1 GCA_030538135.1 Paracoccus sp. (in: a-proteobacteria)
CGCCCGGTTCAGCGGCGCCGGGTCGGTCAGGTTCAAGCGCACCGGCAGGGCAAGCACCTTGGGGCGGAAGGCGCGGGGCAGTCGCACGGCGTCCTTTTCGGTCGTCACCAGTTGCGCGCCCAGCATGCGGGCTTCGGTTTCCAGCCGGGTCAGCAAGGCCGGGGTAAAGGGTTGGTGATCGTCCAGCGCCTCGGCCCGCGCAATATCGGCGCCGAGGTCGCGCAGGGTGGCGAAGAATTTTTCCGGGTGGCCGATCCCGGCGAAGGCCAGCACCCGGTGGTCCTGCCAGTCGATACCTGTTTGCAGCGGGGCCAGCCGCCCGTGTAACAGGGGCGGGGCGTTTTTCGGGGCGATGAAGCCGTCGCCGATGGCCAGCAACAGATTGGCGCGGGCCAGCCCGGTGGCGACGGGTTCGCGTAGGGGACCGGCTGGCAGGCACAGCCCGTTGCCAAAACCTTTGGCAGCATCGACGACCACCAGCGACAGATCGTGATGAAGAGATCCGTCCTGAAACCCGTCGTCCAGAACGATCACTTGCGCGCCATCGGCCACCGCCGCCTGTGCGGTCGCGACCCGGTCGGGGCCGACCCATGTAGGCGCAAAGGCCGAGATCAGCAGCGGTTCGTCCCCCGTCAGGGCGGCGTCATGGCGTCTTTCGTCCACGCGCAGCGGCCCGGTTGCCCGGCCGCCATAGCCGCGCGAGACGACATGCACCGCAACGCCGCGCGCCGTCAGGGTCTGCGCCAGATGAATCACCGTTGGGGTCTTGCCGGTTCCGCCCGCGTTCAGATTGCCGACGCAGATTACTGGCACCCCGATCCGCATACGCGCCCCCCGCGCCAGCCGCCGCGCGGTGCCCGCCGCGTAAAGATGCCCCAGCGGTGACAGCACCCGTGCCGTGACGGTAGGGGGCGTCTTGAACCAGAAGGTCGGCGGGCGGATCATGCGATGGCCTTTTCGCGCATCAGGGCCAGCACCGACTGGGCGATCTGTCGCGCCACCACGGCGCCGCCGGTGCAGACGGTCCATGCGTGCCCGGCCAGACGTGCGGCGAGTTCCGGTTGGATCAGATCGGCCACCGCGTCGGCCAGCCCGGCGGCATCGCGCACCGCGCGCGTGGCGCCCGAACCGTCCAGATGGCGCCATTCGGTTTCATAGGTGCCGATCTCTGGCCCCCGGATGATGGCCGAACCGAGGGACGCCGGCTCGAACGGGTGGCGGGCCTGACTGTCGCGGCCCGACAGGGTTCCGCCCATGAAACTGACCTGCGCAAGCCGATACCACAGGCCCATTTCCTGCATATCCTCGGCCACCAGAACCTGAATGTCGTCGATCGGGTCTTCTTCCTGATTGCGTCGGGCGACGATCAGGCCGGCATTTTCCAGCGCCACGGCCAACGGGTCGGCGCGTTCTGTCTGATTGGGAACCAGAATCAACAGCGCCCGGTGCGATTGTCGCAATGCGGCGCGGTGCGCCTCGACCACGGCCTGTTCTTCGGCCAGAGGAACCGAGGCCGCCAGCCAGACCAGCCGCCCACGCAGCATCGCCGCCAGGGCCATGCGTTCGGATTCCACGCAGGGCAGCGGGTCGTGAATTTCCGCGACCGGGCCGGTCAACCGCAGCCGAGCGGGCAAAACCCCCAGCCGGATCGCCGCGTCGCGCCCGGCCGGGTCCGCAACAGTAATCAGCGACAGCGACGATAACAGCCGCCGCTGCATCCCGCCCGACAGGCTCCACCCCGAAGTGGCGGGGTCAAGCCGCGCGTCGATCAGGGCGACGGGAACGCCGGCGCGTGTCGCCGCGTCGATAAGCGCAGGGGGTAGGGCACTGCCGAAAAGCAGCACGGCGGCGGGCTGTGCCTGCGAGATTATCCGGGGCGCGGCCATGGAATCGTCGCTGAAATCCGGGATGCCGTTCTGCCCCGGACAGATCAGGCGCAGGTCGGGCCGCGACAGGCGCAAGGCATCAATCACGCCGCGGGCGGCATCGTCGCAGTCCGGGTCGATGCAGGCGATGAGCAATGGCCCGTCGCCCGCAGGAAGTTCGGGCGGGTCCAGCCGCGCTGTGGGCCGGCTGCGCAGATGCAGCCATAACCCAAGGGCGCCCAGACCGGCCTGAGACATCAGATGCCCAGTTCCGCGGTCGGGCTGTTCTGTTCGGCCTCGTCCGTCAGGCGGTGCAGATGCGCAATGAAATAGCGGGTCGAAGCGCTGTCCACCGTGCGCTGTGCCTCAGCCTTCCATGCGTCGAAGGCCTTGGCATAGTTGGGATAGATGCCGACGACGTGAATATCCTTCGTATCGCGGAATTCGCTGCCTTGCGTATCGATCAGTTCGCCGCCGAACACGAGATGAAGTCGCTGGGTCATGGTTGTTCCTGTCTGTTGGCGCCGCGACACTAGCGCGGGACGCGCGCGAACCCAAGGGGGCAGGGCGAATGGTTTGACTAAAATGCTGCGGGTAATTGCTTTGCGGCGAATCGGGGTTTGGGTTAGTCAGACCGTGTGACGGCAGAATGCCAGTCAGCGAAATTCTTGCTCTCGGGATGCGTGTGGTGGCTTGGGGCACGCGTGGGGGCGAAGGGTTCCGGCTGAAATCTGGGGTCGGCCGGAACCCTTCGTTTTATTCCCGAATGGCTTTTGGATGATGGCGGCATCGGTTGGTGCAACCATGAAGGGGGATATGGGGGTGCGGCGTGCCGTGATCAGGCGCGAGCCACGCCCGTCACGAACCCGTACTAACGCCGGTCGATCATGCCGTTCCCGGAAAACCCTCGGCGATCGACAACACAGCCGGCTCAGGCGGCAATCACCTTGCCATCTTCGTCAACCTCATCCGTCCACACCTTGAACCCGCGCAGCTCGTGCGGGCCAAAGCTGGAAATCAGCGCCACATCGGCTGCATCGCGGCCGTGGCCGATGACGATACGGCCGATGCGAAAGGCGTTGTTGCGCGGATCAAAGGTCCACCAGCGACCGGACAGATAGACTTGCATCCAGGCCGCGAAATCCATTGGATCGTCCACCGGCGGCACGCCGATGTCGCCCAGATGTCCGTTGATATAGCGCGCTGGAATATTGAGAGCGCGGCACATGCTGATCGCCAGATGGGCGAAATCGCGACAGACGCCCTTGCCCTGTTCCAGCGCGTCATGGGCTGTGCGGGTGGAATCGGCGTCGCCGTAATTGAACGCGATATGCCCATGGACCCAATCGACGATGGCCTGCACGCGGTCCCATCCGGGCGGGATCGTGCCGAACATATCCCATGCCGCGGGACCGACCAGATCCACATCGCAATAGCGTGATGCCATCAGATAGATCAGAACATCGTCGGGCAGCGATTCGACCGGCATTTCCTGCGCCGCGCGGCAAACCGGATCGGGGATGCCGCTGTCGGCGATGATCGCGTCGGACCGCAGGGTGAACCGCCCGGCGGGGGCGGTCAGGCGGATGCAGAAATTGCCGTAAAGGTCCAGATAGGTCGAATAGGGAACGCCCGGATCGGTAGTGAACCGCTCCGGACCACGCAGATCAAGCTTCCGCTCGGGCCGCGCCGACATCTGCGCGATCAGCGGCAGAGGCCCCTGACTTTCGATCGTCATTTCATAGCCATAGCGGATCAGCATCAGGCGATCGTGGCCTCCATGGTGATGGTTGCGTTCAACAGTTTGCTTACCGGGCAGCCGTCCTTGGCCTGTTCCGCAAGTTCGCGGATTTTCGCGGCGTCGGCATCGCCGCGGATGGTGGTGGTCAGATGCGCCTTGGTGATAGAAAATCCCTCGCCATCCTTTTCAAGCGTCACCGCCGAACGGGTTTCGATATGGACGCCGCCGATCCCGGCCTCGCCCAGCATCTTGGACAGGGCCATGCTGAAACATGCGGCATGGGCCGCGCCGATCAGTTCTTCGGGATTGGTGCCAAGCTTGTCCTCGAAACGGGTGTTGAACCCATAGGGCTGACCGTCCAGCGCGCCGGATTGGGTCGAAACCTGACCCTTGCCGTCTTTCAGGCCGCCATCCCAGATGGCCGAGCCGGATTTGGTGAACATGGCGTTTCTCCTTGCGTTAACCTTGGCCCAACGCACGATGCTTTCAATGGTTGCGTGGGGGCGGGGCATCATAGATCAATCCGCTGCATGCATTTTTCTCTGGATTTGTTCTGTCACGGGCTTGCCGTGCCGACCGTCGTCCGACCCTGACAAGCCTTGTCGGGATCGCATTGGCAGCGTCGGGCGTGACTTGTGCCATCCGCCGATTTCGCCCATGCTGCGCGCGCAAAGGCTGCCATCTAGACGAAGGATACGCGGATGTTTCAGAAATTCCTGACCGGCAAGACGGCGGTCATCACCGGATCGAACTCGGGCATCGGGTTGGGCGTGGCCGAAGAACTGGCCCGCGCCGGCGCCGATGTGGTGCTGAACAGCTTTACCGACCGGGACGAGGATCACGCACTGGCCGAGAAACTGGCCAGCGAACACGGCGTCACCGCCCGCTATATCAAGGCCGACATGTCCAAGGGGAACGAATGTCGCGCCCTGATCGAACAGGCCGGCCGCTGCGATATTCTGGTGAACAATGCGGGCATTCAGCACGTTGCACCCATCGACGAATTCCCGGTCGAGAAATGGGGTGCGATCATTGCCATCAACCTGAATTCGGCCTTTCACACCACCGCCGCGGCGCTGCCGCTGATGCGTCAGGCGGGCTGGGGCCGGGTGATCAATATCGCCTCGGCCCACGGGCTGACGGCTTCACCCTATAAATCGGCCTATGTGGCGGCGAAACACGGGGTTGTGGGGCTGACCAAGGTAACGGCGCTGGAAACCGCCGAGGAACCGATCACCGCCAATGCGATCTGCCCCGGCTATGTGCTGACCCCGCTGGTCGAAGCACAGATTCCCGACCAGATGAAAACGCATAAAATGGATCGCGACGAGGTCGTGCGTACGGTCATGCTGGCGCGGCAACCGTCAAAGGATTTCGCCACAGTGCAGCAGATGGGCGGCACCGCGGTCTTCCTGTGCAGCGCCGCCGCCGATCAGATCACCGGCACCACGATCAGCGTGGACGGAGGCTGGACGGCGTTGTAACCGACGCGCGTTGACGCCATTCGGGCTGCGCCCAAGGTGATGCGGTAAAGGTCAGGCACTCGCCCTGCCTTATGGCAGAGTTATCTGGCCGATCCTGTCGTCGATGGCATCGGCTCGCCGGTGCCTGACGGCGATTTAAGAGCAGGCGTCCTGTTGTGACGGTGCGCCCCGCATCTTGAGCGAGTCATTTCGGGGCAGCGCGTCGATACCGGGGCGGGAACGGTTGTGCCGCCAGCCACCATCTGCGCGGTTCCAAAGGCTTCATGCAACGGCGATGGCGCGGCACTCCGCTGCTTTGCG
>JAUNUO010000009.1:0-18221 GCA_030538135.1 Paracoccus sp. (in: a-proteobacteria)
TCGGCCAGCACAAAGGCCGCGCGGGTGGCATCGCGGTCGTCGTCGGGATGCAGGTGGATGCGAATCTCATCGCTGCCGATCCCTTGCAGCAACCCGGCGAACACCGCCTGCGTTTCGGTCGGCAGGCCCGGCCAGTAGCTGTCGTAATGCCGGGCCAGTTCGGTGCGGATTTCCCGCGGCTCCCAGCCTTTTGCGATCAGCAGGTGGCGCAAGGCGCGCCGGGCCTCGGTCTGACGCATGTCGCGGTTCAGTTCCTCAAGCCCGCTTTCCAGCGTGTGAACGGTCTGCTGATGCAGGCGGCGCAGCAGGTCGGCCTTCCAGTTGTTCCAGGTGCCCGGCCCGACTCCGCGAATGTCGCAGACCGTCAGCACCAGCAGCAGATCCAGCCGCTTGCGGTTCTTCACCGCCTTGGCGAAATCGCGCAGCGTACGCGGGTCGGCTATGTCGCGTTTCTGCGCCACATCCGACATCAGCAGGTGATTGCGCACCAGCCATTCGACGGTTTCGACTTCCTCGGTCGACAGGCCCAGCCGGGTCACCACGCGGCGGGCGATGCGGGCGCCGATGATCGAATGGTCCTCGGGGCGGCCCTTGCCGATGTCGTGCAGCAGCACCGCCAGATACAGCACCCGCCGGTTCACACCGCCGCCGATGATCTCTGACGACAGCGGCAGATCGTCGGGATGTTCGCCCCGCTCGATCTCGGCCAGGGCGGCGACGCACTGGATCAGGTGTTCGTCCACGGTGAAGTGGTGATACATGTTGAACTGCATCATCGCGACGACCGGCTCGAATTCGGGGATGAAGGCCGCCAGCACGCCCAGTTCATTCATCCGCCGCAGTGCGCGTTCGGGGTTACCGTGTTTCAGCAGCAGGTCGATAAAGATGCGCGATGCCTCGGGGTTGGACCTGACCTGATCGCCGATCAGGTCCAGCCGGGCGACGACAGCGCGCATGGCATCGGGATGGATCAGCAATCCGGTGCGCAGGGCTTCTTCGAACAGGCGCAGGATATTGACCGGATCGGTGAAAAAGCTGGCTTCGTCCGCGATGGCCAACCGGCCCATGTCGTCGCGGAACCCCGGACGCAGGCGGCGGCGACGGCGGAACAGGCGTCCCAGAAACGGGGCCTTGCGGACGTGATGGGTTTCCAGCGCGGTCAGGAACACCCGCGTCACCTCGCCCACCTTGGTGGCGTGGCGGAAATAATCCTGCATGAAATGTTCGACGCCGCGCCGCCCGCCGCTGTCGTGATAGCCCATGCGCCGCGCCACCTCGACCTGCATGTCGAAGGACAAAACATCGACGGCACGTTTCGCGATCAGATGCAGATGACAGCGCACCGCCCACAGAAAATCCTCGGCCTGCCAGAAGGCGCTGTGTTCGTCGCGGGTGAAAAAGCCAAGATCGACCAGTTCGACGGCGCGATCCACGCGGTGGATGTATTTGGCGATCCAGTAAAGCGTTTGCAGGTCGCGCAGCCCGCCCTTGCCCTCTTTGACATTCGGTTCCAGAACATATCGCTGCCCGCCCTGACGCTGATGGCGCTGATCCCGTTCGACCAGCTTGGCCTCGATGAATTCGGGGATGGTGCTGGGAAACAGTTCGGACCACAGCCGATTGCGCAGATCTTCGGCCAGCGAGGCAAAACCCGTCACCAGACGGTGTTCCAGAAGGGATGTGCGGATGGTCATGTCCGCCTGCCCCAGCCGCAGGCAATCATCCACGGTGCGGATCGAATGGCCGACCTTCAGCTTCATGTCCCATAGCATGTAAAGCATGGATTCGACCACGCTTTCGGCCCAGCCAGTGACCTTGTAAGGGGTCAGGAACAGCAGATCTATATCAGAGCCGGGGGCCATTTCCGCCCGGCCATAGCCGCCGACCGCCAGCACCGCCAGCCGCTCGGCCTCGGATGGGTTGGGCATCGGGTGCAGATGCTGTGTGGCGACATGGTGAATGGCGGTGACGATGCCATCGGTCAGGCTGGCGATGGCGCGCACGGTTTCACGCGCGGCGCGGGGATGACCGTCGAACCCGGCGGTAATGTCGGACATCGCATCCGCCCGCGCCCGGATCAGAAAGGCGACGGTTTCGGCCCGGATCTCGCGCGCACCGGACAGGACCGAAAGGCGTGCGTTCAGTTCCGGCAGCAGGGCATCGGGCGAAAACAGCAAATGCGCGCCGGGCAGGGCCGGCGCGCTTTGAACACGGTCGTTCTGTTCAGGCAAGATCAGGAACCCGAGCGGCCAAAGCTGCGCGGCGCGGGTTCCAGAATCACTACCTGACCGCCCCGGATCGTCGCCACGGCCAGCGCGCGCTGGTTGCTGCCGTCGGGCAGCAGGCGGAACACGCCGTTCACGCCTTTGAACCCGGCGCTGCCGGTCAGGCCGCGGGTGGTCAGCGCATCCTTGCGGCCAGCGCGGGCCAGCGCGGCAATGGCGGATACGCCATCATAGGCCAGGCTGCCCAGGGCGTGCGGCGCCTCGCCATGCGCGGCGCGGTAACGGTTGCTGAACTGTGCCGTCAGCGAGGTGTCGGGAATGGCGAACCAGCCGTTTTCCAGCGCCGGCAGGCGCAGGCGCGATGCGGGTTCGTCCCAGCGGGTCAGACCCATGAACTGCGTCACCTGCGCGGTCACGCCCGCCGCCGCCAGCTTTTCGGTCAGATAAGGCAGCACGGCCTGATTGTTCGCGGTCATGAACACCGCATCCACCTGCCCCGACTGAACCGCCTGTGCGATCTGCGGGGTCACGCCGTCGATACCCTGCTGCGACACCGGATGCGTCACGCGGCCTGCAAGCGTCGCGCCATTGCGGGCGACGGCACGTTCGATCGCATGGGCGCCGACGCGGCCGGCCACGTCGTTTTCAGCCACCATCAGCACCCGGCGCTTGTTCTGGCGCACGCCGTATCCGACCAGCCGGTCGGCGACATTGGCAAAGGTGTTACCCAGGACAAAGACATTGCCGCCGGCGACATCGGCATTGTTGGAAAAGCTCAGCACGTTCACGTCGCGGCCCTGCATCGCATTGCCGACCGCATTGGCCGATTCCGCGAACAGCGGACCGATGATGATCTTCGCCCCTGCATCCACCGCCTCGTTCGCGCGGGCGACGGCGGTGGCGGGGTTGTCGCCGTTGGTTTGATAGATGCGCAGGTCGATGGCCGCACCCTGCGCATCGGCGGCAGCCATCCGGGCCGAATTGGTCAGGCTGCGCGCCAGCCAGTTCAGATCGGCATTGCCCGACCCCCCCGGCACCAGCAGCGCGACCGGCACCGGCTGACGCGGGTCGATCATCTGGCCGGTGGACGGCCCGGTCAGCGCGCCCGCACCCGGTTCGCAGGCGGCAAGCACGAAGGCAGAAAGCACGGCGGCGCCGCGCAGGACGATGCCGCGCAGGCGTGACGCGGCGCGGTGGGGGGCAATGGCTGTCATCGCGCTGATTTCCCTGTATGTCGGTGGCTTGGAATTGGCGGTTACCGGGTGCAACCTATTGCGATAAGCCCGCCAAGGCAACGCGCCAGCAACACAGGAGGCCCGCCGATGAGCGATGACACACGGCCACAGGCGGCCCCTCTTGCCGCCCGGATCGAGGCGCCCCGGCTGGACCCCGGCCTGTATCTGGTTTCAACGCCGATCGGGGCTGCACGCGATATCACTTTGCGGGCGCTGGATGTTCTGAACGGTGCCGACCTGCTGGCGGCCGAGGATACGCGCGTGCTGCGCCACCTGATGGACATCCACGGGGTGCCTTTGCGCGGGCGGCGGATTGTCGCCTATCACGACCACAACGCCGACCGGGCGCGCCCCGCGATTCTGGCGGCATTGGAACAGGGACAGGCGGTCGCCTATGCCTCGGACGCAGGAACGCCGCTGGTCGCTGATCCGGGTTATCGTCTTGGGCGCGATGCGGGGATGGCGGGCCACCGGGTCCATGCGGTGCCGGGCGCCTCGGCGGCGCTGGCGGCGCTGACGGTATCCGGCCTGCCCTCGGACCGGTTCCTGTTCGCGGGCTTTCCGCCGGCGACCAGGAGTGCGCGCCGCGACTGGCTGGCGACATGGGCGGGGGTCGATGCCACGATCATCCTGTTCGAAAGCCCGAGGCGCGTTAAGGAAACATTGAGAATCTTGTGCGAAACAGAACCGGAACGGGTTATGGTGATCTGCCGGGAACTGACCAAGAAATTCGAACAGGTCATGCGCGGAACCGTGGCGGAACTGGCGCAGACCATACCCGACGAAGGGCTGCGGGGCGAAATCGTGCTGGTGCTGGACCGGCCGGCCCCTGTGGTCGTGGGTGATGACGATGTGCGGGCCGCCCTGCTGGCCCGTCTGGACCGGATGTCGGTCAAGGATGCCGCCCGCGAGGTGGCCGAAGAACTGAATTTGCCGCGGCGCGAGGTCTATCAGATCGCGCTGACAGTCGGAAAGGATGATACATGACGGTTCATGTCCGCGAATTTCACGGCACGGGTGCGGTCGTCGCCCGTGCGCGCCGGGGGGCCATGGCCTGTCTTTCGGGCGCGATGGCCGAAGAACAGGTCGCAGCGCGCTATCAGGCGGCAGGGGCGGCGATTCTGGCGCGGCGCTGGCGGGGGGCCGCGGGTGAAATCGACCTGATCGCCCGTCACGGCGATTGCGTGATTTTTGTCGAGGTCAAGAAATCCCGCAGTCACGAACTGGCCGCCCTGCGTCTGGACCGCCGGCAGATGGATCGCATCTGCACCGCCGCGCTGGAATATTGCGGCACGCTGACCCGGGGTCTGCTGACGGAAATGCGCTTTGATGTGGCGCTGGTCGATGACATGGGTCGCATCGACGTGATCGAAAACGCCTTTGGCGAAGCCTGATTCCTTTGGGCGGGTTGCAACGGCGCAATACCCGCGCCACAAGCAGCCAACAACCCGGAGGATCGGATGAGCCTTTACGTCGCCCTGCAAATGGACCCGGTCGAGCATGTCTCGATCAATGCCGACAGCACCTTCCGCATCGGGCTCGAAGCGCAGGCCCGCGGACACCGCCTGTTCCAGTACACCGTTGACCAGCTGATCTATGACGAGGGCCGCGTTCTGGCGCAGGGCCGCCCCGTCACCCTGCGCCGCGAAGAAGGCAATCACGCCACCTTCGGCGATTGGGCCGAGGTAGATCTTGCCGATTTCGACGTGGTCTGGCTGCGGCAGGATCCGCCCTTCGACATGGCCTATGTCACCTCGACCCATCTTCTGGACCGGGTGCATGGCCGCACCCTGGTGGTGAACGATCCGTTCTGGGTCCGCAACTGCCCCGAAAAGCTGATGGTGCTGGATTTCCCCGACCTGACGCCACCGACCATGATCGCCCGCAATCCGGCGGCCATCCGGCGGTTCCGCGACCGGCACGGCTCGATCATCCTCAAGCCGCTTTACGGCAACGGCGGCGCCGGGGTGTTCCTGCTGCCCGAAAGCGATGCCAACCTGTCGGCGCTGCTGGAACTGTTCGCGGGCATCAACCGCGAACCGGTGATCGCGCAGAAATACCTGCCCGCCGTTGTGCAGGGCGACAAGCGGATCATCCTGGTCGATGGCGAACCCATCGGCGCCATCAACCGCGTGCCACAAAAAGGCGAAGCGCGGTCCAACATGCATGTCGGCGGCCGGGCCGAAAAAATCGGTCTGACCGACCGTGAACGGGAAATCTGCACCCGTATCGGCCCGGTCCTGCGGGAAAAGGGGTTGATCTTCACCGGAATCGACGTGATCGACGGCTGGCTGACCGAAATCAACGTCACCTCGCCCACCGGCTTGCAGGAACTTGAACGATTCGACGGCACTAACGGTTCGGCACTGATCTGGGAGGCGATTGAGCGCCGCCTCGCCGCCAACCGGTCCTGACACGGCACCGGGGTGCCGCGCGGCACCCGCCTTTGCCGCACCCTCGACGGGGGCGGCAAAGGCATCTGCCCCTGACCTAACCGCCCGCGACGAAGGCCAGGCGATAGCTGATCGCCTCGGCCAGATGGTTGACCCGCACCGCCTCTGACCCGTCCAGATCAGCAATCGTCCGCGCCGCCCGCAGGATGCGGTGATAGCCGCGCGCCGTCAGGCCCAGCTTTTCCGACGCCTTCACGATCAGATCCCGCCCCTGCGAATCGGGGGCGGCAATATCATCCAGAACCGGCCCGCCTGCCTCGGCATTGGTGCGGATACGCGGATGCCCGGCAAAACGCCGCGCCTGCACCGCCCTTGCCGCTGCCACACGCGCCGCAACCGTGGCCGAGCTTTCCCCGCTCGATGGCAGTTCCAGATCCAGAAAACTGACTGCCGGAACCTCGATCCGAAGATCGAACCGATCCATCAGCGGCCCCGAAATCCGCCCCATGTAATCGGAACCGCAGATCGGCGCGCGGTTGCAGGCCCGCGCCGCATCCGCCAGATATCCGCAACGGCACGGGTTCGCCGCCGCGACCAGCAGGAATCGGCAGGGATAGCGGATATGCGCATTCGCCCGCGCCACGACGACCTCGCCCGTCTCGATAGGCTGGCGCAGTGTTTCCAGAACCGGGCGTGCGAATTCGGGAAACTCGTCCATGAACAGCACGCCGTTATGGGCCAGGCTGATCTCGCCCGGCTTGGCCCCGCGCCCGCCACCGACGATGGCCGCCATCGAAGCCGTGTGGTGCGGTTCGCGATAGGGCGCACGACGGGAAATCCCGCCCTCGGCCAGCACTCCGGCCAGCGAATGGATCATCGAGGTTTCCAGCGCCTCGCCCGGCGCAAGCGGCGGCAACAACCCCGGCAAACGCGCGGCCAGCATGGATTTTCCTGCCCCCGGCGGACCAACCATCAACAGGTGATGCCGGCCGGCTGCCGCAATTTCCAACGCCCGCTTCGCCCGTTCCTGCCCTTTGACATCCGACAGGCAGGCCGCCGGCGCGCCATCGCCGATCATTCCCGGCTGTGCCCGCGCGATGGGGTTGCGGTCGGTCAGATGATCGACCGCCTCGCGCAGCGTGGCCGGCGCCAGCACCGGCACCGCATCGACCCATGCCGCCTCAGGCCCACAGGGTCGGGGGCAGATCAGCGCACGGTCATCCTCGGCCGCGGCCATCGCCGCAGGCAAGGCCCCCGCCACCGCCACCAGCCGCCCGTCCAGCGCCAGTTCGCCCAGACAGACACAGCGCGCCAGTTCGTCCGCCGGAATCACCTCAAGCGCCGCCAGCACGGCCAGCGCAATGGGCAGATCGAAATGCGACCCTTCTTTCGGTAGATCGGCGGGGGACAGGTTCACCGTCAGCCGCTTGTTCGGCAGGGCCACGGACAACGCCCCAAAGGCCGCCCGCACCCGTTCGCGCGCCTCGCTGACGGCCTTGTCGGGCAGGCCAACGATGGCAAAGCCGGGCATCCCTGGCGACACCGAACATTGCACCTCGACCAGACGCGCCTCGACACCTTCGAAGGCGACGGAATAGGCGATGGCAACCATGAGCAAACCCTTTTTGCCACAATGGTTAATGCGCCACGCTTAAGGAAAGGTTAACCGTTCGGCGAAAAGGGCTTCGTTTGTGCATAAATATCCCGCGGGGGTGTGGGGGCGCGAAGCCCCCACCTTAACCCAGGGCGCCGCGCACGATCCGCACCGCCTCGGCCACGGCGGCGTCGATATCCATCGTAGTCGTATCCAGCACCACCGCATCGTCGGCGGCCCGCAGCGGTGCCGCCGTGCGCGCCGCATCGCGCGCATCACGTTCACGCAATTCGGCCAAAATCCGATCCGCATCCGCACCCAGTTCTGCCGCCCGGCGCCGTGCCCGCACATGATCCTCGGCAACGACATACAGCTTCACCGCCGCATCCGGGCAGATGACCGTGCCGATGTCGCGCCCGTCCAGCACCGCACCCGGTTCTTGCGCGGCATAGCGGCGCTGAAAATCGGTCAGCGCGGATCGCACCTCGGGGATGGCGGCCACGCGGCTCGCGGCCTGCCCCGCCTCGGCGCTGCGCAGATCGTGCCTCGCCAGATCCGCCGCGCTCAGCCCCTGCGCCGCGGCGACCGGATCACCGCCCTTGGCCCCGACGGCGCGATACAGCAGCCCGGTGTCCAGATGGTGAAAGCCGAAATGCGCGGCCAATGCGCGGGCGATGGTTCCCTTACCGGATGCGGCAGGTCCGTCGATGGCAATGATAAAGGGCATGTCAGACGATATGGGCTTCGGCGAAAGGTTCGTTGTCCACCACCCTTTGCACACCCAAAGGCGACAGGTCCAGCGTCTGCCAATCGCCATGGAGGATCTGTTCCGCGATCCCGCGCCCCACCGCCGGTGCCTGCTGCAAGCCATGGCCCGAAAAGCCGTTGGCGTGATACAGGTTCGGAACCAATGGATTCCGCCCCAGAATCGCGTTCTGATCCAATGTGTTATAGGCGTAGTGTCCGACCCACCAGCGCACGACCTTGGCCTGTCCAAAACCTTCCGCGCGGTTATACAGCGCGGGCCAGACAATGCTTTCGAACAGGTCGTGATCCGGGTCGAAGTCATCCGCCGCGCAGGGGCCGTCATCGGCCGGCACCGTTGCCGCGATCCAGCTTCCGTGCTCGGGCCGGGCATAAATGCCGGAATGGTCAATGAACAGCGGCGCGTCGGGATGCCGCGCGGCCGGGGCATCGACAACGAAAACGGTGCGCTTGCGCGGCTCGACCGGCAGGCGCAGCGGCAGCCCCTCCATCAGCATATCGCAACGCGTCCCGGCAGCATTTACGAAATGACCGGCCTCCAACCGCTGCCCATCTGCCAGATGCGCGGCAACGATCCGTCCCTCGTGAGTTTCGAACCGCACCACGCGCCCCGTCACGAACCGTGCGCCCGCCGCTCGCGCCGCGTGCCGCAGTCCGGACAGCAGGCCCATATTGTCGAACCAGCCTTCATCCCGCGGGCCAAAGCTGGCCGCCGCCACATCATCGGTGTTCATCCACGGAAACCGCTGCGCCAGTGTCGTCGCATCCCAGACCTCGGTCGCCGCCCCCAATTCGCGCTGCATCGCGGCTAGTTCGGTCAGTTGCGCCGCCCCGGCCTCGGTCCCGGTCAGGAACAGATAACCGTTTTCGCGCAGGCCAAGGTCGGGCACGCCGCCCGATGGCCCGGTCCAGCGGGCGAAATCTCGGATGAAATCAATGGCAAAGCGGCTGATCTGCACATTTACCGGATTGGTGAACTGCGACCGGACCGAGGCAACGGACAGTGCCGTGGAGCTGAACTGATAGGTCGGGTCGGGTTCCACCACCACAACGCGCAGGCCGGGCGACATCCGCGTCAGCCAGAATGCGCAGGACGCGCCCATCACCGCCCCGCCCGCGATCAGAACATCCGCCATGACGCACCTCCATCTGGTGCCTAGCAACCCGATTCCGTGGCCGGGCGCAAGCACCCCGACACAGCAAGACGCCGGCCCCCTTCGGGACCGGCGCCTGCAATCGCACTGATCGGGCGATCAGTTGCCGCTCAGCGTCTTTGCGACCTCGGCGGCAAAATCTTCTTCTTTCTTTTCGATGCCTTCACCAACTTCGACGCGGGCGAAACCGGTCACTTCGACACCCGCGTCCTTGGCGGCCTGCGCTACGGTCACGTCGGGATTGATGACGAATTTCTGACCCAGCAGGGTGACTTCCTCAAAGAACTTGGCCATCCGGCCCTCGATCATCTTGGCGATCACGGCTTCGGGTTTGCCGGATTCACGGGCCTGCTCGGTCAGGACGTTCTTTTCGCGCTCGACCAGCGCCGGGTCCAGATCGGCTTCGGACAGCGAGGCCGGGTTGGTCGCAGCGACATGCATGGCGATCTGCTTGCCCACGGTCTGGGCGGCGGCCTCGTCGCCTTTCAGCGCGACCAGAACGCCGATCTTGCCCATGCCGTCGGCAGCGGCGTTATGCACATAATGGACAACGGTATCGCCTTCCAGAACATGCATCCGGCGCAGGGTCATGTTTTCCCCGATCCGGGCGATGGCCTCGGTCAGGACGTCCTCGACCGGTTTGCCGTTCAGATGGGTCTGACGCAGAACCTCGACTGAATCGGCGGTTTCGACGGCAATATCGGCGATATCGCGCACCAGTTTCTGGAAATCGGCGTTCTTCGCCACGAAATCGGTTTCCGAGTTCAGTTCGATCGCGACGCCGCGGCCATCGCGGACCGACACACCGACCAGACCTTCGGCGGCCACGCGGTCGGATTTCTTGGCGGCCTTGGCCAGCCCCTTGGCGCGCAGCCAGTCGATCGCGGCTTCGAAGTCGCCATCGTTCTCGGTCAGCGCCTTCTTGGCATCCATCATGCCCGCGCCGGTTTTTTCGCGCAGGTCTTTCACCATCGCAGCGGTGATCGCCATGGGTTTTCTCCTTCGGATCAAAGCGTCAGGCGGGGCTTATCCCCGCCTGATGACAATTCGGTAACGATGCGGCACGGGGCCGGATCAGGCCTCGGCGGTCTCGGCCTCGGGGGCGTCGTCCAGTTCCTCGACCGGGGTTTCGGCCAGCGCACCGATATCAACACCAGCAGCACCCATCTGTGCCGACATCCCGTCCAAGGCGGCGCGGGCAGCCAGATCGCAATAAAGCGCGATGGCGCGGGCGGCGTCGTCGTTGCCCGGAATGATATAGTCCACACCATCGGGCGAACAGTTGGTGTCAACCACAGCCACGACCGGAATGCCCAGTTTCCGGGCTTCCAGAATGGCAAGGTCTTCCTTGTTCACGTCGATGACGAACAGCAGGTCCGGCAGGCCGCCCATGTCGCGGATACCGCCCAGCGAGGCTTGCAGTTTCGCCTGCTCGCGTTCCAGACCCAGACGCTCTTTCTTGGTCAGACCCTCGGCACCCTGTTCCATCGTCTCGTCGATGGCCTTGAGGCGGCTGATCGACTGCGACACCGTTTTCCAGTTGGTCAGCGTGCCCCCCAGCCAGCGGTGGTTCATATAGAACTGCGCCGATTTTTCGGCGGCATCGGCCACGGCCTTGGATGCCTGACGCTTGGTGCCGACGAACAGAACGCGCCCGCCTTTCGACACGGTGTCGCGGATGACCTTCAGCGCCTGATCCAGCATCGGAACGGTCTGCGTCAGGTCGATGATGTGAATGCCGTTGCGGTCGCCGTAGATATACTGACCCATGCGCGGATTCCACCGCTGGGTCTGGTGACCATAGTGAACGCCAGCTTCCAAAAGCTGACGCATCGAAAAATCAGGAAGCGCCATATCCATGTCCTTTCCGGTTTGCGCCTTGGCAGGGATTTCAGGGCAAAGCCCCAACCGGTGGACCATGACGGGATGTCTCCCCGTCCGGCCCGCCCCTGCCTGTGAAGTGCCCGCGCCTTACACGCCAAAAGCTGCAAAGGCAAGCCCTTGCTTCGTTTGTGCATAAATATCCCGCGGGGGGTCTGGGGGGCGCGAAGCCCCACGGTGCAACCGCGCAGTTACATGAACGCGTCCGGTTCGGCCGCCTTTTTTCGCGCCACATAATCGGTCAGCGCCTCGGCCACCCCCGCATCCAGATCGGGGGCCTGATATTCGCCCAGCATCCGTTCCACCTTGGCGGCGGCCAGCGTGGCGGTGTCGCGCGCGCCTTCTTCTTCCCAGGTTTCGAACGGCTTGTAATCCAGAACCCCGGTGCGCCAGAAGGCATCCTTGTAATTGGCCTGCGTGTGATCGCAGCCAAGGTAATGCCCGCTGGGGCCGACCTCGCGGATGGCACCCATGCCCTGCCCGTTTTCCGACATGTCCACGCCCGCCGCCAGCCGGTGCAGGATGCCAAGCTGATCGGCATCCATCACGTATTTTTCATAGGACGAGACCAGCCCGCCTTCCAGCCAGCCGCAGGCATGCAGCATGAAGTTCACCCCGGCCAGCAGACCGATGTTCAGCGTGTTCGCCGTCTCATAGGCCGCCTGCGCATCGGGCAGTTTCGATCCGCAGAACGCCCCGGCCGACCGATAGGGCAGCCCCAGCCGCCGCGCCAGTTGACCCGCGCCAAGCGTGATCTGCGCTGCCTCGGGCGTGCCGAATGTGGGCGCGCCCGAATTCATGTCGATGCTGGTCACGAAGGCGCCAAAGATCACCGGCGCGCCGGGACGGACCAATTGCGAATAGGCGACGCCGGCCAGAACCTCGGCCAGAACCTGCGTCAGCGTGCCCGCCACCGTCACCGGAGCCATGGCGCCGCCGACGATGAAGGGACTGATGATGCTGGCCTGATTGGCCTTTGCATACACCTCAAGCGCACCCATCATCACGGAATCGAAGGTCAGCGGGCTGTTGATGTTGATAAGGCTGGTCATCACCGTGTTCTGATCGACGAAATCCGACCCAAACAGCAAACGCGACATTTCGACCGAATCGGCGGCGCGTTCGGGCAGGGTGACGGACCCCATGAAGGGTTTGTCCGACAGCGTCATATGCGCGTGCAGCATGTCCAGATGGCGCTTGTTCACCGCCACATCGGTCGGTTCGCACACGGTGCCGCCGGAATGGTGCAGCCATTTCGACATCTGCCCCAGTTTCACGAAATTGCGGAAATCGGCTATGGTGGCATAGCGCCGCCCGCCGGCCTGATCGCGCACGAAGGGCGGGCCATAGACCGGAGCCAGCACCAGATTGCGCCCGCCGATATCCACATTGCGTTCGGGATTGCGCGCGTGCTGCGTGAACGAACCCGGCGCGGTTGCGCATAATTGCCGTGCCAGACCGCGCGGAATGCGCACCCGTTCGCCCTGCACATCTGCACCCGCGGCCTTCCATCGGGCCAGCGCCTCGGACTGTTCGGGGAAATTGACGCCGATTTCCTGCAACACGGTGTCGGCATTGGCTTCGATGATCTCGATCGCCTCGGCGTTCAGGATTTCAAGGTTCGGAATATTGCGGCTGATAAAGCGCGAGAATTCCGTGCGCGTCGCGGTTCGTTCCGCCCGCCGTGCCGCACCGCCACCACCGCGCCGGGACCGGCGTTCACCCTCATCGCTCATCTGCGATCTCCCTCTCTGTTCCGGCATCCATAGGCCGCGCACCCGCGCCGGGGCCGCGCGTTTGCGTCAAAACGCCGTCGCAAAACGACATTCCGCGCCCTTGCACCTTTCACCATCCGCGCTAGGTTGCCCGCGACCAAGGGAAAGGTGTCGCCATGACCCCGCAAGAGCAATCGCAAAAGACCCGTGCGCTGTGCCGGATCGCCCCGGTGATTCCGGTGATCATCATCCGCGACGCCGCCCGTGCCGAGGGGTTGGCCCGCGCTCTGGTCAAGGGCGGCACGCCGGTACTGGAAGTGACGCTGCGATCCGACGCCGCGCTGGACGCGATCCGGGCCATGGCATCGGTTCAGGGCGGCCATGTCGGCGCCGGAACCGTGCTGACGCCGGACGATGCGAAACGCGCGCGCGATGCGGGGGCGACCTTTGCCGTGTCGCCCGGCCTGACCGACCGCCTGATCGACGCCTGCACCGAGATCGGCCTGCCCCTGCTTCCTGGCACCGCCACCGCATCCGAGGTTATGCGGGCGCTGGATGCCGGTTATGACATGCTGAAATTCTTTCCGGCCGAGACCATCGGCGGCGCACCGGCGCTTAGGGCTCTGGGTGGACCGCTGCCACAGGTCAGCTTTTGCCCGACCGGGGGTATTTCACCCGGCAATGCGCGCGATTACCTGTCGCTGCCGAACGTGATCTGCTGCGGCGGAAGCTGGCTGGCATCCGAAACAAACATCAGCGCCGGCAACTGGGACGCCGTCGAAGCCCGCGCCCGCGATGCCGCGCAACTGAGTGGCTGAGATGGATCGCGCCCGCCGCAACGTCATCGTTCTGGTTCTCGCGCAGGCGATCCTTGGCGCGCAGATGTCGATGATCTTCATCGTCGGCGGGCTGGCCGGGCAGATGCTGACACCCTGGCCCTGTATCGCCACGCTGCCGTTGTCGGCGATCATTCTGGGATCGGCGCTGTCGGCGCGGCCATTGGCCGGGTTCATGCAGCAATACGGGCGGCGCGCGGGGTTCACGCTGGCGGTGCTGGCAGGGGCCGTGGGCGCGGGGATCTCGGCGGCGGGGCTGTGGACCCAGTCGTTCTGGTTGTTCATGGCCGGTTCGTTTCTGACCGGCATCTATATGGCGGCGCAGGGCTTTTACCGCTTTGCCGCGACCGATGCCGCCAGCCCCGAATTTGCACCCAAGGCGATTTCCTGGGTGATGGCGGGCGGTCTTGCCGCCGCGATCACCGGCCCGGCGCTGGTGCAGATGACCAACACGATCACCGCCGTGCCGTTTCTGGCCACCTATGCAACGATCATCGGGCTGAACCTGCTGGGACCAGTGCTGTTTTCCTTTCTGGACAGCCCGCCCCCCGCCGCGCACCGCGCGGATCAGCCAAAGGGCCGCCCGCTGCGCGACATCCTGCGCGATCCGACCATCGCCGTGGCGATGATCTGCGGCATGGTGGCCTATGCATTGATGAATCTGGTGATGACCTCGGCCCCGCTGGCGGTGGTGGGCTGCGGCTTTGCCACCAACGACGCCGCCAGCATCGTCAGCGTGCATGTGCTGGCCATGTTCGCGCCCAGCTTTTTCACCGGGCATCTGATCGCCCGGTTCGGCGCACCGGTGATCGTGGGGACCGGGCTGGTAATTCTGGCCGGGTCAGGCGCGGTCGCGCTGTCCGGGGTCGATCTGGCGCATTTCTATGGGTCGCTGTTCCTGCTGGGACTGGGCTGGAACTTTGGCTATATCGGCGCCACCGCCATGCTGACCGCCGCCCACCCCCCCGAGGAACGCGCGCAGGTGCAGGGCTTTAACGATCTCTTCGTTTTTGGCGGGGTGTTCCTGGCCTCGCTGTCGTCTGGCGGGCTGATGAACTGCCTTGGCGGCGATGCGCAGACGGGGTGGAGCGCGGTGAACCTTGCGATGCTGCCCTTCCTGATCCTTG
The DNA here is from genome assembly GCA_030538135.1 of Paracoccus sp. (in: a-proteobacteria). Lineage (GTDB taxonomy): Bacteria > Pseudomonadota > Alphaproteobacteria > Rhodobacterales > Rhodobacteraceae > Paracoccus. The sequence goes on from JAUNUO010000009.1 coordinate 14,926, forward strand.
CGGGCGGCGCGCTGATCTGGCTGACCCTGCGCCCGAAAGAGACGTGATCCGCGCATGAAAACGCCGGCGCGGGGCCGGCGCCTGCCCTATTCGGCCGGCTGCTGAACCAGACTGCTGGCGGCCTGTTCGTCAGGTTCCTCGGCGGGGGGTTTGGTCTCTTTCGGGGCGATCAGTGTGTAAACCGTCGGCACCACGAACAGGGTGAACAGCGTGCCCACGGTGATCCCCGAAAAGATCACCAGACCCATGGCAAAGCGCGCCGCCGCCCCTGCCCCGGATGCCGTCATCAGCGGCACCACCCCCACCGCCGTGGCGATGGTGGTCATCAGGATCGGGCGCAGCCGCAGGCGCGCGGCCTGCACCATGCCCTGTTCACGCGAAAGGCCCAGGTTTTCGCGCTGCTGGTTGGCGAATTCGACCAGAAGGATACCGTGTTTGGTGATGATCCCGATCAGCGCCAGCATCCCGATCTGGGTATAGATGTTCAGCGTCCCCAGCCCCAGATTCAGCGGCACGATGACGCCGAAGATCGCCAGCGGCACCGACATCAGGATGATGAATGGATCGCGCCAGCTTTCGAACTGCGCGGCCAGCACCAGATAGATCACCACCAGGGCCAGCGCAAAGGCCGTCATGATTCCCGAACCTTCGTTCTTTTCCGTCCGCGACTGGCCGGAATAGTCGATGAAGAACCCGTCGGGCAGCAGTTCGGCGGCAATCGCCTCGATCTCGGCCAGACCGTCGCCGGTGGTCACGCCGGGCAGCGGCAGGGCCGAAATCGTGGCTGCGTTCAACTGGTTGAACTGTTCGATGCTGGCGGGCGCGGCGCGGGTAGAAATCTGCGTCACGGCGGACAGCGGCACCATGTCGCCGGTCAGCGACCGCAGCCGGAATTCCCCCAGCCGTTCGGGGTTCTCGCGATATTCGCGCGGCACCTGCAAGATCACGTCATAGCTGTTGCTGTCGCGGTCGAACTGGCCGATGGCTCCGCCGCCGACCAGCAGCGACAGCGTGGCCCCGATCTGGCTGGCCGGGATGTTCAGCGCCGCCGCACGGTCGCGGTCGATGGTGACCACCACCTGCGTGGTGTCGTAGTTCATCGAGTTCTGCACCACGATGAACCGCCCCGACGCCTGCGCGCGATCCTTGATTTCCTCGGCCATCTCATAGACCTGCCCGGCATCCGATGTGGACTGGATCACCATGGTGATGGGCAGACCGCCCCCCGATCCCGGCAGCGAAGGCGGCGAGAACACGAAAGCCTGCACCCCGGCCAGCGGTGCCATCCGTTCCTGAAGATCGGCCTGGATTTCCGCCTGGCTGCGGTCGCGGTCGGCCCAATCCTTCAGCGCCCAAAGCGCGAAGGCCGAATTGGTCCCGCCACCGAAACCCACGACCGAGAAATTCGCCTCGACCTCGGGCAGGCCGGCGGTCAGATCGTTGATCTGATCGACATAGCGTGAGGTGTAACTGGTGGTCGCATAGGCCGGCCCGTTGATGATCGCCAACAGGGCGCCGGCGTCCTCTTCGGGGGCAAGCTCGGTCGAGGTCTTGGTGAACAGATAGCCGGTTACGCCCATCAGCACGACCATGATGAACACCGTCACCGACCTGTAATTGAACGAGCTTTCGACGCGGCGGGCATACCAGCCCTCGAACCGCAGGAAATTGCGGTCCACCCATCTCTGAAACCGCGAATGCCCGCCCGATTTCAGGATCCGGGCCGACATCATCGGCGATACGGTCAGCGCCACGATCCCCGACAGGAACACCGCCCCTGCCAGAGCCAGCGCGAATTCCTGAAACAGCGCCCCCGTCAGCCCGCCGGTAAAGAACAGCGGCATGAACACCGCCACCAGCGTCAGCGAGGTGGCGACGATGGCAATGAACAATTCCTTCATCGACAGAAAGCTGGCCTGCATTGGCGTCATGCCGTTATCGACATGGCGCTGAACGTTTTCCACCACGACGATGGCGTCGTCCACCACGATGCCGATGGCCAGAACCAGCGCCAGCAGCGTCAGCAGGTTGATCGAATATCCCACTACGAACAGCAGAAACAGCGTCCCCACCAGGGACAGCGGAATCGCCGCCACTGGCATCGCGACCGAACGGAACGATCCCATGAACAGAAAGATCACCACCGACACGATCAACGTCGCCTCGACAATCGTGGTCAGAACCTCGCGGATGGATGCAGAAATCTGGTCGGTCGCGTCATACATCAGGGTCATCGTCATGCCCTGCGGCAGCGAATCCTGAATCGCAGGCAATTGCGCGCGGACATTGGCCGTGGTGTCCAGCGGGTTGGCCCCCGGCGTCGGAAAGATGCCGATGAAGGTGCCCGGCTGACCGTTGAACTCGACCACGGTATCCTCGCTTTCAGCGGCCAGTTCGACCCGCGCCACATCGCGCAACCGCACCACGCTGTCACCGCTGCCCGACAGGGGCAGCGCGCCGAAGGCCTCGGGCGTCTGCAACGTCGATTCCATGGTGATGGCATAGCTGATGAGTTCGCCCTCGGTCTTGCCGGGCGCGGCCAGAAAGTTGGAACTGTTGATCGCCTGCATGACCTCGGCGGCGGTGATGCCCCGGCTGGCCAGCAGCACCGGGTCGATCCAGACCCGCATGGCGTAATTGGCGCCGCCCAGGATCTGCACCTCGGCCACGCCCTCGATGGTGGACATGCGGGGGCGGATGACGCGCTCGATATATTCGGTCAGCTGTTCGGGCGTCATGTTGGGGTTTTGCAGCGCCAGATACATGGTGGCGAACTGCATGCCCGTGCCCTTGACGATGGACGGGTCCTGCGCATCGGACGGCAACTGGCTGCGCACTTCCTGCACCTTGGACATCACCTCGGTCAGCGCCACGTCCGGGTCGGCCCCAAGCCGCATGTTCACCGACACGACCGAAGCCGAAGGCCGCGATTGCGTGCTGACGTAATCCACCCCTTCGGCGGTCGAAACCGCAGCCGCGATGGGTGCGGTGACAAAGCCCTGAATCAGATCGGCCGAGGCGCCGGGATAGACCGTGGTGACGGTGACGACGGTTTCATCGACCTCGGGGTATTGGCGGATCTGAAGGCTGGCCGCCCCCATGATGCCCAACAGCAGCATGATAAAGGCAAAGACGGTGGTCAGCACCGGCCGCTTGATGAAAATGTCCGAAATGCTCATTCCGCAGCCTCTTGGGCGGGCGCGGCTTCGGACGATGCGGTATCATCGGCGGGGGCCGGTTGCGGCGGGGTCTGGCCGATACCATCGGGCGTCACCGTATTGTCGATGGTGACCCCG
>JAUNUO010000009.1:18321-23562 GCA_030538135.1 Paracoccus sp. (in: a-proteobacteria)
CCCGGCGTCAGCGCGCCGTCGGCACCGTCGATCCGGGCACGGATGGCGACCATGCGGCTGGCGGAATCGATGCGCGGGTCGATACCGGTTATCTGACCATGGAACGGCTGCGCATCCTCGGCGGCCCGGATTTCGACCGCCTGACCCATCGCCAGATCGGGCAGTTCCTGTTCGGGCAGGCCGAAATCGACATGCACATTGTCGATATCCTGCAAGGTCGCAACCACGGTGCCGGGGCTGATATAGGCGCCCGGATCGACCTGCGGCAGACCGATCACCCCGTCGAAAGGCGCGATCAGGCGGCGCTGGCGGACCACGGCTTCGGCACGGGCAAGCTGCGCCTCGGCGGCGCGGGCATTGGCTTCCGAGGTTTCCAGATTCGCATCCGCCGCCACGCCCCGCTGTTGCAATTGCCGCGACCGCCGCAGCGTGGTCTGCGCCAGATCAAGCTGGCTGTGCGCGGCGGCCAGATCGGCGTTCTGCATCACGTCGTCCAGTTGCAGCAACAACTGCCCCTGTTCCACCCGATCATTGGCGGCAAAGCCGATCTGCGTCACGATCCCGGCAGTTTCCACCGTCAGATCAATGCCTTGTGATGCCTTGACGGTGCCGATGGTGTCGATCCCCGGACGCCATGTCACGGGTTCGACGGTGACGGTTGTGACGGGCATGACCTGTTCAGGCATATTGGCAAAGATCTGGGTAATCATCTGATCGCGGAACAGGTTGAACCAGACCAGCCCGCCCCCGACCAGGGCCAGCAGAACTGTGGCGATGATGAATCTGAGGATCATCCGTTCTCTTTCCTCGTTACAGCGCGGGCCAAGTTTAGCGTGATCGCGCGGGTTCTGCCATTGATCGCATTTCTGCACCGCCCGGCCCGCGTTATCAACGAAAAGGACAGGATCGACCAGCACCGTTCCCGGCGGTGTGAAATCGCGATGCTGATGCCGGTCGCGCTTTCCCTGACCTCCGCGCGGCGCTATGACGCGGGAAATCACCGGGATGTGAACATGGTCTTTCTCAGCGCCCTTGGCCCCGTCATTCCCCGCCCGCACCTGACCGAGCGGATACGCGCCGCCGCGGGGGCGCTGATCGGGCTGATGATCGCGGGCTGGGTCGAACTGGCCATGGGGCTGTCGCCGATATTTCTGGCGCCGCTGGGGGCAACGGCAGTGCTGGTCTTTGCTGTGCCCAACAGCCCGCTGGCGCAGCCGTGGTCGTCGGTTCTGGGCAGTTTCAGCGCAGCGGTGGTGGCGATCCCGGTCACGCTCTGGCTGCCGATGCCCTGGGCGGCGGCGGTCGCTGTGGGGCTGGCGATCGCGGTGATGTCCAGCCTGCGCGCGCTGCATCCGCCGGGCGGCGCCGTCGCTTTGATGACGGCGATCACGGTCGCGCCCGAAGCGCCCTTTGCCCTGCTGCCGCCGCTGGTTCTGGGAACGACGGCGCTGGTGGTCTTTGGCATGATCTGGGCGCGGCTGACCGGCCGGGTCTATCCCATGCGCCCGGCCGAGGCGGCCGGAGAAACCGTTGCCCGTTTCGGTCTGCACCGGGCCGAGCTTGAGGATCTTCTGGTGCGGTTCCGTCAGGGTCCGAACCTTGGTGCCACCGATCTTGGCCGCCTGCTGGCCGCCGCCGAGGCCGAAGCAGCGCTGCACCGGTTCGACGGCACCACCTGCGGCGACGTGATGACACAATCGCTGATTTCAGTCGCGCCCGAGGCGGGCGTATCCGCCATCGCGGCCATGTTCGCCGGCAACCGGATCAAAAGCCTGCCGGTCGTCGGCCCCCAAGGCGAATTGCTGGGCGTGATCCAGCAGAACGATCTGATCGCCGCCCTGACCCGAAAGACCGGCACCGTCGCGACGGCGCGCGACATGATGCGCAGCGGCACCCCACGCGTGCCGGTTTCTATGCCGGTCGGCGCGTTGCTGGATCAACTGGCGGTTCAGGGCGCACAGATCGTCGCGGTGATGGAAGGCGCGCGGATCGTCGGCGTCATCACCCGGTCGGACGTGATCGGGCTGCTGCTGCGTGATTATCAACAGCGCAAGGACGAAACCGCCGCCGCCGATCAGGGGCATCGTCCCGTCTGAGGCGCGAGGCTTGACTCGGGCCGCGGCTGGGCTTATCCGCCCGGATTGCCCTTGCGGGCCGAGTTGTTCCGCCACCTTGTCAAAACGGAAACCCAGAATGATCCGCTATCTTCCCGGCATCACCGCCATGGCCGTCATCGTGCTGGCCGCCAATATCCTGGTGCAGTTCCCGATCGGAAACTGGCTGACCTGGGGTGCCTTTACCTATCCGTTCACCTTTCTGGTCACCGATGTGACGAACCGCGTTTACGGGCCGGCCGCAGCGCGGCGCGTGGTCATGGCCGGGTTCGTGACCGGCGTGCTGTTTTCACTGGCTGCATTTGGGATGGGCGCGACGACGTTGCGCATCGCCATTGCATCGGGCGTGGCCTTCCTGACCGCGCAATTGCTGGACGTGGCGATTTTCGACCTGCTGCGCCGGCGGAACTGGTGGCAGGCGCCGCTGGCCTCGACTGTGACCGGATCAGCGGTGGATACCGCGCTGTTTTTCAGCATCGCCTTTGCCGCCGCCCTGCCCCATGACGCCAATACCGGCTGGGCGGGCGAGATTGTTCCGTTGCTGGGCTTTGGCCCCCAACTGCCCTTGTGGCAATCGCTGGCATGGGCCGACTGGTTCGTGAAAATGGGGCTTGCGATACTGGCCCTTGTGCCTTTTCGCGTGATCGTGCGCAATTTGTTGCGCGAATACCCACAAACATGATTGACAGATTCCCGATCTGTGGCACCCTTCCCATACTAACGGCAACTTTTTGAAAGGAGGTGGTCCAGTGTCGAGAGTGATATTGGAGAGAGGTGTCGGAACAGTCAGGGGGGCCGTGGTCTGAAGGCAGCCCTTCGGGTCGTAAACCCTGGTTGGGACCGGGCGGATTTCCATCCCTAACCGGACCATCTCCGTGGATCTCGCGGGCCGTTCCTCCTCGGACGGCCCGTTCCTCTTTTGGGGCGCGTGCACCGCCGTTATCGCATCAGATAGAAATCGGCGACGCTGGAAATGCGGATTTCCAGATCGGGCGAGGCACCGGCCATCACATCCCGTTCGGCATAGGCCGACAGATCGAGGCCGCTTTCCTGTGCGATAGCCGCGACTGGTACCTGACTGTCGTGGAAATCGCCAAAGACGAACCGCCCGCCCGACGGGCGCGGCAGGTAATCCATCTGCGACCGGCGATAGCCGATGGTGGTCAGTTCCCCGGTATGGGCGTGGACGAATGCGACAACCTTCCAGAAGGCGGTGGGAATGCGCCGGTTGTAATAGACCGGATCGCCTGCCGACAGGATCGGGCCGGTGATGACGGTGACGCGCATGTTCGCGTGGTCGGTATTTTCCAGAACGTAATCTTCCAGCCGCAGCCACACCCCGCCGTTGAAGCCCTGCCGCTGCGGCGCGACATTGGTGATGTGAAACGTGTCGGCATCGGCCTGTATCGCGATGTCGCGGTCGCCCCAGTTCGGATCCTCGCGCCGGGTCATGTGACCGCGGCTGAACAGACCCTGCCCTTCGTTGCCATAACCTTCGCGCAGGTTCTGCACCTCGGGCGTGATGCGGGGGTCGCGGCGCCAGGTGTTGGTGCGCGGCACATCGCGATCGGACCGGCTGCCGTCGATATTGCAGGCGCTGAACAGGGGCAGGGCGCGCGATTGCGACAGGCGGACGGAAAAATGGGTATAGCGCAGTTCCGTCGCATCCTGTCCCGGCGACAGCGCATCGGGAATCAGCGACACCAGATCATCGGACCAGCGGCCAGCGCCCGGCAGGGGCAGTGGATCGTCGGACAGGATGAAGGCCGGATCATAGCCGGACCGCCCGGCATAACTGTCCAGCGGCAGCAGTGATTCGGTGACGCGAAGGGCGTCCAGCCCGTCATCGGGGCCGAACCGGCGGGGCATCAGCGCAGTTGCGCTTTGTGCGGCGGGTTCAGGCGGAACACTTTTTCCTGCGACAACTGCCAATGGGTCAGTTCCCCGGCGCAACGCCGCACCTCGTGCGAGGGGCCTTTGACGCGGATGGTGCCGGGAACGACTTCCTCGGCCGGAAAGGGTTTGAGATGGTCCAGCACCTCGGCCGTTTCTTCTCGGCTGGGATCGCGGTCATCCGAATAGACCAGCACATAGCTGTGGATATTCTGTCTTTGCGCTTTCATCATCTTCCCCTTCAGCCGATCAGTCCCGCCCCTTCGTATCTGTTGCCGAACCCGATCGGCACCGCGTGGCTGTTCGCCATTCTGATAATGTCGTCGGAGCGTTGTTGGTTGCGTTCCGCCGACAGTATTTCCGCATTCCCCGACAGCAATCGGGCAAACAGCCCGGCCACGGCGGGGCAGGCCATCGAAGTGCCGTCCATCACCCCTTTCGAGGTCTTGTTCACCCAAGATATAATGCCAACGCCCGGTCCGATAAAGTCCACTTCCGGCCCGATATTGCTGAAAGAGGCGAAAAAACGGTCTTTTATCGGCGCGGGGTCGGTTGCGACGTTGCGGGCGGTGGTCGCGCCCTCGGGCCAGGCGTCCAGAACGCCACCGGCGGAAACCGCCACCACCACGCCTGAACGGGCCGGATAGGACACCGGCGACATGTAATCATTGCCGGTGGCAGCGATACAGACCACGCCAAGGGCGCGCGCCCGCCGCACCTCGCGCGAGATGGCGACGGGTTCGGACGACTGGCCAAGGCTGAGGTTGATGATGTCGCAGCCATCCTCGACCGCCTGGCGGATGGCGCGGGCGATGGCGAATTCGCTTGCCCCGCCGGCGTCCTTTTCGAACACGCGATAGGAATGCAGCACGGCGGAGGGGGCCACGCGCGCCACGATCCCGGCGACATGAGTGCCATGACCGGTGCCGTTGTCGAACCATTCGTCGGCGGGTTCCGATCCGGTGGTGTTCAGGCCGCGTTCGACATTCAGCCCCTGCGCGGGATCGACGCCGGTGTCGATGATCGCCACCCGCACGCCCCGCCCGTCACCGGGCCGGGCCGGGGTCAGCATCCGGTCCAGCCCGTCGCGGAAATCATCGGCCAGCGGCGTCAGCGCCACGGTGATTTCCGTCACGCCACCGTCGTTCACGGCGACCGATTCGGCGCCGCCGGGCCAGTGGCCGGAAAACGGCTGACAGATCACCGCGTCGATCCGGGTCTGCGCGGCGGGCAG
>JAUNUO010000009.1:23662-38862 GCA_030538135.1 Paracoccus sp. (in: a-proteobacteria)
GCGACCAGCGAGGCTTCGTTTTCGCCGATGGAATCAATCAGGCGGATACGCCCCGCCTCGGTGTCCATCATCCGCACCGGCGGCCGCAGAACGGGGGCCGACCCGTCATCGGTGCCCTGCGCCACGCTGCCGGCAAGGCGCAGGCCGCCTTTCTTGAACAGCACCCGATGCATGGACCGGAACAGGCGAAAGCTGGTGGTCTCCATGCTGTCGTTGAACACGTTGTCTTCGGGGACGATCACATAACGGGCGGTCTTGCGGGGCATCGGCGGCTCCTTTTTGCAACCACAAGACTACACGGCTTTGCTGCACCGTTACCAGAAGCGGTATTCCGCCTAGATCAACCCCGACCGGGTGATGCCCAGCAACCCGGCTTCGCGCAGGGAATCGGCCGGGTAACCGTCGCTTGCCATCAGGTCCAGCGTGAAATCCGGCTCGATCTGTTTCAGTTTCAACAGCGCCTGCCGCGCGCCCTGATAATCGCCCGCATGATATTTCAGCGCCGCCAGAAACCGCAGCGCCGGACGGTTTTCCGGGGCCAGTTCGTGCGTCGCGGAAAAGAACCGCTGCGCCGTCACCAGATCGCCATGCCGGAACGAGGCCACGCTGCGCCGCAACAGCCATGTCGCGGGACTCAGCGCCGACAGCGAGTTGTTCATCCCGTCGCTGGCCACCGCCGCTGCGTCCGAATGCCGTTCGATATCGCTGAGAACCTGCGAATGGGCGAACATCGCCAGCGGGTTCAGCGGATCGGCCCGCACCGCCTGCCGGACCAGCCGGTATTCGGTTTCCTTGTGGTTGCCATAGGATGCGATGATCGCGCCCACCGCCAGGACGGTGGCGTTGTTCGGCGCCATCTCAAGCGCGCGACGGGAAAATTCCTGGGCCTCGGCGAAAGTGGTCGCAGGGTCCGGCACCAGCCGCTCGATCAGCAATGTGTTGCGGATGAAGGCCCGCAGCGCAAGGGCGATGGCGGGCCGCAGCCGGTCATAGCTGTGCATCAGCGCATCATCGGCCAGCATCAGCCGCGGCTGAGAATAGCTGAAGATATCGCTCAGCGGAAAGCGCCGCGCCTGTTCCAGAATATCCGCCGCCTCGACCGCCTTGAGCACGGCCAGCGAAATATCGGTGGCGCACAGATGGGCCTGCATCCGGTCGCCGCCGGAATCGATCTGGAAATTCCGTCCCCAGATCGTGGTGCCGCCCCTTGCATGGCACAGTGAGACCGACAGCATGATCCGGTCGCCCATCCGGGCCGCCCTTGCCCGCAGGACCACATCGGCGGGCGCTTCGGGAACGCTGCCGCCGGGTTGCATCACGATCAGCGGCGTGATGTCCGAGGCCCGCACCGAGGCCTCCATCAGCAGCATGTCCAGAAACAGCGCCACATCGGGATCATTGGCGGTAACGGGTTCGACCATCAGCCGGGGCGGACCGCCGGTTTCTGCGGTCCCGGCCGGAGGCGGCCGGTTTTCGTAATAGGCGCGGGTGTCACGCAACCAGTCTTCGAATTCCGGGTCGGGAATATCCAGATCGGACGCGAATTCCAACGGGCGTCCGTCAGGTCCGCTGCGGCTTGTCAGATCGACGGCGATCTGATGTTCGTCCAGCCCGACCCAGCCCGGCCCGGTCAGCAATGCGTCGCGCCCGCTGTCCAGCGCCAGACGGATTTCCCGCAAAAGTTGCCGGATACTGGCCGCGCCCTGTTCGCTGTCGCGGGTGCTGTACAGCAGATCCTGCAACCGCGCGCGGGTCTGTTTCATCCCGCGCGACACACCCAATACCGCCAACATCCCGCGGCCTTTCATGCTGCGGGGCGTCAGGTCGCGCTGATCGTTTCGGATCAGGGCCACCGGGCCGATAAGCCTGAGCGTGGAATGTGTCACGGTGAATAAGTATCGCTGCGCGGGTGCGGTTATGCTATTGTTATGGCACGACGAACACCAGCTTAATCATCGCCGGGTCCGTCGCGCGACAGGAAGGCGGGGCAAACATGTCGATCTTGAACGCCAAAAATGCAAAAAACGCGAAGAATGCCAAAAATGCCAAGGTCTTGGACAGTGATGGCCTTGCCGATGTCTTGCTGGCCGAAGCGTTGCTGCGCGCCCGTGACGGGATCGTCGGCACCGCCCATCTGACCGGGGATGCGCCCGGCGCGCCCACGCTCGACCAGGGCGAGCGGCTGGCCCGGATGAGCGCCGATTACCGCGAGGCAGTGCTGATCGCGGAAATCTTCGAGGATCTGAGCTTTGAAACCGATCAACCCGAAGATGCGCCGGTGGCCGATGCGGCACGCTGGCTGCGGCGGGGCGACGACGGCCCGATCCTGCTGGCCGGGTTCCATCCGCCTTCGGCCGAGGATTTCCGCAACGCCATTCCTCTGGTCGGCGGTTATGCCGATCTGCGCGATGACCGCATGGCCGAAATCCTGGTCCAGACCCAGGATCTGATCCCGTTCTTTGCAACCTTGCAGCCGCTGGAACCCGAACGGTGCCGCCGCATCCACGAGATGCTGGAGGTGGCGATGAGCGTGGCGACAATGGCGGTGATGCGGATCAAACTGGCCTTGGGGTGTCCGCGACCGGATCAGTTTTCATCGCGGATTCAGCCGCTTGTCGATATGCCCGCCCATGGGGCCTTTCCGTCCGGCCATGCCACGCAAAGCTTTCTTCTGGCCGGGCTGCTGACCCTGCTGAACGATCCGGGCGCCCGCCTGAACGCGGACAGCCAAATGTTCCGCATGGCCAGCCGCATCGCGGTGAACCGGACGGTCGCGGGGGTGCATTACCCCGCAGACAGTGCCGCCGGGGCGATGCTGGGCGTCGCGCTGGCCCGTTATCTGGCGGCGCGCGGCGGCGGGCAAAAGGCAGGCGGCGTGCGGATGGATGGCCGGCAATGGGCGCAGGGCGGCCAGACGCGCGATTTCCATCTGGGCGAATTCGCACGGATGATGGCGGGCGATGACCCCGCCGTCCGCTTTACCGCGGCAAACCCGGTGCGCCCCGCACCGCTGTGGGGCTGGCTTTGGTCGCAGGCCCGCCGGGAAAGGAACGAAAGATGGAGCTGACGCCCGTCGCATCACCGGCATTCGACGCCCCGCAAGACGCGTTCGACGACTATCGCCCCGGCATGTCGCCCTATATCCACCGCTGGCTGGACCTCAACGGTCGTCTGACCGCGGGTGATGAGGGCGCGCCACCCGTTTCAACCCGGACCGAGGCGGCGTTGCGCGGCCTGATCGACGCCGCTCTTGGCCAAACGGGCGGATCACCATCGCAGGACGATCTGTCCGGCACGGCTTACAGTGCCGCGCCATGATCGCGCAGGCCATCGTTTCCGCCTTTTCCGCCTTTCTGGCCGATCCGGGGGGGCTGTTGCCGCCCGATGCGCTGAACGATGACCTGCAAGACAATCTGTGGGGGGCAGGGACGCATCGCGGCGACCTGCTGAATGATGCGGCGATCCCCGACGATCCGACGCGTGCCACGATCATCGCGGTGATCGACGATGCCATCCCCTTTGCGCACGAGATGTTGCGCACAGCCGATGGTCACAGCCGGGTCGCGGCCATCTGGGCGCAGGATGCCCGGCCCACGCCCGACAGCGACCTGCCCTTTGGCCGCGAATGGCCGGGGCGGGGGATCGACGCGATGCTGGCCCGGTTGCGCGACGGCACCTTGCCCGACGAAGATGCGCTGTATCGTGCGGCGGGCGTTCTGGATTACGGGCGCGGGCTGCGGCCTTCGGCAGGCTATGCGGGCGGGCATGGTGCGGCGGTGGCCATGCTGGCCGCCGGGTTCGAAGCCGCCGATCCGACCGGCCGCGATCATCCGGTTATTGCCGTCAGCCTGCCTTCAGCCCTGACCGAGGACAGCATGGGCGTATCGGCCCCGCCCTATATTCTGGCGGCGATCCTGTTCGTGATCCTGCGCGCCCGGCAGCTTTGCCGTCATATCGAGGACCGGCGGGGCCTGACCCCGCACAGCCTGCGGATGCCGGTGGTCATCAATATCAGCTATGGGCTGACCGCCGGGCCGCGCGACGGTTCGACCCTGCTGGAACAGCTGATGGATGCGCTGTCACGGGCGGGGCCGCACGATCTGGGGCCGGTGCGCTTTGTCCTGCCGATGGGTAATCACCGACAGGCCATGTTGTGCGGATGCCTGCGTCCGGGGCAGGGGATGATCTGGCGTCTGCAACCCGGCGATCAGACCGACAGCGCGGTGGAAATCTGGGGTCCGGTGCTGACGCAGGCACCGGCACGGCCCTTTGTCCTGCATCTGGCACTGCCCGGGTCGCCACCGGCGGCAACGCGGTTCACCCACGAAGGGCAGGTCAGTATTCTGCGCGACGGCACGGGGGCGGAAATCGCCCGCGCCTATTACCTGATCCAACGCCTGCCCGAGGGGCGCGGCTGGCGCGAGGGGATTACCGTGATCGCCATGCCGACCAGCCCCGAAAGTCCCGCCGACCCTTGGGCGCCGCCCGGGAACTGGGCCTTGCGAATAGACGCCGCCGCCCGGATCGGCGATTACGAGATCAGCGTGCAGCGCGACGAATCCATTCCCGGCTATCCCCGCGAGGCGCGGCAGAGCATGCTGATCGACCCCGGTTACCGCATCTGGATGGATGGCGGCGGAATGTGGCGCGACGATCCGCAGGGGCCGCGGTCGGCGGTGCGGCGGCGCGGCACGCTGAACGCCTATGGCGGCGGGACCGAGACTCTGCGGGCGGGCGCTGCGGAATGGCAGCAACCGCTGTGGGGGACGCAGCAGAACGGTTCGATCTACAGCGGGCTGCATGGCGATGGCGGCAACGGCGATGTGCAGGCGGTCGCCGACCGCAGTTCGACTGTCGCCGGCATCCCGGTGGCCGGGCGCGACAGCGGATCGGTGCGCAGATCGGCAGGAACATCGGTCGCGGCACCGCAACTGACGCGCTGGCTGGCACGAGAAATGGCCGCGGGGTTCCGCCCCGATTCGCGTGCCGAGGTGATCGCGCAGGCATGGACCGCAGCCCCGGTCGCGGGCGGGGCCGACGCGCCGGTCCTGGCCTATGCGTTGAAATATCCCGAATACTGACGCTGCGTCAGTTAATCGGATATGGTGCCGCAAGCCCGATTTCGGAACATTTCTTTATTTTTCTACATTTTTTCACGCATCGGGCGGTCTTTTTTCACGCCCTGTTCACGCCGTGGCGCGAAACCGTTTGCGTGGCAAGAAAACGAGGCGTGGCCGATCTGGCAAACAGCCCACCTCGTTATCAGCACAAGGGGGGTTCACTGCCATGACGGGTCAGGAAAAGGAAAATGTTGTGATCGTCGCCCTCCGAGCGTTGTGTGCGGCCCCCGGGGGGAACGTCGGGCCACGCGAAACGGGGCAACCCGGAACGACGATCGACGGGTGGCCGGGGGTGGGCGCTCCTCCTGCCGCGGAAGGCCGCCCCGACTTGAACGATTACCGCAGGGTTATGCGGGAAAATACCTTGCTGACCGACCACGCCGAAATGTTGGCTTGTGCGCTGGGGGCCTGCCCGAACTGCTGGGGCAGCATCCCGGATTGTGAAGAATGCGGCGGGGCCGGGCGGCCGGGGGCCTTCAATCCCGACCCGGACATGTTTGCCAGATTCGTTCAGCCGGTCATCGACCGGATGACGAGGGCAACCCCTGATCGTGGCGCACGGCTGCGCCGCGATAACAATCGTCCCATGGGTTTTTCTGCGTAAACGGTTCCTCTCCACCATCATACCCGTGGGAGATGGACGGGCGGCGCGCGGGCCGCCCGTTCTTTTTACAGCAGAGGCGGAAGATCGAAGGGATCGGACGCCGCCGGTCGCCGGGTGACAAAGCTGGTCCCCGGACCGCCCAGCATGGCGATCTGCCGGGCCAGCTGCGTGATCGCCGCCGATTGCGCCAGCGCCACGGAACCGGCGCCCGCATCCGACAGCGGCACGGTTATGTCAAAGCTGCGGGCATGATTGCCGCCGCCCGCGCCGGTTTCGTCGGAAACATAGTAACTGCCCGCAAGGCGATAGGTGCCGTTCGCCTGCGCCAGCGCCCGTTCCACACGCACGTCGATCTTGCGGTCGGGCGTGGTCATCAGAGGCCAGGGTTCGGCAATCACCGTCGCACCCGACAGTTCGGAAATCGACCGCGCCAGAACCAGCGTGAAGGCGCGTTGCGGGCTGTCTGCCCACAGATTGCGCGGGTTAGACCGCACCGCCCCGTCGGGCGTCTGAAAAGCCACCTCGTCATGCGAGGCATATTCCGGCAAGGACACGTCGCGCAGTTCCGCGGCGCCAAGGCGGTTGGGCAATTCACGCGCCGCCGTGGGCGGATCGACCAGCCAGCGGGCGGTCTTTTCCGGGTTCGAACAGGCCGTCAACAACAGGGCGGCGCACAGGGCAAGGGCGGTTCGGATCATGCGGTCATCGTCCCAGAATAAAGGCGCGGGGGTTGCGTTCGATAGTGCGCGCCAGCGACCCGAAGGCCGCCGTCGCCCGGCGCAATTCGCGCATCAGGGTCAGCGCCTCGGCATTGAAGGTCGAGCGGTCGCCATAGGCGGCGATCACCGCCTCGGCGCGCGCGGCGGTCTGTTGCAGGCGCTGCACCAGTTGCGGCAGATCGCGGACGGCCACGGCGATCTCGTCCGCCGCCACGCGGGCGGACCCAAGCGCGGCGTTCAGGCTGCCCGCCGCATTGCCGTCGCGCAGATCGTTCAGCAGACCGGATGCGGATCGCAGGGTTTCCGACAGGTTGCGCGGCAGTTGTTCGGCGTCTTCCGATCCCAGCATGGCGCGCAGATCGCGCAGGATGCCTTCGGTCTGTTCGCTGATCGCAGCAAAGTCGAATTCCTCGACCTTGGCGGCGGCGCGGTCCATCTTGTCGATCATCTCGGGCGCATTTTCCGCTGCCGCACGCAGCGATTCCGCCGCCGACGATGCCTCGGACAACAGGGTGTTGAGATTGTCCACCGCTCCGCTGCCCTTGAAATCCTGAACCATGTCGCGAATGTCGGATGAGGTGCTTTGCGCGTCGTCCAGCGTGCGGCGCAGGCTTTCGGGAATGGCGCGCGTATCGGGGTTGCTGGCCAGATGGGTGATGCTTTCCATCATGTCGGTGGCCGATTTCAGCACCTCCTCGATCGGCAGACTGCCGATGCGCGACAGGACGCCCTGCGCGGTATCGCTGAAATCGGACAGATCGCCCGGAACCGACGGAATGATCGGGTAGGGGTCGCCCGCCAGATCCAGCGTGGCGGGCAGGGCCTCGAATTCGGGCAGATCGGCCAGTTCGATCATCAGCGAGGTGCCCAGGAAACCGGCGCTGGCCGGGCGTGCGCGCAATCCGGTGCTGACGGCATTGGCGATGAATTCCGTCACCTGTTCCGCCGTCGCATCGGGCGGAAGGCCCAGCCGGTTGGGCGACAGGGCGATGGTGACCTGCTGGAACACCTCGCGCGAGGTGCCATCGACGATCCGCACCGACAGATCGGTCACGCGCCCCACGCTCAGCCCCTGAAAGCGCACATCCGCACCGCGTTCCAGCCCGCGCACCCCCTCGGCCAGCAACAGCGTAAAGCGCGCCTGCCCCGATGTATCACCGGCAAAGATGTTGCTGCGGGCCGCGTCTTCGTCCTTGTTCAGGGTAAAGATGTGGCCGCGCTCGACCGGCCGGCCACCGCTGACAAAGGTGCCGAACTGAATCCCGCCCTGCAACAGTGAGGCCAGCGAATTGACCCCGACCGACACGCCGCCGGCGCCAAGGCTGACGGAAACACCGCCGCTGTCCCAGAACACGCTGGTGGTGGTCAGACGCCGGTCATGGGGCGATTCGACGAACACATCGGCCTGCACCGCCTCGCCATCGGGGGAAACCCGCAGGTTTTCCATCCGGCCCACAGCCAGGCCGCGAAACATGACCGGGGCACCTTCGGACAGGCCCTCGGCATCGTCGGTCTGCACGATGACCCAGGTGCCCTGCGCGTCATCGCGTGTCAGGGGTGCGCGGTCCAGCCCGGTGAATTCGTCGCGGGGTTCGGTGGCATCCGCATCCCAATACCCTTCGATGAAGGCGCCGGTCAGCACCGTATCCAGACGGGTGATGCCGCGTGCCGTCACCTGCGGGCGCACGATCCAGAATTCGGCCTGATCGTCGATATATTGCGCCAGATCGCGGTCAACACGGATGTCCACGATCACCGAGGACAGATCGGCGGTAAAGCGCACCGCCTCGACCTTGCCGACGTTGATTTCCCGGAATTTCAACGGCGTTTCACCGGGGTTGATGCCGGTCGCGTCGCTGAACGCCACATGGATCAGCGAGCCGCGCCCCATATAGCTGTTCCAGCCGATCACCAGCGTCACGATAAGCGCAATGATCGGCACCAGCCAGATGACGTTCACGCCCGCCTCGGCCGCGCGACGGGCGGTGCGGCGCACGGGGCTTGCGGGTTTCAGGGGAGGAGGCGTTTCAGTCATCCGGGTCCGCGCAGGTTATCGGCGTCAGGTTCTGCGCGTCCGCAACGGCAGGCCACGCCAGATCAGGCGCGGATCAAAGCTTTGCGCCGAAAGCATGGTAAACGCAACAGAAAGCGCGAAACAGACCGCAGCCGGGCCGGGATGGATCGAGGCGACGAAACCAAGCTGCACCAGCGCCGACAGGATCGCCACGACGAACACGTCGATCATCGACCAGCGGCCGATGAATTCCACGATCTCATAGACCTTCAGCCGGGTGTGAGCGTCGCGGACCGTGGCCGGATGCCCCGCCACCGTCGCCAGCCAGGCGATGGCGATGAATTTTCCGATGGGCACGATGACAGATGCGACAAAGACGATGATGGCGATGTCGTAATTGCCATGTTCGATCAGCTGCATGACGCCGCCAAGGATCGTCGCCTCGCCGCTGCCTTTCAGGCCGGCAAAGGTGCGCGTGCTCATCATCGGGTAAAGATTGGCTGGGATGTAAAAGATGATCCCGGCGGCCATCCACGCCCAGACAGCATGAAGCCCACGCCGGTCAGGCCGCACCAGCGCGGCGTGGCAGCGGGCGCATTGCGCCTGATCCATCGGCCAGACCCGGCCACAACTGCGGCATCCGGTCAATCCCGCCCGGCGCGCGGTCATCACCGGGGCAAGGGCATCGGCGTCTTCGGGGACAGAGTTCATTCGCGGTTTCCGTCCTCGATCGCATCCCAGACGGTGGTCTGGCACATGAAGGCACGGGCGGCGACATTGACGAAGATCAGCCCGCAAAAGGCCCAGAACGCGGGGCCGAGGTGAACGCTGGCCAGCCCCGCCACCTTGACCAGCGCGACCGAAGTGCCGATCACGAAAATCTCTGCCATGGACCATGGCCGCAGCGCCTCGGCCATGCGGAAGGCGTCGGCGGCATGGGCATGGGGCCTGCGACCCTGCGCCAGCGGCAGCAACGTATAAAGCAGCAGAAACGACCGGAACACAGGCAGCGCCACGATCATCGCCAGAACCGCCAGAACCAGCGGCAGCAACACTCCGTCAGCGAATGCCAAAGCCACGCCGAACAGCGAGGTGGCATTGCCGATCCCCATGCGCGAGATTTCCAGAAACGGAAAGAACACCGCACCGACCAGCAGCACCATCGAGGTAAAGGACAGCGCGATCAACTGCACGAAGGCCCCTGCGCGCGGCCGGGCCAGCACGGTATTGCACCGGATGCAGCGGGCGGTTTCGCCGGGGTTCAGGTCCTCTTCGATATGCAGCGCGTCACATCGCGGGCAGGCTATCAGGCCGCGCCCGGTGGACAGGTCATAAGTCTGGATCGGGGCGGGCGCGGTCATGGCGCATGTTTATCCGCCCCGCCGCGCCGATCAAGATGGCCACTGTTCATTTCCGGGTGACAGCATCCGGCGACGCGGGCGTCAGTGAACGGCCCCCTCGCGCGGGGTCGAGGTCAAAACAACCGCGCGCAGATCGCCGGCATCGGGCACATTATGAGTATCGACGCGAAACAGCAGCCGCAGGAAATAGGTGTGGTCCTCGATGCCGGTCTCGGCCTCGCCGTCAAGCTGGGTTGCGAAAGCCTCGATCAACTGGCTGCCAAGGCCGGTGCCTTCGGTATCGTTGATCGCATCGCCCATGGTGTTTTCGACGATGAACCTTGCCCGTCCGGGTTCGGGGACAGACAGGGACACCCGCACCACCGCCGTTTCTGCACCCGGCGGAGTCCCGGCATATTTCAGCGCGTTTGTGACCGCCTCGGTCGCCAGCAGCGACAGCGGCACGGCCTGATCGGGCAACAGGGTCAGCGGCTGAAAATCGGTTTCGACCTTCAGCGCGGTGCCGGGCGCCACCGAAATGTTCACCATCTGATTGATGATGTCGCCGATCAGGCGATCGGCATTCACCGCATCCAGATGTTCGGCCTGATACAGATTGCGATAAATCGTCGCCAGCGCGGCCACCCGGTCCTGAACCGAGCGGAGCACACGTTTTGCATCGGGATCCTCGATCATGCGGCTTTGCATGTTGATGATCGAGGCGATGAGTTGCAGGTTGTTCTTGACCCGGTGGTGGACCTCTTTCAACAGGACGGTCTTTTCGGCGACGGCCTCGGCCATGGCTTCTTCGTCGCGGATCAGGATGCGGGCCATGTTGTGAAAGGTCTGGCTGACATCGGCGATTTCCGCCGGCGCTTCGACCAGCACGGGCGGCGGTTCATCGCGATTCCCGATGGCAAAGCGGCGCATCTGACCGCGCAATTCGCGGATATGACGCAGAACCAGACGGTAAACGGCAAAATAGGCCACCAGCAGGGACACCGCCCACAGCGCGATGGGAATGGCGATCGCGGCAAGTCGCGTCATCTTGAACCCGGCGATGCCGGCGGTCTGCGGACTCCAGCTGCCAAGGGCATAGACGAGGCCCGGCACCACCGTCACCACGGTGAACACGCGTTCTTCGCCCGTGCTGGTGGTGTCGCGGAAAGTCGTATCGGGGTCTTGCAGCAGATCCGTCAGTCCGCTGCCATTGGGCAGGATGCCGGACACGTCCTGAGCGAAGGGACGATCCACGGTCAGCACATCGCCGCGGCTGGAAAAGGTCAGAATGCGCGCGCTTTCGGTTCCGAAGTTCATCGGATGGGTGGAATACAGCAGATCCTTGGCCAGACCCACGGCGACATAGCCGATCAGGTCGCGGTCGTCATACAGCGGCTGCGACACGGCCACGACCGGGCGCCCGGTGATCCGCCCGCGATCCAGTTCCGTCACCAGCGTGCCGGGGCTGGCGATGAACTGCTGATAAGCCTTGGATTGGCGCAGATCGGCCGGTCCGTTCGTATGCTGCGACGAACTGCATTCAGCGATGCCATTCATCGGCACAAAGGCGGCCGATATGAAGGTGGCGCTGCGTTCGACGAAACCGCGCATCACCTCGCTGCATGCGGCGGGGTTTTGCAGGGTTTCCAGCACCGCCGGACCCAGAGCATCCGCAGCACCCAATGCCCCCTGCAACAGGGCACGTTCCCCGGCGGCGGCTGATGCGGTGCGTCCCAGAAGGGCGATTTCAGCGGTGCGTTCCGCTTCGCGCAACAGGTGCAGGGTCTGGACCAGCGAGATCAGGCCCAAAGGCAGAATCGCCACCGTCAGCAGCGTCGCCAGACGAAAGCCAAGGCCCTTGGTGAATTCCAGCCGTTCCCGCAACGAACGCAGCACGTCCGACCACCCCTGTCCTGTTGCCCCGCAAAGCCGTCAACGGCTGACGGGCTGGTTCGCGGCCATGACCGCCAGCGTCGCGCGGTCGGTCATTTCCAGTTCCTCGCCATCGGCCAGTTGCAGCAGTTCGGCCAGACGGCGGCGGCCCCGGTTGGCGCGCGACTTGACGGTGCCGACGGCAACGCCGGTCATGCCCGCCGCTTCCTCATAGGAAAAACCCGACGCCCCGACAAGGATCAGTGCCTCGCGCTGCTCGTCTGGAAGCTGATCGAAAGCCGCGCGGAAATCGCGCATCGCCAGACGACCGTCATGTTCGGGCCGCGTGGCCTGACGGGCGGCGTGAATGCCATCGCTGTCCGACACCTCGCGTTTGGTCTTGCGGCGGGCGGAATAGAAATTGTTGCGCAAGATCGTGAACAGCCACGCCCGCAGATTGGTGCCGGGCTGAAACTTGTCCATGTTCGTCCATGCCTTGACGATGGTGTCCTGCACCAGATCATCGGCCGCCGCCCCTTCGCGGGTCAGAGACAGGGCAAAGGCACGCAGCGCGGGCAGATGATCGACCAGCTCGTCGCGCGGATCGGACGGCCCCGTATCGCCGGGGCGGCGCATAGATGGGGCCATGCTCAGTCCTGTTCCCGCAGTTGCTGAAGAAGCTGAAGCAGCTTGTCGGGAACCTGTTGCTGCACATCCTGTTCATAGGTGCGGCGCAGGTTTTCGTCGATCTGCTTTTCGATTGCGGCTCGCCGCCGTTCATCCCGCTTGGTTGGCATAAGTTTGTTAGTCCTGAAATTCTTGTGCGCACCTTGCCCAACATGTAGGAGGCTGACAAGGTTCCCAACGAACCAGATAATTCTTTTTACAGGGGTCACACTGCCATGCCTTCCGCCGATCTAGCGCAGTCCATCGGGCGCGAACTGCCCTATCTTCGCCGCTATGCGCGCGCTTTGACGGGCAGCCAGACTGCAGGCGACAACTATGCCGCCGCCACGCTGGAGGCGATCTTGGCCGACCGTTCCGTGGTCGAGGGCGAAACCGACATGCGGATCGGCCTGTTCCGCACCTTTCACGCCATCTGGCAATCCAGCGGCCAACCGGTCGAGAACGGCCCCGGCGACGGGCGCGAGGCGCGGGCGCAGACCCATCTGCGCGGACTGACGCCGAATTCGCGCGAGGCGCTGTTGCTGAAAACGATCGAGGAACTGCGCTATGACCAGATCGCGCGGGTGATGCAGATCGAACAGCCCGAGGCCGAGGAACTGGTGCAGATCGCGCTGAACGAAATGGGCCGGGCGATCCGCGGCAAGGTGATGATTATCGAGGATGAAACCATCATCGCCATGGATCTGAAGGGCATCGTGCAGACCATGGGTCACGAGGTGACAGGCGTGGCCCGCACCCATGGCGCCGCCGTCGAACTGGGCGAATCCAAACGCCCCGACCTGATCCTGGCCGATATTCAGCTTGCCGACGGATCGTCGGGCATCGACGCGGTGAACGATCTGCTGACCAGCCTGGGTGATCTGCCGGTGATCTTCATCACCGCCTTCCCGGAACGGTTGCTGACCGGCGACAGACCGGAACCGGCCTTCCTGATCTCGAAACCCTATTCCGAGGAGCAGGTCCGTTCCGCCGTGTCACAGGCGATGTTCTTTGCCTCGACCGAGGGGATGAACGTCTGATCAATCCTGCTCTCGCGCCGCCGCCAGTGCGCTGTGACGCGCCTGGCGCGCGGCGGCGATACGGCGGCGGCGGGCGATCTCGACGTTGATCAGCGCGCCGAGCAGCACCGAAAAGCCCGCCAGATAGAACCACATCAACAGCGCCACCACAGCGCCGATGGACCCGTAGATCCGGTTATAGCTGTTGAAACTGCTGAGATAGGCGGAAAAGCCGATCGAGGCCGCCGCCCATGCCAGCGCCGCGAACAGCGCGCCCCATGTAAAGATCGGCGTGCGCGGCGTTTTCACGTTCGGGCCGTATCGGTAAAGGATGCCGATGGCCAGAATGACGATCATGAACATCGCCACCCAGGGCAGCGCCGTCACCAGCCATGCCCTGAGCGGACCGAAGGTCATGAAGTTGATGATGATCGGCACGATGACGATCGTCGCCAGCCCCATCAGCACGACACCCACGATGGCCAGCGTCAGCCCATAGGCCAGAATGAAGCCGAAGATCGTCGAATGCGACCGCACCCCGTGGGCCGCGTTCAGCCCCCGCACCAGCGCGTCGATCCCCGCCCGCGCCGCGATGGTCGCGATCATGAAGGACACGAAGGACGCCCAGCCGATATTCGTGCGTCCCGCCGACAACAACGCGTTGATCTGGGTGTCCAGAATGTCCTGCGCGCTGTCGGGGATGAATTCATGCGCGACAGTCATGTATTCGTTGATGACATTGGGATCGAACCACAGACTCCACAACGCAATGATCGCGGCAAGACCGGGAAAGACCGCGAACATGGCATAGAATGCCACGCCCGCCGCAATCAGCCCCATGTGGATCTTGTCGATCCTTTCGCCAAGCGCCGTGACAAAGGCCCATATATCGCGGAAAAGATTGAGCACAGGCCCCCCATACCGGCTGCTGGTGCAAGGATGAGGGTTAACGCCGCCACGCGCAACCCCGGCGCGATCTCAACCGCCGAGCCAGCGTTGCCACAAGGCCTTGTCGCCAAGTTTCGCGACGAATTCCGCATGAGCCTCGACCTCTGCCGAGGTCAGGCGGGAGGGCAGCGGAACGGGGCGCGCGGTTGCGGGGGCCGCCGTGACCGGGCTGGTGCTACGCTGTTCCTTCTGATCGGGTTGTGGTGCAAGGATCAGGTCTGGCTGGCGGCCGCCGATCAGTTCCAGATAAACCTCGGCCAGAAGATAGGTGTCGATCAGCGCCCCGTGCAGGTCGCGCCCGCTGTTGTCGATCCCGAACCGACGGCACAGCGCGTCTAGCGAATTGCCCGCGCCGGGAAATTTCGTGCGCGCCATCGCCAGCGTGTCGATCATGCGGGCATTGTCCAGCGGCGACTGGCCGATGCGGGCGTATTCAGCGTTGATAAAGCCGAAGTCGAACCGGGCGTTATGCGCGATCAGCTTTGTATCCGGGCCGATGAAGTCGATCCATTTGCGGGCGATCTGGGCGAATTTCGGTTTGCCGCGCAGAAAATCGTCGCCAAGCCCGTGAACGGCGAATGCCTCGGCCGGCATGGGGCGTTCGGGGTCGATGTATTCGTGAAAGGTCTTGCCGGTGGGCAGGTGGTTCATCAGCTCGATCGCACCGATTTCGACGATGCGGTCGCCCTTGCCCGGTTCGGTCCCGGTGGTTTCGGTATCGAAAACGATCTCACGCATGGGCGATGTCTTGCAGGATCGCATCCACGGCGGCAAGGGCGGATTCGGGCGTATCGGTAGGGATGATCCAGCGGGCGCGGGCGCGGCGCTCGGTATCGGTCAGTTGCCGCGACAGGATCAGGTCAAGCGTTTCGGCATCCATCGTGCCCCGCGACAGGAC
>JAUNUO010000009.1:38962-42340 GCA_030538135.1 Paracoccus sp. (in: a-proteobacteria)
CCGGACGCATAGAGCCGATGCACCGCCGCATCGGCATCCCAGACCGGCACGCCGCGATCCGCGAACAGGCGTGCGGTGGTGGTCTTGCCCATGCCGATGCCGCCGGTAAGGCCGAGACGAAAGCTCATGTCAGGGCGGCGTTGCGGGCGGCCTGATCGATTTCGGGACGGGTGCCGAACCAGCGTTCGAAACCGGGTGCCGCCTGATGCAGCAACATGCCCAGACCATCGACGGTGGCACATCCGCGCGCGCGCGCCTCGATCAGAAAAGGGGTATCGAGCGGCGTATAGACCAGATCGGTCACCAGCGCCGCCGCGTCAAGCGCATCCATCGGCACGCGCAGCGGCTGTTTTCCGTCCATTCCGAGCGAAGTGGCGTTCACCACGGTGGCCGCGCCATCCAGCATGTTGCCCGCCTGCGCCCAGTCGTAAACGACGATCCGGGCACCGAATTCGGCCTTGATCTGTTCGGACCGGATACGGGTCCGGTTGGTGATGCGCAATTCCTGCACGCCTGAATCAAGCAGGGAAGCGACGACGGCCCGCGCCGCGCCGCCGGCACCCAGAACCGCCGCCGGACCAAGGGCCGGGTTCCAGTCGGGCATGTTTTGACGCAGATTGGCGATGAACCCATAACCATCTGTATTATCTGCATGAATTTTTCCGTCAGGACGGAAGATCAGGGTGTTTGCCGCCCCGATCAGGGCCGCCCGATCAGTGACAACATCCGCCAGGGTCAGCGCGGCCTCTTTGTGGGGGATGGTGACGTTCACGCCGACGAAACCCGCGCGGGGCAGGATGCGCAGCACCTCGGCCAGATGTTCGGGCAGGACATGCAGGGGAACGTAATGGCCGGGAATGCCATAACGCGACAGCCAATGCCCATGCAGACGCGGCGAGCGCGAATGGGCCACGGGCATGCCGATGACGCCTGCAAGGGGAATGGCGCGCGGTGGCGCGGTGGATTGATCGTCACTCATGTCTGGCGCCGCAATCTGATCCGGGTTGCGATCAGCTTAGGCGGGGTCGCCTGCGGGGGAAAGAGGCTCTGTTGCCGAGGCGCCGCATCTGTTGCCCATGCGACTCAACCCTGTGGATGAAATCGTGGGGGAATCGCCATGACCGTCGGGGGCGACAGGGGGCGGCGCCCTAGCCCGAGGACAAGCCGGGTGATCATAACGGGAACGCGACAAGACCGTCCACAAGTGGATAATAGGGTCAGCGTTGATCGCAGAACTGTGGACAAATCGGACAGGTCGGAATGATCCACAGGTTTGGTCATGAATAATGCATTGATATTAAATGTTTAATATTCATTTCGTGGAATCCGGTGCAGGTCCGCCGGTCATGGGGACAAAACTGGCTGAACCTTACCCATCCCGTTATCCCCTAAGCCTATAACATCATCATTTCTTTCTTCTTCCTTTTATTCTTTAAGGGGTGAAAACGGGGGTTCCGATGGGCAGCGTGCTGGTGACGATCTATCCTTGGGTAAAGGCTTTGCATGTGATGGCCGTGATCGCCTGGATGGCGGGGCTGTTCTATCTGCCCAGACTGTTCGTCTATCATGTCGAACGCGGACAGCAGAGGCGGGAGCCGGCTGAGAGCTTTGCCATCAT
Source organism: Paracoccus sp. (in: a-proteobacteria) (assembly GCA_030538135.1). Classification (GTDB taxonomy): domain Bacteria; phylum Pseudomonadota; class Alphaproteobacteria; order Rhodobacterales; family Rhodobacteraceae; genus Paracoccus. The sequence goes on from JAUNUO010000009.1 coordinate 40,581, forward strand.
GGAAAACAAGCTGCTTCGGGTCATCATGCGCCCGGCGATGGTTACCGCCTGGGTCGCCGGGCTGATGCTGGTGCTGACACCGGGGATCGTGGTCTGGTCGATGATCTGGCCCTGGGTCAAGGCCGGGGGTGTTCTGGCCATGACGGGGTTTCACCTTTGGCTGGAACGCCAGCCTGCGGCGATCACCGCGGGACAGGGGTTGAGCGGGCGCGGCTATCGTATGGCGAATGAATTGCCGACGCTGTTCATGGTCGCCATCGTTCTGGCCGTGATCGTGAAGTTCTGAGCGTTGACTCGCGGCACTTTGACGATTAGTGGGACGGTAGCCCCGGCCGTCCGGCACGGGATCTTCCTTTGACATGATATAATGCACTGGCTGCGGCCAATGCTATTGCGGGTATGATGATGAGCGCCGAACGGTTGAACCTGTCCGATCTGAAAGCAAAAAGCCCGGCCGAGCTGTTGGCCCTGGCCGAGGAATGGGAGATCGAGAACGCATCGACCATGCGCAAGGGCGAGATGATGTTCTCGCTTTTGAAAGAACATGCCGAGGACGGCTGGGACATCGGCGGTGATGGCGTTCTGGAGGTGGTGCAGGACGGGTTCGGGTTCCTGCGGTCCCCCGAGGCGAACTATCTGCCCGGTCCAGATGACATTTACGTCAGCCCGGACATGATCCGGCAACATTCGTTGCGCACCGGGGATACGGTGGAAGGCGTGATCCGCGCGCCCGGTGAAAATGAGCGTTATTTCGCCCTGACCAAGGTCGAGCGAATCAACTTTGAAGACCCGGAAAAGGCGCGGCACAAGGTGGCCTTCGACAACCTGACGCCGCTCTATCCGAATGAGCGGCTGAAGATGGAGATCGAAGATCCGACCATCAAGGATCGTTCGGCGCGGATCATTGATCTGGTGGCGCCGATCGGCAAGGGGCAGCGGTCGTTGATCGTGGCGCCGCCGCGCACCGGCAAGACGGTGCTGTTGCAGAACATCGCGCATTCGATCGAGCGCAATCATCCCGAATGCTATCTGATCGTGCTGCTGATCGACGAACGCCCCGAGGAAGTTACGGATATGCAGCGCTCGGTTAAGGGCGAGGTGGTATCCTCGACCTTTGACGAACCGGCGAGCCGTCACGTTGCAGTATCTGAAATGGTGATCGAAAAGGCCAAGCGTCTGGTAGAACACAAGCGCGACGTGGTGATCTTGCTGGATTCGATCACCCGTCTGGGCCGTGCGTTCAACACCACGGTTCCGTCCTCGGGCAAGGTGTTGACCGGGGGCGTGGATGCGAATGCCTTGCAGCGACCCAAGCGGTTCTTTGGTGCGGCGCGCAATATCGAGGAAGGCGGGTCGCTTACCATTATCGCCACCGCGCTGATCGACACCGGCAGCCGCATGGACGAGGTGATCTTCGAGGAGTTCAAGGGCACCGGTAACAGCGAAATCGTGCTGGACCGCAAGGTTGCTGACAAGCGTGTTTTCCCGGCCATGGATATTCTGAAATCGGGCACCCGGAAGGAAGAATTGCTTGTTGAATCCAAGGACTTGCAAAAAACTTATCTGTTGCGGCGTATCCTGAACCCGATGGGAACGACGGATGCGATCGAGTTCCTGATCTCGAAACTGAAGCAAACCAAAACGAATTCGGAATTCTTTGATTCGATGAACGCCTGACGGGGGCGAAATGGAAACAATCTTTGCCGAAGCCACCCCCGCCGGGCGCGGGGGTGTTTCCGTTCTGAGGATCAGCGGTCCGC
>JAUNUO010000172.1 GCA_030538135.1 Paracoccus sp. (in: a-proteobacteria)
GGCTCGATCAAGGCGGCGTGGTTGCAGCCGCAGCCCGACGATACCGTGCCGCGTTTCGATTACGAGCGGCATCTGGCGGCGATGACCGGCCCCGATCCGCATTGGCCCGAAGGGACACGCCATGTCAGCCAGTTGCGTCTGTCGTTGCGGGTGCAGCCGCGCGGGCTGTTTTCGGGGTTGCGCGGAATGCAGACGGTGCATGTCGATATCGTCGATTACCCCGGCGAATGGCTGCTGGACCTGCGGCTGATGGATCGGGGTTTCGCGCAATGGAGCGCCGAGACGATTCAGCGGATGCAGGGCCGTCGCGGTGCGGATGCGTTTCTGGCGGCGGCGGGCGGCCTGTCCAGCAGCGCGCCCTTTGACGAGGGCGTGGCGCAATCGCTGGCCGCGGTTTATACGGATCATCTGCGGGCGGCGCGGCAGGCGGGCTGGTCGGACTGCACGCCGGGGCGGTTCCTGTTGCCCGGCGAGATGGCCGGATCGCCCGCGCTGACCTTTGCGCCCTTGCCCGATGCCCTGTCCGCCGCGCCGCTGTATCGGGAATTCCGACGGCGGTTCGATGCCTATAAATCCCGCGTCGTGCGTCCGTTCTTTCGCGATCATTTCGCCCGGATCGACCGGCAGGTGGTGCTGGCCGACGTCTTGGGCGCGATCCATGCCGGGCCGCAGGCGGTCGAGGATATGCGCCGGGCGATGGCCGATATCCTGACCGCTTTCCGCCCCGGCCGGGCGGGATGGCTGGCGCAGCTTCTGGGGACGCGGCGGGTGGATCGCATCCTGTTTGCGGCGACCAAGGCCGATCACCTGAACCATGTGCAGCACCCGCGCCTTGCCGCGATCCTGTCGGCGATGCTGCGCGAGGCGCGGGACCGGGCCGATTTTTCCGGCGCGCGGACGGAATCCATGGCGATGGCCGCGCTGCGCACCACGACCGAGGATGTGATCTGTCAGGACGGCGTCGATCTGCCTGCCGTGCGGGGCACCTTGATGGACGGGCGGCAGGCGGCGTTTTATCCCGGCGAGCTGCCCGCCGATCCGTCGGTGCTGCTGTCGCCTGCGCGGCAGGGGGCGGATCGCTGGCTGGATGGGGATTACGGCGTGATGAACTTTGCCCCTGCCGCCGGGACGCTGCGCCCCGGCGACGGGCCGCCGCATATCCGGTTGGACCGGGCAGCGGAATTCCTGATCGGGGACCGGATATGAGCGGCGTCGTGCCCCAAGGTGCGTATTTGGGCAAACAGGAAGCAGCGGGGGTGCGCGGATGAGTGAGGATAAACCTGTCCGCCGTGGGCCTGTGCTGATTGATCTGGGACCGGGGGAGCGGGCGCCGCGCCCCGATCCGCGCCCCTTTGCGGGTGAGGAGCCGCCCGAGCCGCCGCGCGTTCAGCCCGGCGCTGCATCCGAGGATCGCGCCGATCCGCCGCCGAACCCCGCCGATGCGCCGCCCGTGGACGAGGCGCCCGGCCCCCTGCCGCAGCCGCGCACGATGGAGATGGTGATGCGCCTGACCGGCGGCGGGCCGTCGCGGTTGACGCGGTTCTTCGTGCAGGCGGGCGGTGCTTTGCTGACTTTCCTGCTGTCGGTGGCGGCGCTGCAATATATCAGCAATCTGCTGATCCGGTATCCGCTGCTGGGCTGGATCGGGGTGGTGCTGTTCGCAGCCTTTACGTTTGCGGCTTTTGGGATGGCGGTGCGCGAATGGCTGGCATGGCGGCGCTTTGCCCGGATCGACGGGATTCAGCGTAGTGCCGGGGCGGCGCTGGCTGCCTCTGATCTGGCGGCGGCGCAGCGGGTGACGGACCGGCTGCAATCGCTGTTCGCGGGGCGCGACGGCATGGATTGGGGCCGCAGCCGTCTGCGCGAACGGCAGGCCGAGGCGCTGGATGCCGAAACCCTGCTGGCCGTGGCCGAGGGCGAGTTGCTGGCGCCGCTGGATCAGGCCGCCCGGCGCGAGATCGAGGCGGCGGCGCGCACCGTGGCCGCCACCACCGCGCTTGTGCCGCTGGCCTTTGCCGATGTTGCCGCGGCGCTGGCGGCGAATCTGCGGATGATCCGGCGGATTGCGGAAATCTATGGCGGGCGCGCGGGAACCGTTGGCGGCTGGCGGCTGGCGCGGATGGTGATGGCGCATCTGATCGCCACTGGCGCGGTGGCGGCGGGCGATGACGTGATCCACACTGTAGCGGGCGGCGGCATTCTGGCGCGACTGTCCAAGCGATTCGGAGAAGGCATGGTCAACGGCGCGCTGACCGCCCGTGTCGGCATCGCCGCGATGGAGGTTTGCCGCCCGCTGCCCTTTATTCACCAGCCCCGGCCAAAGGTCTCGAACCTGCTGTCGCGCGGGTTGAAAGGGCTGTTTGGCGAGGATGATTCGCCCCGGTGATCCTTTGATTCGCGGAAATGCAGGGCGGGGGATTGGTGAAGATTTCCCGCCGGCATGCGCGTGAGACAGGCAAATTTCCCGTTTTTTCGGAAAACCAAAAAAATCCATCAGGATGGTCGAGATTTTTCTCGACAAACACGATATTGTCTGTCGTCATTATCGAGAAGGCCAAGCCTCAGGGAGTATGACGATGATGACGACCAAGACCTTTTCCGTGACGCCGGGGCGCAGGACGACCCTGCGGACCAGCGGCCCCCCGATGATACTGATGGCGATGATGGGGGCTGCCTTGCCGGCCGCCGCGCAAGAATTGTTGAATGTCAGCTATGATCCGACGCGCGAATTCTATCGCGATTACAATGCGCTGTTTGAACGGCACTGGCAGGAACTGGGGCACCCGACAGCGCGGATCGACACGTCGCACGGCGGATCGGGGGCGCAGGCGCGGGCGGTGATCGACGGGCTGAACGCGCAGGTGGTCACGCTGGCGCTGGCCTCGGACATCGATCAGATCGCCACCACAGGCAAGCTGCCCGCCGATTGGCAGACCCGGCTGCCGCATAATTCCTCGCCCTACACCTCGACCATCGTGTTTCTGGTGCGCGAGGGGAACCCCAAGGGTATCCTCGACTGGGACGATCTGACCAGGGACGGGGTGCAGGTCATCACGCCGAACCCGAAAACCTCGGGCGGGGCGCGGTGGAACTATCTGGCGGCATGGGCATGGGCAGAAAAGAACGGCCAGAACCCGCAGGAATTCGTCGGCGCGATCTATCGCAACGTGCCGGTGCTGGATACCGGCGCGCGCGGATCGACCACCACCTTCACCCAGCGGGGTATCGGCGACGTGCTGCTTGCCTGGGAAAACGAGGCGCATCTGGCGCTGAAGGAACTGGGCGAGGGGACGTTCGACATCGTGGTGCCTTCGGTGTCGGTTCTGGCCGAGCCGCCGGTGACGGTCGTCGATGCCGGGCAGGCCAATGACGAACAGCGCGCGCTGTCAGAAGAATATCTGAACTTCCTCTATTCGCCCGAGGCGCAGGCGCTGGCCTACAAGCATTTTTATCGCGCGTGGGATACATCTGCGGCCGATCCGGCCGATGTGGCGCGGTTCCCCCAAGTCGATCTGGTCACCATCGCCGATTTCGGCGGCTGGCCCAAGGTCCAGCCCGAACATTTCGGCGACGGCGGCATCTTTGACCAAATCTATACGGCACGCTGAGCCATGGCACGCGCGGCGTTCTTTCAGCCCTCGCCCATGCCGGGCCGGGGCCTCAGCATGGGGATCACGCTGACCATGCTGTCGCTGATCGTGCTGCTGCCGATCTTTGCGTTGCTCGCGCATGGCGCGGCGGCGGGGCCTGTGGTGGTCTGGGATGCGATCAATCGCGAACGGGTCTGGGCGGCGCTGTTCCTGTCGTTCCGCCTTGCGGCGCTGGCGGCGCTGGTCAATCTGGTGATCGGGCTGCTGTTGGCCTGGGTGCTGGTGCGGTATCGGTTTCCGGGGCGGCGGTTACTGGATGCCGCCGTTGACCTGCCCTTTGCGCTGCCCACGGCGGTTGCGGGGATCGCGCTGACCGCGCTTTATGCACCCAACGGGTTCTTTGGCCGGATCGCGGCCGAGTTCGGGTTGCGGATCGCCTATACGCAATGGGGCATCCTGATCGCGCTGATCTTTGTCGGCCTGCCCTTTGTCGTACGCACGGTTCAGCCGGTGGTCGAGGAAATCGACCGCGAGGTCGAGGAAGCCTCGGCCACGCTTGGCGCCACGCGGTTGCGGACGGTTACGCATGTGATCCTGCCGATGCTGATGCCCGCCGCGCTGACCGGTTTTGCGCTGTCGATGGCGCGGGCGGTGGGTGAATACGGTTCGGTTATCTTCATCGCCGGGAATATCCCGATGCAGACGGAAATCGCGCCCTTGCTGATCGTGATCCGGCTTGAGGAATACGATTACACCGGCGCCGCCGCCATCGGCATCGCGATGCTGGCGATTTCCTTTGCGATGCTGCTGGTCATCAATCTCATTCAAGTCTGGAGCAGACGGAGGATCGGCCTTGTCTGACATAACCCTGCATGGTGCCCGCGACTGGCGCGCCCCCACCACCGAAAGCCGCTGGCTGCGCCGCGTCCTGATCGGGCTGGCCTTTGCGGCCATGACCCTGCTGGTCTTTGCGCCGCTGGCGGTGATCTTTGCCGAGGCGCTGGCACAGGGTGCCGCCGCCGCCGTGGCAAGCCTTGGCAACCGCGATGCACAGGCGGCGATCCGGCTGACGCTGCTGGTCGCGGCGGTGTCGGTGCCGCTGAATATCGTCTTTGGTCTGGCTGCCGCATGGTTCATCACCAAATTCGATTTCCGCGGCAAGGCGGTGCTGATTACCCTGATCGACCTGCCGTTTTCCGTTTCGCCGGTGGTGGCGGGGCTGTGCCTTGTGCTGCTGTTCGGGGCGAACACCGGGCTGGGGGCGTGGATGGTCGCCTCGGGCTATCCGATCGTGTTCGCGCTGCCGGGGATCATTCTGGCGACGATGTTCGTCACCTTCCCCTTTGTCGCGCGCGAACTGATCCCGGTGATGATCGAACAGGGCCGCGCCGAGGAAGAAGCGGCGCTGACCCTGGGCGCGTCGGGCTGGCGCACGTTCCTGACCGTGACCCTGCCCAATGTCCGGTGGGCGCTGCTTTACGGCGTGCTGCTGGCCAATGCCCGCGCGATGGGGGAATTCGGCGCGGTGGCGGTGGTGTCGGGCAAGATCCGGGGCAAGACCGCGACCATGCCGATCACCATCGAGATGCTGTATAATGAATATCTTTCGGTCGCCGCCTTTTCGATGGCCGCCGTTCTGGCCGGGCTGGCCCTGCTGACGCTGGCCCTGAAAACCGCGCTTGAAATCCGCCATGCGGAACAGCTTGCCGCAACCCGCAGACATTGAGGAGGAACCTATGCGGATCGAAATCGAGGAAATCGCCAAGGA
>JAUNUO010000173.1:0-3548 GCA_030538135.1 Paracoccus sp. (in: a-proteobacteria)
CGGCCCGCGCCGCCCTCCAACGGCTTGCCCGCCTGCGCCTGCATGATGCGGGGCATGTTACCGGTGCCGTCGCCGATCACCTTGATCCAGACGTCCTGCTCGATGATGCCGACCCAGGAACAGGACAGCATGAACATCCCATGCGGCAGGGGCGCGATCTCCAGCCCCGAGATATCCTCGCAACCCCGATCAAGCAGATCGAAGGTGCCGCCAATCTGATGGCCCGCGCTGTCAAAGATCCGCGCCTGAACGTCATAGGAATGGATCGAGGAAAACCCGTCGCGCCGCGTGCCGACATGGTTCACATGGACCCGCATCCAGAAGCCGCCGCCCCGTTGCTGCATCTCGAACTGCCAGGAATTGACGCCGTCACAATCCTGCGTCAGCAGCTTGACCGGCGCCGCGACCGGGCGGCCCTGCGCGTTCAGCATCCGCAGATACAGCGGTCGATGTCCCGTTCCTGATCGTTGCGCCAGAACAGGCTGGCAAAGCCACCGCCCACCATCCGTTACAGATGGGGGCCGTTGTTATAGACGTATTCGAACGTCCCCGGCGGCGCGATGCCCAGATGGACCGGCCGGTTCACCGCCACCCCGGCATTGGTGAAATACTGGCTGTAGTTACCGGCGCCAAAGGTGAAACGCGGCATCTCGTCACCGTAATGCTCGGTCCAGGTGACGACATAGCCCTGAACCGATGCGGTCAGTTCCGCCTGCGGCGTCCACACCGGCGCCCGGCTGGGGGCAAGCCCGGGGTCCACGTCGTCCATGGCGACCGGCGATTGGATCAGCTTGCCGCCGGTGTCATAACGATAGACGGGCATCATCCAGTTGGTCCGCACATCCGAATCCGCCGTCAGCACCGCGATATCCATCAGCCACGCATCCAGCTTGCGTCCCTGCTGGCGGCACCGAGATATCGCCGTCGCGCGGCGTACAGTCGAAGCTGAGGAAGCGGATATAGGTGTCCAGATATCCGTCCTCTACGCCCCTTTTTCCGTCGGGACCGTCGTTGACCCAAGCGATGGTAACGCCGTCTTTGGTGGCCACCAAATGGCTTAAAACTGCGACCGCTCGTGTTCGATATAGGGCGTGCCGCGCACCGAAAGGTTCAAGTTGCGGTCGAACACGATCAGGCCGATGCCCTGCGGGCTGATGTCGTTGTTGATGCTGGCATCGTCCCAAACCATCACCATGCCACCGTTCTTCAGCCTGACCAGCTTCCTGACGACCTGATCGGACGCGCCGTCTATCAGCAGATACTAAGCGGACATGACTCACCCTTTACACGAATCGAACCGGCCGGGAATGTCGTCATTGTTAACTATTGATGCAGCCGCCGACAGGCGCGCACGGCAATCTGCCGCTGTTCAGGCGCGGATCAGCCGCTGAACAGGAAATGCAAAACGTCGCCGTCCTTGACCTCGTAGGTCTTGCCCTCGACGCGCAGCTTGCCGGCCTCGCGCGCGCCGGCTTCGCCCTTGCCGGCGATATAATCATCATAGGCGATGGTCTCGGAGCGGATGAAGCCCTTTTCGAAATCGCCGTGGATTACGCCCGCCGCCTGCGGGGCCAGCGTGCCCTTGCGGATCGTCCAGGCGCGGGCCTCTTTCGGGCCGACGGTGAAATAGGTCTGCAATCCCAGCAGATCGTAACCCGCGCGGATCAGCCGGTCCAACCCCGCCTCGTCCAGCCCCATTTCGCCAAGGAACAACGCGGCCTCATCAGAATCAAGCTGGCTGATTTCTTCCTCGATCCGGGCGGAAATCACGACATGCCCTGCCCCCTGCGCCGCCGCCATCTCGGCCACTTTCGCCGACCATGCGTTGCCGTTCGCCGCATCGGATTCCGCCACATTGCAGACATACAGCACCGGCTTGGCGGTCAGCAGTTGCAGCATGTCCCACGCTTTGCGGTCGTCGGCCGCTACCGCGACGGAGCGGGCGGGCTGACCTGCCTCAAGCGCGGTCAGCGCGGCTTTCAGCAGACGTTCCTGATCCACCGCCTCTTTATCGCCGCCCTTCAGCTTGCGCTGTAAATTCGCAAGGCGGCGTTCGATGGATTCCATATCGGCGATCATCAGCTCGGTTTCGATCACCTCGGCATCGGTCAGCGGGTCGATGCGACCCTCGACATGAGTGATATCGCCATCCTCGAAACAGCGCAGCACATGGGCGATGGCGTCCACCTCGCGGATATTGGCAAGGAACTGGTTGCCCAGACCTTCGCCCTTGGACGCGCCTTTGACCAGACCGGCGATATCGACAAAGGTGATCCGCGTCGGGATGATCTGTTTCGACCCGGCAATCCCCGCCAGCGCGTCAAGGCGACGGTCCGGCACCGCCACCTCGCCCACGTTGGGCTCGATGGTGCAGAATGGAAAATTCGCGGCCTGCGCGGCGGCGGTGCGCGTCAGCGCGTTGAACAGGGTGGACTTGCCGACGTTCGGCAGCCCGACGATGCCCATGCGAAAACCCATCTTGGCGTCCTTTGTGCGATTTTGCTGGCTTCTAGGACGCGCGCCGGGGCAAGTCCAGCCTGCCCCGGTGGATCACGATCCGGCCATCAGGCCCCCCTGCGGCGGCGCAGCGCGCCCATCGCGGCAACCCCGCCCGCCAGCAGAAGCGCCGAGGCCGGCAGCGGCACCGGCGAGGGATCGACCGGCGGCGTGATGACGACATTGCCTACGATCGCACCGGAAAAAGCCATGCCGCTGTGCCAGCTCGTGTCAGACCAGTTGCTGACCCCGAACTGAAGCTGATACAGGCCGTCGTTCTGGAACTGATAGGTGGACTTGATCCAGCCTGTATAACCGCAGCCAAGATCATAGCAGTTGCCGGAATCGCTGCCCAGAACGTCCCAGACCGGGCCGCCCGGAATGATCGGCGTGTCGGCAGGCACCATCGTGGCCTCGGGCTGCGGCATGCCAAAGCCGGGGACGGTATCGCCGCCGGGCGTCGTGCGGGCCGTAAACAGCAGCGCGACCTGAGAATTGCTTACGGCGTCGATCACTCGCGCCCAGCCGTAATCGGCATAACCAGCCCCGTCGCTGGTCACATAATTGAACAGGAATTCCAGCGCGTCACCCGCAGCCGCTGCAAAGGCGCCGGTGGTCACGGTGCTGCCATTGGTTCCGCCAAGCCCCGGCAACTGGCCGCCGCCCTGCGGGCCACCAAAGGTCGAGACATAATAATAGCCCGAATCGGTGGCCGACGGCGCCGTGACAACGCCATTCGCGCCGCCGATACCGGCATTGCCGACCACTGTCCAATCGGCAGGCAGCGTCGCCGCCTGCGCCGCAAATGCGGTGCCACAGGCCAAAATCGCCGTCATCGTAAACCGTTTCACAATCGTCATAATATTCCCTCGTTTATTCCGCAACCGACTGCGGTGACCCAAGGTTAATTAACAAGAGTTATTTGTCCAGAGAAATGATGAAAATGAAACCGTCAGCCCGTTTTTTCTCGTCCAAGTTTAATATGAGGCGCAATTATTCGTTTTGGTTGATAATCCGAACCGCGCGGTCAGGACGGTCGCAATACATCCCCC
>JAUNUO010000173.1:3648-5269 GCA_030538135.1 Paracoccus sp. (in: a-proteobacteria)
TCGTTTTGGTTGATAATCCGAACCGCGCGGTCAGGACGGTCGCAATACATCCCCCGCTTGCACCGCGCGCGGGGATAGGCGATGCAGGGCCAAATCCGTTCGGAGGACCGCATGACCCGCATCGACGCCACCTTTGCCCGGCTCAGGGAACAGGGCCGCAAGGCATTCGTGACCTATACCATGGCCTCGGACCCCGATCCCGAAACCTCGTTTCAGATCATGCGGGGCCTGCCAGGCGCGGGCGTGGACATCATCGAACTGGGGATGCCCTTCACCGATCCGATGGCAGACGGGCCGACCATTCAGGCCGCGGGTCAGCGCGCGCTGGCCGCGGGCGGCAGCGTGTCGCAGACGCTGGACATCCTGCGCCGGTTCCGGGCCGAGGATAACGAAACGCCGGTGGTGCTGATGGGCTATTACAACCCGATCTATGCCCGCAACGGCGGCGTCGATCGTTTTCTGGCCGAGGCGGCCGAGGCGGGCGTAGACGGGCTGATCGTCGTCGATCTTCCGCCCGAGGAAGACTCCGAACTGTGCCTGCCCGCACAGGCCGCCGGGATCAATTTCATCCGTCTGGCGACGCCGACCACCGACGACCGCCGCCTGCCCGCAGTGGTGCGCAACACGTCGGGCTTTGTCTATTACGTCAGCGTCACCGGCATCACTGGCGGTCCCGCCGCCAATGCCGCCGAGGTCGGCCCCGAGGTCGCGCGCATACGCGCCGCGTCGGGCCTGCCGGTCGTGGTCGGTTTCGGCATCTCGACCCCCGAAGCCGCCGAGGCAATCGCAGGCGTCGCTGATGGCTGCGTCGTCGGCAGCGCCATCGTCAAGCTCATCGGCGAGGGCAAGCCCGTGGCCGAGGTGCTGGATTTCGTCCGCGATCTGGCCGACGGCGCCCATCGCGGCTGACCCGGATGCGCCTGCTGGATCACATCGTCATCGCCTGCGAAAACCTCGATCACGGGGCGGCCCTGCTGGAACGGATACTGGGCCAGCCGCTGGATGCGGGCGGCAGCCATCCGCTGATGGGCACGCATAACCGCCTGCTGCATCTGGGCGGCATGGAATATCTGGAACTGATCGCCGTCGATCCTACGGCAGCCGCGCCGGGGCGGCCCCGATGGTATGGGCTGGACGAATTTCGCGGCCCGCCCCGGATCGTCGGCTGGATCGCGCGCGATGAACAATTCGTCGCCCCACCCGGCTCGACCGTGATCGAGATGTCGCGCGGCAAGCTGAACTGGCAGTTCACCATGCCGACGAACGGCCAGATGCCGGGGCATGGCACGCAACCGTTGCTGATCCGCTGGGGTGGCGGGGCGCATCCCTGCCATATGTTGCCCGATCACGGTTTTCGGTTGATAAAGCTGCAAATGACCACGCCCGATCCGCAACCGCTGAAACGGATCAGCGACCCCCGCATCTCGCTTGGCTTCGGGCGGACGGAACTGCGCGTCCTGCTGCAACGGCCCGATCAGTCGCTGGTCTGGCTGTGATCCGCACGGCGCGGGCGGCCGATGCCGCGGCCATCGCCGCGATCTGGAATCCGATCATCCGCGACACCGCGATCACCTTCTGGCCGACCGAGCGCAGCGAAGCCGAAATCGCCGGCATGATCGCG
>JAUNUO010000174.1:0-2283 GCA_030538135.1 Paracoccus sp. (in: a-proteobacteria)
CGGTGACGGCTTGCCGCCAGCCCTGATCGGCCAGCGCCAGCACAAAGGGCAGGGTCGCGTTGCCAAGGGCCTGGGTTGCCGTTCGCGCCACGGCGCCGGGCATGTTGCCGACGCAGTAATGGACCACATCATCCACCTGATAGATCGGGTTTTCATGGGTGGTGGGGCGCGAGGTCTCGAAACAGCCGCCCTGGTCGATGGCGACATCGACCAGCACCGAACCCGGCTGCATCAGGCCAAGCTGGTCGCGGCTGACCAGTTTCGGGGCGGCGGCGCCGGGAATCAGCACCGCGCCGATGACCATATCGGCCTTGGGCAGCAGATCGGCGATGGCGGCACCGGATGAATATTGCGTCGTCAGACCGCCCATGAACACGTCGTCCAGATAGGACAGGCGCGGCAACGAACGGTCCAGCACGGTGACAGTCGCGCCCATGCCGACGGCAACCCGCGCCGCCGCCGTGCCGACGACTCCGCCGCCGATGATGACCACCCGCGCGGGCCGCACGCCCGGCACCCCGCCCAGCAGAACCCCGCGCCCGCCATTCGCCTTTTGCAGCGCCCAAGCCCCCATCTGCGGCGCCAGACGGCCCGCGACCTCGGACATGGGGGCCAGCAGCGGCAGGCCGCCGCGTGCGTCGGTTACGGTTTCATAAGCGATGGCGGTGATGCCCGAGGACAGCAGATCGCGCGTCTGATCGGGGTCGGGCGCAAGGTGCAGATAGGCGAACAGCACCTGCCCGCGCCGCAGCATGCCGCGTTCGGCGGGCTGCGGTTCCTTGACCTTGACGATCAGATCGGCGTCCGAAAAGACCCCCGCCACATCGGGCGCAATCCGCGCCCCGGCGGCAAGATAGGCTTCGTCGTCGAACCCCGAGCCGCGACCCGCGCCGGTCTCGACCAGCACCTGATGACCATGTGCCACGCATTCCGCAACGGCGGCTGGGGTCAGACCGACACGAAATTCCTGCGGCTTGATTTCCCTGGGGCAACCGATTTTCATTGTTTCCCTCCGCGCAGTCCGGGCCTAGGCTGCAAGAAGATTGCGCCGGGTGGCGCCCTTGCCGGATGATCTTTGCCGAATATGGATATTGACGCAACAGACCGCCGCATCCTGACCCTGCTGCAACGCGAGGGGCGGATCACCAATGCCGATCTGGCCGCGCGCGTGAACCTGTCGGCCAGCGCCTGTCACCGGCGGGTCGAGCGGTTGGAACAATCGGGCCTGATCCGCGCCTATGTCGCCCTGCTGGACGAACGCAAGCTGGGCCGCCCGACGCTGGTGTTCGTGGAAATCACCCTGTCCGGTCAGGCCGACGAACTGCTTGAGGCGTTCGAACGCGCCGTCCGCACCATTCCCGATGTGCTGGAATGCCATCTGATGGCGGGAACGGCGGATTACCTGCTGAAAGTCGTGGCGCAGGACACCGACGATTTCGCCCGCATCCACCGTCAGCATCTGGCCCGCCTGCCGGGCGTGGCGCAGATGCATTCGTCCTTTGCGCTGCGGACGGTTCAGCAGACCACAGCGCTGCCGGTGTAATCAGCGCCGGCCAAGACGCAGAACGTGGTCCTGCGGACGAATCGCGGCCACCGCATAACTGACCATCGCGGTCAGGAACAGCATTTCGCCGCCGTCCTCCAATACACCCAGCACCCCGGCCCAGAAGGTCGATTGTTCGGGCAGGGTGTGAATGTAATCCACCACGACTGCGCAAAAGACCACGCCGCCGAACAGGGCCAGCAATCGTATCACCCAGCTTTTGATCTGGCGATCCGTGCGAAGCCAGCTCAGCAACAGCGGCACGGCCACGATCAGACCCAGCACGATCCAGATCACCAGCTCATGGAAGAACGAGGTTTCGCTGCCATCCAGATGGCTGACCCGGCCGGCGAATTCGTTGTTGTTTTCATGTATTTGCGTGCTGTCGTCCAGCAGGGCAACCGTGAACAGGAAGGCCAGGGCGGGAAAGATCGGACTGCCCCAGCGTTCCCAGGCTGCCAGCATCACGACAATCAGGGAAAACCATTTGATATAGTTCGACATCTCCCCGATGCTCCAGTCATGTCCGATGCTGTAGCGGGCAGGAATTTCCGGCAGTTGCCCGGCCATGACCATCAGGCCCAGCAGGACGTGAAAGCCGATGATCGCGGCATCGGTCAGCAACAGGAAGATCAGCACCTTGACGTGAAGGGCGGGGCGGGGCGGTTCGGCCGCAAAGCCGTTATAATGAAAACTGTCCGCAAGCCAGGCGAAACCTGTGCGCCCCGCTGGATGATGAA
>JAUNUO010000174.1:2383-5128 GCA_030538135.1 Paracoccus sp. (in: a-proteobacteria)
TCTTACAGCGCGCCTTCGCGCTGGGCCTTTTTACGGGCCAGCTTGCGGGCACGGCGCACGGCCTCGGCCTTTTCACGGGCTTTCTTGACCGACGGTTTCTCGAAATGCTGCCGAAGCTTCATTTCGCGGAACACGCCTTCACGCTGAAGTTTCTTCTTCAGGGCACGAAGCGCCTGTTCGACGTTATTGTCGCGAACGTTGACCTGCATGTGGTTGTCACCACCTTCCTAGGTTAGAGTTGCAAAGATTGCAGGATGCGCCTCTCTATCAGCCTCGCGCATCCCTGTCCAGAGGAGGGAAAGATGACCCAGACCGATGACCTGATCGACGCCGCCCTGACCCACATCCCGTTCGAGGGTATGAACGACCGCGCCCTGATCGCTGGTGCGCGCGATCTGGGGATCGCGCCGCAACTGGCGCGGGTTCTGGTGCCGATGGGCGGGGCCGGGCTGGCCGCGGCCGTTCACCGGCGCGGCGATGCGGCGCTGGCGCGCTGGCTGGCCGAGACCCCGCCCGAGGGGCGGTTCCGCGATCGGGTGGCGGCGGCGGTGTGGCACCGGCTGGAACTGGCTGACCGGGAAACCGTGCGCTCGGCCTCGTCGGTGCTGGCCTTGCCGCAGAACGCGGCACTGGCGGCGCGGCTGATGTGGGAAACCGCCGATACGATCTGGACCGGGCTTGGCGACACGTCCGAGGATGTGAACTGGTATTCCAAACGGGCGATCCTCGCGGGCGTTCACAGCGCGGCGGCGCTGTATTGGCTGGGCGACGACAGCGAGGGCGGGCGCGATACCCGCGACTTCATCGATCGTCGCATCGACGGGGTGATGCGGTTCGAAAAGCTCAAGGCGGCGGCGCGCAAGGTGCCCGGCGTGGCGGCGCTGGCCGATCTGGCGGTGGGCTGGGTCCGCGCGCCGGGCGCTGCGCCCGATCTGCCGGGCCGCAGCCGGGGGGACGCGGCATGAGCCTGATCCCAGACGCGATGAACGCCATCGAGATCAGCGAGCCGGGCGGGCCGGATGTCCTGCGCGCGGCGCGGCGTCCGGTGCCGGTTCCCGCCAACGACCAGATCCTGATCCGCGTGGCCTATGCCGGGGTGAACCGCCCCGATGTGCTGCAACGTCAGGGCGCCTATCTGGCCCCGCCCGGCGCATCCGACCTGCCGGGGCTGGAATGCGCGGGCGAGGTCGTCGGCACCGGTGCCGGCGTCACCCGCTGGCGCAAGGGCGACCGGGTGACGGCGCTGTTGCCCGGCGGCGGATATGCGGAATATGCCATCTGCCATCAGGATCACGCCCTGCCGGTGCCCGCCGGAATGCCGCTGCGCGAGTCGGCCTGCCTGCCGGAAACCGCCTTTACCGTCTGGTCCACGGTGGTCATGCGCGGCGGGTTGCAGGCGGGCGAGAGGTTTCTGGTTCATGGCGGATCGTCGGGCATCGGGACGATGGCGATTCAGGTGGCGCGGGCCTTGGGCGCGCGGGTCTGGGCCACCGCCGGATCGAATGAAAAATGCGCCGCCTGCGCCGATCTGGGGGCGGCGGCAATCAATTACCGCGATGAGGATTTCGTCGCCGTGCTGAAGGAACAGGGCGGGGCCGACCTGATTCTGGACATGGTTGGTGGCAGCTATATCCCGCGCAATATCAAGGCGCTGGCTGACGACGGGCGGTTGGTGTTCATCGCCTTTCTGGAAGGGGCCAAGGCCGATCTGAACTTTGCCCAGATCATGCTGCGCCGGCTGACCGTGACGGGGGCCACGCTGCGCCCGCAATCCGATCTGGCCAAGGCCGCCATCGCCGCGCAGTTGCGTGAACATCTGTGGCCGCGGGTGGAAACGGGTGCGGTGCGGGTGCTGATCGACAGTGAATTCGCCCTGACCGATGCCGCCGAGGCGCATCGTCGCATGGAAAGCAGCGCCCATATCGGCAAGATCGTGCTGCGCGTGTCAGGCGGCTGAGGCTGGCCAACGCCGCCGATCACCGCTAAGAGCCGGGTTTTCGCTCAAGGATGTCCAATGGACCCGCGCGCCGCGATGCTCTCCGTCGCACCGATGATGGACTGGACTGACCGGCTGTGCCGGGGGTTTCACCGGCTGATGTCGCGCCGGGCGCTGCTTTATACCGAAATGGTGACGGCGCCGGCGGTGATCCATGGCGACCGGGCGCGACTGCTGAATTACGACGCCGCCGAACATCCGCTCGCGCTGCAACTGGGCGGGTCAGACCCCGCCGAACTGCGCGAAGCGGCGCGGATCGCGCAGGACTGGGGCTATGACGAGATCAACCTGAACGTCGGCTGCCCCAGCGACCGGGTGCAGTCGGGCTGTTTCGGCGCGGTGCTGATGAAAGACCCGGCACTGGTGGCCGATTGCGTCACGGCGATGCAGGCCGTCAGCCGGGCCGAGGTGACGGTGAAATGCCGCATCGGCGTGGACGATCAGAACCCCGCCGAGGTGCTGCCCGGTTTTCTGGAAACCATGCAGGCGGCGGGGGTGCGGCGGCTGACGGTTCATGCGCGCAAGGCGTGGTTGCAGGGGCTGTCGCCGCGCGAGAACCGGGAAATCCCGCCGCTGGATTATCCGCTGGTCCATGCGATGAAGGCCGCATTTCCGGCGTTGCACCTGTCGATCAATGGCGGCATCGCCGATCTGGATCAGGCGCGCGACCATCTGTCGGTGATGGACGGGGTGATGATCGGGCGTGCGGCCTATCATCAGCCTTGGGATATTCTGGGCCGCGCCGATGA
>JAUNUO010000175.1:0-2914 GCA_030538135.1 Paracoccus sp. (in: a-proteobacteria)
TCTTGCGACATCTGATGGCGGTCGGATTCACGGGCAGCGGTCAGCAGGGCCAGCGACGGGCGCTCGTAATGGCTGGCCTCGTCGCTGAATTGCAATTGCGGCTGCGCCTCTGCCTGCGCCTGCCGCGAAGGGGCGGGCTTGCGGGCGGGCGGCGTCACGGTGCGCGGCGTTTCCGCACCGAAGGGGATCGGTTCCGCCGGCTCGACCGCGGCGGGCGTTGCGTCGGCCCGCGCGCCGCCATCGCGCGACAGGCGCGCGGCCACGGCTGCCAGAACCGATCCGGCGCCGGTGCGGCTGCGGATAGCGTCGGTGATGCGATGGCTGACCTCGTCCTGCGACGGGGCATCGCCGTCCCAACTGGCCTCGGTGTCGATCAATTCCGGCTCGGGCAGATCGCCGACCACCAGATCATCGCCGGCTTCGACCGGCTGCGGCTTGCGACGACCAAAGATGCCCGGTGCGACCGGGGCTGGATCGGTGGCAGGCACGGCCACCGCGCGCGCAGCGCGGCGTTCGCGCATCCGCTCGGCCATCGTGACCGAGGCAGCGGCACCCTGCCCCGCCAGCCGCAGGCCCGCGTCATAGGCCGTCACCAGCCCGGTGACAAAACGCCGCCACAGCACCCGCAGTTCGGCCGCGTCGAAACCCAGCACGAAGGCGGTGAACCCGGCGGCACCGACCGCCATCAGCAACGAGGCGATCTTGATGCCGACATGCGGCGAAAACGGCAGAAGATTCAGCAGCGCGGCCATGACCATATCGCCAAAATGCCCGCCCAGGCCATAGTTCTGCACCCAGCCCGCGGGCGGCACCAGCGATGTGGCATAGACCGACCACAGCGCCACCGCGATCGGCAGGAAAATGCCGCGCATGATCCGTTCCTCGCCCCGGTGAAGGATCAGGCGCATCCCCCAGACGACTGCTCCGACGACCAAGGTCCATGCGCCATAACCGGCAATCATCATCAGCGGCGAGGCGATATAGGCCCCGATCGTTCCCAGCCAGTTCTGCGCGGGCGCATCGGTGGCCGACAGAAAGCTGGGGTCATCGGCCGACCAGCTTGTCAGCATCAGGGCGATCAGCGCCCCCAGCCCGATCAGCCCCGCGCCCAGCAATTCCTTGCCGCGCCGTTCCAGCGCCGCCTGGGTTGTCTGATCGAACAGCGGATCGCGGCCCTTGGCCTGCCAGCTTGCCATGGTTTACCCCTTCCCGTCGTAAAGCACCGCGCGCAGCCGGGTCAGCGCGCGGTCGCTCTGTTCCGCATCGGCGACCAGCGCCACGCGGATAAATCCCTTGCCCGGATTGTCGCCATCGACATCGCGCGACAGATAGGCACCCGGCAGCACCTGAATGCCCGCCTGTTCCCACAGGCGTTTCGCCGCCGCTTCGCCGTCATCGACCGGCAGCCAAAGAAAGAACCCGCCTGCCGGGGGCAGATAGCCGGGGATATTGCCAAAAATGCGGTCTGCGATGGCGTATTTTTCCTGATAGAGCGCGCGCGAGGCATCGACATGCGCCTCGTCGTTCCAAGCCGCCGTGCTGATTGCCTGCGCGGGCAGGGACAGCGGCGCACCGGCATAGGCGCGCAACTGTCGCATCCGCGCGATCTGGGCCGCGCCCCCGGCGGCGAAACCGGACCGCAGCCCCGGCAGGTTCGACCGTTTCGACAGCGAATTGAACATCACCACGCGATCGGCCAGCCCCATCCGCGTGGCCACGGCCAGCGCGCCGGGCGGCGGCGTGTCGCGCCAGATTTCCGAATAACATTCGTCGGCGAGGATGGTGAAATCATGCCGCTCGGCCAGTTCGATCAGCTTTTCCAGATAGGCCTCGTCCGCGGCCGCGCCCTGCGGATTGGCGGGCGAACACAGATAGGCCAGCGCCACCCGGTCCAGCAGATCGGCCGGCAGGCCGGCGTAATCGGGCAGATGGCCGGTCGCCGCCGTGGCGGGCACAAAGACCGGCTCGGCCGCGACCGTCGCGGCAGCAACCGCATAGACCTGATAGAAGGGATTGGGGATCAGCACCGCCGGGCGCTGGCCGTTCTTCTGTTCGGGGCACAGCGCGATGGCCGCGTTGAACAACCCCTCGCGCGTGCCGTTCAGCGCCATGATCCGCGCCGGTTCCACATCCAGCCCATGACGCCGCGACAACCAACCCGAAATCGCCGCCAGCAGGTCGGGCGTGCCTTCGTTCGGCGGGTATTTGGCAAAACCTTGCAGGTTCGCCGCCATCACCGGCCCGACGAAATCGGGCAGGGCGTGGCGCGGCTCTCCGATGGTCAGAACCACCGGGTCGCCGCCGGGCTGAATGCCGGACAACAGCGCCCGCAGACGCGGAAACGCGTATTCCGGCAGGTTCGAGAACCGCTCGGGAAATGCCATACTGCCTCGCTTTTGGGGTCTTGTGCCCCGTTTGACTGCCAGATTACGGCAAAGTGACCGCCCGGTAAAGGGAATGTCGCGCCCGAAGGGCGGGGGTTTCACACCCCCGCACCCCCGTGGGATATTTGCAAACCGAAGATGCCGGTCAGATCAGCGCCTGTTCCAGTGCCGCCGCAGTGCGCAGCAGCGCCAGATCGCCGCCTGCCGCACCCATCGCCATGATCCCGCAGCCGGGGCTGGCGGTGGGCAGGCTGATTGCGGGCAGGCCCAGCAGGTTGGCGATGCGGGTGTTGCGCAGGGTCAACAGATTGGCGTGGACGAAATAATCCTCGTCCTGCGTCAGCCGTTCGGCATCCGGCGGCAGGATCGGCACCGTGGGCAACAGCACCGCGTCGAACCCGGCGGTGCCCGCCGCCCATTTTTCGCGGCAGCGGTTCAGCGCTTCCCATCCGGCGATGTAATCGGGCGCCGAGATGGCCTTGCCGCCCCGGAACCGTTCCAGGATCGGCTTGTGCATCAGTTCCGGCGCG
>JAUNUO010000175.1:3014-5125 GCA_030538135.1 Paracoccus sp. (in: a-proteobacteria)
GGCCTTGCCGCCCCGGAACCGTTCCAGGATCGGCTTGTGCATCAGTTCCGGCGCGGCCTCGATCTGGTCGCGCCACAGGCCATAGGCTTCGGGGGCGAACAGGATGGGCGACAGGTCCAGCGCGCGGGACACGCTGTCATGGGCGGCGCGGCTGATCCGGGCGCCGGCCCTGGCCAGTTGATCCACCGCGGCCTCGAAGGCCAGCGCCGGGCCTTGTTCGATCTGGTCGAAGGGCGCCCCTTCGAGAACCAACAGGTTCAGACCTGCCGGCGTCGCGCCGCGCAGATCGGGGGCGCGGGTCGCGGTCAGCAGGGCGAATATCTCGGCGCAATCCTCGACCGTGCGGGCAATGGGGCCTGCCACGTCAAAGCGGCGGCACAGCGGCACCACGCCCATTGCCGGGGCCGCGCCATGCGTCGGCTTGAACCCGCACAGCCCGTTCCACGCCGCAGGCACCCGGATGGAGCCGCCGGTATCCGTCCCGATCGCCGCCGAGGCCAGCCCGAGGGCCACCGACACCGCCGCCCCCGAGGACGACCCACCCGGTGCCAGATCAGCGTCCAGCGCATTGGGCGGCGTGGCCGTGCGCGGGTTCAGGCCGAGACCCGAAAAGGCCAGTTCGGTCATATGGGTCTTGCCCAGACACACCGTCCCCGCCGCCGTGGCATTGGCCAGAACGGTGGCGTCGGTCACCGGGGTGCGCCCTTCCAGCAGGCGCGATCCGGCCTCGGTCGCGGTTCCGGCGCTGTCGATATTGTCCTTCCACGACAGGGCCACCCCGTCCAGAAGGCTGCGGCGCAACCCCGCCTTGGCGCGGTCATGGGCTGAAATCGCCTCGGACCGGGCACGTTCGGGGGTCATCCGGGCATAGATGCGGCGGCCATAGCGGTGGCGGCGCGCCGCCTCGAGATAGCTTTCCGTCAGATCGACCGGGTCCAGCAGACCGGCCATGATCGCGCGGCCCTGTTCGGTGGCAGAGC
Organism: Paracoccus sp. (in: a-proteobacteria); assembly: GCA_030538135.1. Classification (GTDB taxonomy): domain Bacteria; phylum Pseudomonadota; class Alphaproteobacteria; order Rhodobacterales; family Rhodobacteraceae; genus Paracoccus. The sequence continues at coordinate 3,995 of JAUNUO010000175.1, forward strand.
GGTTCTGCCAGTCCATCAGAAATCCACCGCGATGCCGTTCTTTTCGTAATCGCCAAAGCGAACGGGTTCAGGCCCGTCGCGCCCGCCGTATTCCGTGGGCAGGGGCTTGGCCAAAGCGGCTGCCTTGCGGCGTTCTTGGGCCTCGGCCAATGCGCGTTGCGCGGCGGGGGGCAGGTCGGTGCGGTCGGTCATGGCGTTGCGCCCTGTTTTGGCCTAACGGATGGGTCGAACTTAGGCGAAGGAAACGGTTTTGGCAAAGGTTGACGATCCGGTCCGGCGTGCGGCCCTGTCGCTGCTGCGCGGCGTGCGCGAAGGGGTGGCGCTGTCCGATCAAGCCGGGCGGCTGGCGGGGCTGGACCCGGCGGGGCGCGCGCGGGCCGGACGGCTGGCGGCGGAAACGCTGCGCCATGCGGGGCGGGCCGACGCCGTGCTGGCGGCGCTGGTGGACCGGCGGCCCCGGCCCGATGTGGGCGACATCCTGCGCATGGCCGTGGTCGAGATGCTGCATCTGGGCGAGGCGCCGCATGGCGTCGTCAACGCCGCCGTGGGTTTGGTGCGCGGCCTTGGCCCGCGCGGACGGGCGGCCGCGGGCATGGCCAATGCGGTGCTGCGCAAGGTGGCCGTGGCCCAGGGCTGGGATGCCCTGCCGCCGCAGCGAATGCCCGACTGGCTGCGCGCCCCGGTGGCTGCCGCATGGGGCGACGCTACCGCCCGCGCCATCGAGGCCGCCCATCAGGCCGGTGCGCCGCTGGACCTGACCCCGAAAAGCATTGATGCGCCGGGCGAGGTTCTGCCGACCGGATCGCACCGGCTGGCGGCGGGGACTCAGGTTTCCGCTCTGCCCGGCTATGATACGGGCGACTGGTGGGTGCAGGATGCTGCTGCCGCTTTGGCCGTGCGGGTGCTGGACCCGCGCCCCGGCGAACGCATCCTGGACCTGTGCGCCGCGCCGGGCGGCAAGACGCTGCAACTGGCGGCGGCCGGGGCGGATGTGACGGCGGTGGATATATCCGAGGCACGCATGGCGCGGGTGCAGGAAAACCTGACCCGTTGCGGGCTGACGGCCCGGCTGGTGGTGGCCGATGCGCTGGATTACCGACCCGAGGCCGCGCCGGATGCGATCCTGCTGGA